>JBARYP010000057.1:0-19166 GCA_049647945.1 Nonlabens sp. | reverse complement strand
AAATATCTGGACGTTCCTTGATGACCTGTTCTTCCTTAAAATGAAAATCCCAGATAAATATCGACTTACCAAAACCGACCTTGAGGTAGTCTCTCACATAATCAATGTATGAATCATGCATCATCATAAACTTTAAATCGTTTATGGGTGATTCAAACCGTGATTCATAAAAATTAGGTTTGTTGTGGTATCCAGGTCGTACTGCAAACTGGTCTGGTATAGAATCAAAGGCCGCGGGGTTTTTCAAGTTGACTTCTATCGTAGCTTCGGATTTAGGTAAACGCAGCATTTCATTGAGATCGCCCATGGGCGTAATGAGGGTGTCTATTACGATATCCCGTTCTGTATAGAGTGGGATGTCATGGTCTGGGAAGTCCTTGCCTATACGTTTTACCATTTCCTGATAAGCGAGATAACCGGCAAAATCATTCCAGTGCGTATCAGTCTTATGGTACAATCTTATGTCTTTTTTGCGATCTTGGAGCACCGTGGTCACGTCGATGTAGTCAATGCCTATTGCGCTACATAGCGAGTCGACCTGCTGCAGCTTTGTCTTGCGATCCATACTACTCAAGGGCAACTTGTCATCGTAGATCGTCAATTTGTTGGGTCCCATGACAAAGTAGAACTTACCCCCATTCTCTTCAACGATCTCTTTTTGCCTTATCAACTCCTTGCCGAATTGATGAAGTTCTTCGTGAGTGAATACCTTGATCCCCTTTGACTCATAAATAACATTACTGAAATAGTCGCCTAGAAATTTCCAGCCGTCCCTACCGTTTACTACTCTTGCCGGGAGTGGGTCCTTTTTGAACAAATCATAGATTATTGCCCAGTTTAGTTTGTGCAAGTCCTTTTTTAAGGGAAAGTTCCTTTTAAAGTTGAGGCTGATCTTTTTTTCATTGGGATCATAGGGCGTCACTTCAATCTGAAGTATGGTAAACAGGACTGGAATCGCAATAAAGATTGAGAAAACAATCACAAAACCTAGATGTATTGCTCTATTAAATTTCATCTTAAAACCTAAAATAGATAAAAGGATTGTAACCACCTGATGCAATATAGCTTACGCAGATTATAAAGAGCACCAGAATAAAACCATAGCGAGGTAAAACCATAAACTGACCTTTCAAATTTCTTTGAAGCCATGGGTAGAATGGCATACTGAACAAAATTGCTACAATTCCCAGAAACAATGTATAACGGTCAAAGTGAAGCAACTTGATATAATCCTGGATAGCATCTATTCCCGGGTTATAAATAAAAAGCTTATCGAGATATCCCCAGGCTCTTGTAATATCGTCAGACCTGAATAGCGCCCAGCTGAAGAAGATTACGAACAACAGATAAGCATGACCTATAAAATTAGGTAGCCTATTTAAAAATTTACCTAAAAATATTTTTTCCATCAATATGAAAATTCCATGTAGCAAACCCCACAGAATAAAGGTCCACGCAGCTCCATGCCATAAACCAGTAACAGCAAATACGGTCACAAGGTTAATGTACATCCTGGTTTTACTTACCCGGTTGCCACCTAATGGAATATACAGGTAATCCCGGAACCAGGTGGACAGGGAAATATGCCAGCGACGCCAGAATTCAGTTATACTCCTTGATATAAAGGGATAATCAAAGTTCTCAGGAATCTTGAAACCAAGCATGCGGCCCAGCCCTATGGCCATATCTGAATATCCAGAAAAGTCAAAGTAGATCTGAATGGAATAGGCTGCTACTCCCAGCCAAGCCATATAAGTAGATATGCCGTCATCGCTGTGCATAAAGATAGTATCTGCAACGCCTGCAAACGTATTAGCAAGAATGAGCTTTTTTGCCAGACCCAATATAAAACGCTCTAGTCCCAGGGTAAAGTTTTTAAGGTCTACGCTGCGGTCTGTGATGTAATCCTTTATGTCAACATATCGTACGATAGGCCCTGCCACCAGTTGTGGGAACATAGTCACATAGGTGGCAAATTCTATAAAATTACGATTGGCAGGTACTTGATTTCTATACACATCAATAGTGTAGGACATCGTTTGAAATACATAGAAGCTTATTCCCATAGGCAATAGAATCTCAGGAATACTGCCTAGAGTATCTATTGAGAAACCTAGCTGCGTTGTTATTGCTTGCAGATTGTCAATACCAAAATTAAAGTACTTAAAAACTCCTAGTGTAGTAAGGTTAGTAGCAATGGAAATGCGTAAACCAAGTTTACGCCTACCTGATTCTATAAGCTGCGCGGCATAAAAATCTACGATGGTCGAAAAAACCATCACTACCACCAGTAGTTTCTCACCATAGGTATAAAACCACAGGCTTGAAATAAGTAGAATTAAATTGCGATACTTACGCGGTGTTAAAAAGTACACCGCTAGTACTACCGGTAGAAAAAGGAATATAAAATAGGCAGAACTAAATACCATACTTATAAAGTTATAAAGATAGTCGGTTGACTTTTCATTGTAGTAATTATGGAAAGTAGATCCAGTATACAGTCTATTTTTAGAAGAACTTTCATATTAAATATTTACTGGTTTACTTCTATTAAATCCACGATTTCCAACTCTGCTGCTTCTTGAATCACAATATCTGGTCTTTCATTGAGTATTAATTCTGCATTGAGGCGGTAGTCCCAAAGAAACACACTTTCCTTAAAAGCGCCGCGTAAAAATAGACTTACTCCTGGCATAAATGAATCATGGAAACAGACCACCTTAAGATCATTATAGTCTGAGCTATATTTATGACTGGGTTTCTTTAAATAATCATCTGGCAATGTGCTGGAATTGAGCGTATGTTCCAGTTCATTAAATTTTGGGGCATCCTTAAATTGAATTCTAATAAGGTCTTCACCAAGCGGTAACAATGCAAACCTATTGATATCGCCCAGCGCAACAGGAATCGTATCTATGGTTACTTCATCAAAATCGTAGCGTTTAATGTCATGACCAGGAAAATCTTCTTTAAGCCTTTCAACAATAGACTGGTGAGCTAGCAGGGATCCTATATCATTCCAGTGACTATCTGTTTTATGATAGATACGTATATTTTTTTTATTGTTTTTAAAGTGCTTGCCTAAATCAATAAACGACACGCCTATGGCAGTACACAAAGAGTCGATTTGTTGTTTTCTGGATACCCGTTCAAGTGCCTTCAAAGGAAACTTTTCTGGATAGGTTGTCGACTTAAGAGGTGCCATGGCAAAGTAGTAGCTGCCACCCGATTTTTCTACCATGTGCTTATTGGAAAGCAAGATCTCAGAAAGGCTATTTAATTGTTCCGTACTTAAAATCTGAGCGTTCAACCCCACGGCAGTAGCGTTGTAATAGCTGTTTCCCAGAAACTTGAATCCATCCTTTCCCTCAATGTATTTATATGGTAGGGGATGAGCTTTAAATATTTCTGAACGCATATCTAGATGAAGGCGCAACAATTCATGCCTGAAGGGAAAATTCTTTTTAAACCTGAATCCTATTTTACGCTCGCCCTCATAACGGGGCTCAGTTTTGAATCCCAGACTCACAGAGATAAGCGGTATTAGGGTAAGCAATACAATGGCGCTTATAAAAATCAGGTATTTAGTAGTTTTTTTTGTGTTCAATATCATAATACTAGAACCTAAAGTAAATAAACGGGTTGTAAGAACCGGATGCGAGATAGGTCAAACACAGAAAAAATAATCCCGTAATGAATACATATCTGGGAATAAAGTAGTGAGAACCTTTCAACCTTTTTGAGATCGCAGGGTATAGTGGTAAACTAAACAAGATTCCTACTACACCTACCAGAACTAAATGTGCATCAATGTGTAAATACTTGATGTATGCCTGTAATTCACTATTCCCCGCAGTATAGACAAATAGGTGATTTAAATAAGCCCAAGATTGAGAGATGTCGTCTGCCCTGAATAGCGCCCAGCTTGAAAATATCACAAACAACATATACAGGTGTCCTACAAAGTCTGGCAACTTATTTAATAGTTTACCCAGAAAAAGTTTTTCTATGAGGATAAAAAACCCATGCAGCAATCCCCAGATTATAAAGGTCCAGGCCGCGCCGTGCCATAGTCCTGTCACCGCAAATACGATTACTAAATTGGCATACATTCTAGACTTGCTTACTCTATTTCCACCCAGCGGTATGTATAGATAGTCCCTAAACCAGGTGGATAGGGAAATATGCCAGCGTCGCCAGAATTCTGTAATACTTTTAGAAATAAAGGGGTAATTAAAATTTTCTGGGATGGTGAATCCCATCATGCGGCCCAGTCCTATCGCCATGTCAGAGTAACCAGAGAAATCATAGTAGATCTGTATGGAGTAGGCAAATACACCCAGCCAGGCCATTCCCGTTGAAAGACCGTCATCTGTGTGCATAAAAATCACATCTGCAAGGCCGGCAAAGGTGTTTGCAATGATCAGTTTTTTTGCTAGTCCCAGTATAAATCGCTCCAGACCTAGCGCAAAGTTTTCAAGATCCACACTCCTATCTGACAGATAACTCTTTATATCGACATAACGCACAATAGGACCCGCAACTAACTGTGGAAACATGGTCACGTAGGTAGCAAACTCGATAAAATTGCGATTTGCCTTTACCTGGTTTCGATAGACGTCAATTGTATAGGACATCGTCTGGAAAACATAAAAACTGATTCCCATGGGCAGGATGATCTCTGGGAAGTGACCTAATGCCTCAGGACTCATACCCAACTCGCCAGCGACGACCAGAAAATTATCAATACCAAAGTTGAAATACTTGAAGATTCCTAAAGTGGTAAGATTAGTAGCTATGGATAGACGTAATCCCAGTTTGCGCCTACCCGCCTCAATAAGTTGTGCCGCATAGAAGTCAACAATTGTAGAAAATACCATGACCAGCACCAGCAAACCCTCGCCATAGGCATAAAACCACAAACTAGAAGCCAGTAGCACTAGGTTGCGATACTTGCGCGGTGTCAAAAAGTACACGGTAAGCACCAGCGGCAAGAACAACAAAATGAAATATGCCGAACTAAATACCATTTGCGTTAAAAAAGTGCAAAAATACGCTGACTTTTAGATAAGTGAATAAGCTTAACTCCTGAATAAACCAGCACGGCCATAGGATTATTCCTGCAATTGATTAACTATAACCTTATAGCTCCTGCAGCAAGCACTACATCTAGGAAAGAAGAATCCCCTCTTGTGACTTGACAGGAATGGTGACACAGTTCTTTGTAGTAATGCTGTGTGGTCGGGCTTTAAATATTTTGTCGTAAAGCTTGCCGTCTTTGAAAAAAGTAAGCAAGTATTCGTTTTCAAAATCAAAGACTTCTTCTACGATCAGTTCCACCTTTTTAAAACTTTTTGCGGCCACTACTTCAAACGCATGCCTGAAGGTGCTGGTCTTGCGGCCATCCTCATGGCGCCCGCGACTCATTATCATGACAGATTCCAGCGGCACCCTCGAGTCGTTAATTAAATAGACGATCCAATCCCATTTCCTAGACTCCTCATTTATCTCTTGCACTATGGCGATATAGACATCTTTCACCTTGGGCATTACAATATCCTTTTTCATGCGATCCCCAGTTTTTTTATGTGCTCTATAAACTCTCCCGTAGTGTGGATTTTGTTCATCTGTTCTGCACTCATTAATATCTCCAGTCCTGAGTTAGTGCCAAAACCGTCATTGTAATCCTGTATATCTTGGCTTTTTTTTAGAATAATTGGGTACGTATATCTTGGCAACCATTTTGACCAGTAAGTTTCTTCAAACTCATCGATGTGCAAGAATTCTAGCTGGATGTCTTTAAAAATCCCGCTTTCGCGAAAGCGTAACCATTCTTCATTTTCTTTAAATACATCATAAGTGAGATCGCAGAGCCTGCATTTGTAAGTACTGGGGCTTACGATTTTATGAGCGCTGTCAATCCAGGCGTTGAGCCTTCCAGAGTTTGCGTTATATACAAATATGAGGTGGGATTCCATCTTCTAGATCGCGCTGAAAAACTGGCGTAAGAAGCGCACGTCATTCTCAAAAAACATACGTATATCACCTATCTGGTATAACAACATGGCGATGCGCTCCACCCCCATCCCAAAGGCGTAGCCGCTATACTCTTCTGGATCAATACCGCAATTAGTAAGAACTGCCGGGTCCACCATACCACAACCGCCTATTTCCAGCCAGCCGGTTCCCTTGGTTATCTTATAATCTGTTTCGGTTTCCAGTCCCCAGTATATGTCTAATTCTGCACTAGGCTCAGTAAAGGGAAAGTAGGAAGGACGCAGCCTGATCTTGCTTTTACCAAACATTTCCTGGGTAAAATATAACAGGGCTTGTTTCATGTCTGCAAAACTTACCTCCTTATCGATATATAATCCCTCTACCTGGTGAAAAATACAATGTGAACGAGCGCTGATTGCCTCGTTACGAAAAACGCGACCGGGTGAGATCGTCCTTATAGGTGGCTTGTTGTCCTCCATATACCGCACCTGGACGCTCGAGGTATGTGTGCGCAATAAAACGTCTGGATCTCGCTGGATAAAAAACGTGTCCTGCATATCGCGGGCTGGATGGTGCTCTGGCAGGTTGAGTGCCGTAAAATTGTGCCAGTCATCCTCTATCTCTGGCCCCTCACTTACATTGAATCCTATCCTTGAAAAAATATCGATCATCTGGTTTTTAACAATCGATATGGGATGTCTTGAACCTACGGCCATGGGATACCCTGGTTGGGTAAGATCCAGTTTTAGGTCTGGCTCTTCTATACTGTTCTCCAGGGTAACCTTGAGCTCAGTAACCTTGTCGGCAGCCATTTTCTTAAGTTCATTAATAGCCTGACCAAAGGCTTTCTTCTGATCTCCAGGTACTTCTCTAAACTTAGCAAACAGATCTTTGAGCAACCCTTTTGAACCTAAATATTCGATCCTGAACGCCTCTACTGCATCTGCTGAGTCTGCCGTAAAATTTTGTACTTTTTCTATGTGTTCCTTAACCTTATCCAGCATGCCCTTAAATATGACTGCAAAAATACTTCATTTAGAAATCCCTGCCATAGTTGGATGGCAGTTGTTTAGATAGATGTAAGGCTCGATTTTAATGTTGCAATGCGGCACTTGTTGAGTTTAATTTTACCGGCTACTGTTTAGAGTAACTGGAACTATATCTCTAATCCTGCTAAGACTAGATCAAGAATTTAATAAGCACTTAAAATTTGTAGATTAGATTGTTCAAACTAGAATCTAGATTGTTATTATTTTAGTTAGGTAGATAAATCTACACATGGCAATGTTCTAATTTGTTATGTTTGTAGCCATGAACGTCTCCTTTTACGTTGCAGAATTATTATACCGGCATGAATGCGTCATCGTCCCAGGACTGGGAGCATTTGTAAGTCGTCGTGTACCAGCGTCTCATGATGCAGACCTGCATGTTGTATACCCGCCAAAAAAACATTTGGGATTCAATGCAGAGGTTGATCAAAATGATGGCCTACTATATAATCACCTTTCCCAAAGCACCAGCATCACGTACGAACAAGCTCAACAGGAGGTGCTTCTATTTGTAAATCAAATTCATAAGGAAATAGCTGAACGAGGGTACGCCAATATTTCCAAGGTAGGGCAAATCACAAGGACTGAAGAAGACAATCTTTTCTTTACACCAACTAATGTTGTGAACTATCTGCCAGAAGCTTTTGGCCTAGCAATGCAAAATGCTGCGCCATTGACCGGGGTAGCTCCTCTAAAAGTACTGGTTGCAGCAGGGCAGGAAAATGAAGTATCAGCAGTTCCAGTTTCCAGCGAGCAGCCGTATAAAACATCCTGGTGGAAATATGCTGCCATAGGTCTCGTACTTCTAGCAAGCACAGCTATGGGATGGCGCACCTACCGTATTGAAACGCAACGACAAGATCAAGAAATCGCGACTAAAGCCAAGGCAGCATTCCAAAATAAGGTGCAGCAGTCCAGTTTTTTGATTTCAGATCCTTTACCCACCATTACACTTGAAGTCGCACCTATCGTAAAGACTCACCACATCGTCGCCGGGGCTTTTAGAAATCCTGCAAACGCTGATAAGCGTATCTCCCAGCTCAAGAAAGAAGGAATAGTAGCGACGCGCATAGGTGTTAATAAGTACGGTTTGCACAACGTTGCTTTTTCCAGCTTTGCAGATCGCGACGATGCCATCAATGAACTCAATAGATTGAAGCGTGCTGGTTATTCTAGTGCCTGGCTACTCTCTGGAACGCTGGAACAATAGATATTTTTGCCAGAGTATCGCGGGTCTGATAATTCTCTCTTAAACAGTTGTTATTCATATAAGCAATAACCGTAACTGTAATGCAACTTTCCTACATTTACAAAAAACCACTCCATGGCTTTACTCATCGTTTATGCGGTCGTATCCATTTTCTTCTCCTTTTTATGTTCCATCCTTGAAGCGGTACTCTTAAGCATCACTCCCACCTTTGTAAAAGTAAAAGAGCAGGAAGGAGCCACCTACATAGAGAACCTAAAAGAATTAAAGTCAGATGTAGATAAACCGCTCATCGCCATTCTCACGCTTAATACACTAGCCCACACAGTAGGAGCCATTCTGGTAGGTGTTCAAGCAGAAGCACTCATAGGAGAAGGCTATCGAGCAGATTATCTGGGCATTCCACTTGTAGGTATCGTAAGTGCGGTAATGACCGTTTTGATCCTGGTTGTTTCAGAAATTATACCTAAAACAATAGGCGCCACCTACTGGCAAAGTCTGGCTGGATTCTCAACCCGCGTCCTGAGGATTATGGTACTTGCATTAAAGTATACAGGAATACTGTGGATTCTACAACTTACCACTAAAGCCATAGGCAAGAGTGCGCATATGAATTCCATGACTAGAGAAGAATTTGTTGCAATAACAGAAACAGCAGAAGAAGAAGGCGTTTTTGAACCCAGCGAGAGTCAATACATACTTAGCTTGATGAATTTTAATAGCATTGAAGTCAAAGACATTATGACTCCCAGGTCTGTGATGTTTATGGCTCAAGAAAGCAAATCAATATCAGATTTCTTTTCTGAAAATCAGGAATTACGCTATTCACGCATCCCCATTTATGGTGAAAACAGGGATGATGTAAAGGGTTATGTTCTTAAAGATGAGATTCTGGCTCATCTCATTAGGCAAAAAGCTACTAAAAATCTAATTGATCTCAAGAGAGAAATAGTAGTGGTAGCGACTGACAAATCTATTAGTAATATGTTTGAGCAAATGATTTCTACCAAAGAACATTTGGCGCTCGTGGTAGATAACTACGGTAACGTTCAGGGGGTGGTGACTATGGAGGATATTATTGAAACCATGCTTGGACTTGAGATCATGGACGAGAGCGATAAGGTGGAGGATCTTCAAGAACTAGCCAAAAAAAACTGGAAAAAGCGCAACCAAAAGGCTCAATAACTACCGATACCTTTTATAGGAGTGCGTGAATCTAGGAACAGGCGTGAAACTCTTGCTATAGATGCTACCAGTTCTAGAGATCTCATTATTACTGAACATCATTATCTGTAAATCTCATATCCTGATCCAGAGATTAATGACTTGCAATGATTTAAATTTTCTATTTCAATCTTCTAGCATTACAAAACTAGAACAGTAGCATTGAGTTGTTTTTAGTACAACTTGGAATAAAATAATTCATAAGGGTGAATTCATCTTTTGTCCAGTCGTGGAGTCTGGTTTTAGAATGTATTCTAGCTAGGTTACAAACCTTATTCTATCTACTAATCCTAATTTCATAACTAACACGTATAGCAGTAAACTAATTTTTAGTCGTACCTAAATAAAAGATTAGTTTAAACCTGAGATAAGTTTACCTTTGTAATTATGTTGACCGTTGCCGAAGAAAATTATCTTAAGAACCTCTACCATCTTATGAGCGACAGGTCGCTGGTATCAACTAATGCGATTGCGGCGGTAGTAAATACAAAGCCATCTTCAGTAACCGTTATGCTCAAAAAGCTGGCGGACAAGGGTTACGTAAACTACATCCCCTATAAGGGCAGTAAGTTGACTCCCGCAGGACTTACTACTGCCATTCAGGTCATAAGAAGACATCGCCTTTGGGAAGTGTTTTTAGTTGACAAATTAAATTTCACTTGGAACGAGGTCCATGAAGTTGCAGAACAGTTAGAACATATCAGATCGTCAAAATTAATTGATGAACTGGATAAGCACCTGGATCACCCGCAAACAGATCCCCATGGTGATCCCATTCCAGATCGCAATGGGAAAATGCCCAGTTTACAAAAACGCTTGTTATGTAATGCCACAATTGCCTCCAGCGGTACCGTTGTAGGAGTGGTTGATTCAAGTGAAGAATTCCTACAATACCTTGATCGCATGGGAATCACCATGGGGACACACATAGAACTGGTGGATAAGGAAATTTATGATGGTTCACTCACAATAAACGTGGAAGGAAAAAGCAGAACAATTACAAAAAGCACATCCCAAAGTATTTACATCAAACCTAGATCATGAATTTAAAAGCCTCGCTACTCGTACTGTTACTGACCGCTGCACAGATAATTTATGCACAGCAAGATGCGGTGGAACCACTAGTGACTGATAGACCTGACGCAACAGAATCACCCAGTCTGGTACGCAAGAATTTTTTACAGATTGAGACGGGTGGATTCTTTACCTCTTTTGATGATGGTTCAACTACCGTAGACGAGACCACCTTCAACACGACCCTGTTGAGGTATGGACTCTTGGATAATTTTGAACTCAGGATAGGACTGGACTACCGGCAAACCACTATTAACGACAATTTGACAAATCAGGAGATTGACCTCAACGGTACCAGCCCACTATTGATAGGGGCAAAAATCGGTATTGCAAAGGGACTGGGCTGGAAACCCAAAATTGCATTATTGGGTCACCTTACCATGCCATTCAGCGCCGGTGGTGACTATAAACCAGAGCATACGGGCATGGATTTCCGCCTGGCCTTTGACCACACCATAAACGACCGGTCCGGTCTGGCCTACAACATAGGCGCGCGTATAGGTGACGATAGTTCAGAACTGGCTTATATCTACACGATTGCTTACGGTTTTGACCTCACTTCAACTATAGGCATGTATGTGGAGCTTTATGGCGACTTTCCAGAGGACAGCAGTTCAAATCACCTCTGGGATGCAGGATTTACCTATCTAGCAAACGACGACTTGCAATTTGACCTTACCGTAGGCAGCAGTCTTACTGCCGGACAGGACATCTTACTCAGCGCGGGATTGAGCTATAGAATTCAAGACCTCTGGAAATAATGCGTTGGAAAATTACGCTTTCGCGAAAGCGTAAACCACAGCATCCCAAATCCGTTCAACAATACCTATCGACAAATCGAATTATGAAATACCAGTCAAACTACGTCAAAAATCTAGTAATACTTACTATCCTGTTATTGTTAGTGAGCTGCAATCAACGATCTACTGAAAGTGGCCGACTTAAAGTAGTTGCTACCACCACCATGATTACAGACATGCTCAAAGAGCTGGGAGGTGATAGAATTGAACTGCAGGGTTTGATGGGTAGTGGCGTCGATCCTCATCTATATAAGGCTAGCGAGGGCGATGTGACCAGGCTTTTTGAGGCCGATATTATTTTCTACAATGGGCTGCACCTGGAGGGAAAACTGGTAGAGGTATTTGAAAAAATGCAATCCCAGGGTAAAAATGCCGTGGCTATAAGTGATGCCCTGGACAAATCAACACTTATAGGTAGTGACTACTTTGCCAGCAATTATGATCCTCATATATGGTTTGACACCCAATACTGGATGCAAATGGCAACATATGTCACGGTAAAACTAGGTGAAGCAGATCCTGACAACTATACGTACTACGAAGAGAATCTCAAGCAGTACCAGACAAAAATCAAAGCACTAGAAACTGACCTGCTTGCAAAAATCAATGAGCTACCAGAGGAGAAACGTATTCTGGTCACGGCACATGATGCTTTCAACTATTTTGGTAGGAAATACGGTTTTCAGGTAGTGGGACTGCAAGGCCTCTCTACCGCAACTGAAGCTGGCGTGCAAGATGTACAGAACATCACCGAATTTATCATCAGTAACCAGATAAAGGCCATTTTTGTAGAGAGTAGCGTGCCTCGACGCACGGTAGAAGCGCTAAAGGCAGCCGTAAAAGCTCAAAAACATGAAGTAGTTATAGGTGGTGAATTGTATAGTGATGCCTTGGGCAGTAACGGTACGCAAGAAGGTACCTATGCAGGGATGTATAGGCATAATGTAACAACTATTGTAAACGCTCTTAAATAGTGGAAAAGATAGCCGTAGCCGTAGATGACCTGACCGTCGCCTATAATTTTAAACCTGTTTTATGGGACATCGACCTTTCCATTCCAGAAGGGGTGTTAATGGCGATCGTGGGTCCCAACGGGGCGGGAAAATCGACTCTCATAAAGAGTATCCTGGGAATTATCGACCCGATTGCTGGATCAGTAGCGATCTATGGCAAACCCTACAAGAAACAGCGCGATAAGGTGGCCTACGTCCCCCAGAAGGGTAGCGTGGATTGGGATTTCCCCACTACCGCTCTGGACGTAGTTACCATGGGTACTTATGGTGCACTAGGCTGGATCAAAAGACCAGGTGCCAAAGAAAAGAAAATGGCCCTTGAAGCGCTGGAAAAGGTAGGAATGCTCGCCTTTAAAAATCGGCAAATCAGTCAACTATCTGGTGGACAACAACAGCGTGTGTTTCTAGCGAGGGCACTGGTACAAAATGCCTCCATTTACTTTATGGATGAACCTTTTCAAGGTGTGGATGCCACAACTGAAATTGCTATCATCAATATACTCAAGGAACTACGTAAAGCTGGAAAAACCGTGATTGTAGTCCATCATGACCTACAAACCGTACCAGAGTATTTTGATTGGGTAACGTTTCTCAATGTTAAACACATTGCTACGGGTCCCGTAAAGGAAATATTCAATGATGATAATTTAACCAAGACCTATGGCATCAACTATAAGGTTGCCGTACAGGAAGGATAAATAGTGATTTCAAGAACCATAACATAATCTAGCAATTGCAATTAAGCGACTTCTTTACAGATTACACACTACGTACCATAACATTGGGTACCGCAGTTCTGGGTGCTATCTGTGGCATGTTGGGTAGTTTTGCCGTTTTACGCAAACAGAGTCTGCTGGGGGATGCCATATCCCACGCTGCATTACCAGGGATTGCCATTGCCTTTCTAATTACGGGTACCAAAGATTCAAACGTACTCTTACTGGGTGCGCTGGTAAGTGGACTTATAGGCGTTTACTGGATTAAAGGAATAGTGACAAAAACCCACCTCAAGACTGATACCGCACTAGGTTTGATTTTGAGCCTGTTCTTTGGCTTTGGGATGTTATTGCTTACCTATATTCAAAAACAACCCAATGCAAACCAGGCAGGACTGGATAAATATTTATTTGGACAGGCGGCCACCCTTGTAGAAAGTGACGTGATCGTCATGTGCATAATTACAGGATTGAGTCTGGTTGTAATGCTACTCTTCTGGAAAGAATTCAAGCTATCCCTGTTTGATAAGAATTATGCGATGACGCTGGGATTCAATACCACTTTCATAGATGGCCTAATTAGTTTTTTTATTGTTCTTGCCATAGTGATAGGTCTACAAACAGTAGGTGTGGTCCTTATGAGCGCAATGCTTCTGGCACCTGCCGCAGCAGCTAGGCAATGGACGGATAAATTGAGTATCATGGTACTACTGGCAGCAATTTTTGGTGCGGTATCAGGAGTGGTGGGTACCGCAATAAGTGCAAGCGAGCGCAATCTATCCACCGGTCCGGTGATAGTGCTGGTCGCAGCAGTCTTTGTCATCATCTCCTTTATATTCTCACCAGGGCGCGGTGTACTATTTAAGCAGATCAGATTGTCTCGCAACCGGCGTGACCTGCACCTTAAAAAAACCCTTCATTTTATGTACAATATCGTGCGTAAACATGATGACGTTACCAGACCACACGCGATTATTATACTTAACAACTTTCAAGGGTTTACAAAAAAATCCCTCGCCGAACTTGTGGAGCGAGACTGGGTTACCATTCATGGGAACAACTGGTCACTCACTAATGACGGTTTTCAAACCGCGGCTAATCTATTCAATCATAATGATCCCGACTAGCTCAATACCCATAAATCGTTTCAACTTACTGGCACAATCGCCTTTGAGACTTTCTTGTACCGTCCACACAAACGAGCACCGCCTATGACTCCCATGATAGAAATACAGCTAATTGCCGCGATTACCGCTGCAGCCTGTGCTATTCCTGGTGTGTTTTTGGTCTTGCGCAAGATGGCACTCATCAGTGACGCTATAAGTCACTCTATTCTACCGGGTATTGTGATCGGTTTTTTTATCACCCATGATCTAGCCTCGCCATGGTTAATTGTTTTTGCCGCATTCAGCGGGATCCTTACCGTGGTTCTAGTGGAAATGATACAGAAAACAGGTCTGGTCAAGGAGGATACCGCAATAGGGCTAGTATTTCCCGCACTTTTCAGTATCGGTGTGATACTCATCGCGCAAAATGCAAACGACGTCCATCTGGATGTGGATGCGGTATTGCTGGGAGATCTAGCCTTTGCCCCTTTTGACCGGCTTATAGTCAATAACGCAGATATGGGACCCAAAGGTCTTTGGGTGATATCCAGCATTTTATTGATTACTACAGTTTTATTGTTTTTGTTTTATAAAGAGTTGAAGATCAGCACGTTTGACGTGGGTCTGTCGTCTGCTCTAGGTTTTAGCCCGATTATACTGCACTACGGCCTCATGGGAACCGCATCAATAACTACAGTAGCCGCATTTGATGCCGTGGGTGCCATTCTAGTCGTTGCGTTGATGATTGCTCCTGCTGCAACCGCCTACTTGCTTACTACAGATCTCAAGAAGATGATTGTGCTATCGGTAATTTTTGGTGTCTCTAGCGCCATAAGCGGTTACTGGATGGCACGCTGGCTGGACGCATCCATTTCAGGATCAATGACCACCATGCTTGGATTGTTGTTTCTAGCCGTTTATTTATTTGCTCCAGACAAGGGGCTCGTTGCGGTGGTTTCCAGGCAGGGCCGGCAGCGACTGGAGGTTTCCCTACTCACTTTTTTATTACACCTTAATAATCATGACAGCATTCAAGAAAGGCGGGTAGCCCATTTACAAGAACATATTAATTGGCAAAAAGTAAAGGCTCGATCCGTTCTGGACTTTGCGGTAAAAAACAATATGATTACTATTAAAGACGGTGTGGTTTCACTTACCAAGAAAGGACTTGCTTTCACGCAAAAAGCGCTGGATTATATCGTGACTAACAAAGACGAGAAGATTGAGGACATAAAAGACGATTTCTTCTTGTTTAGGGGATAACTTTACAATCACCCTTTACTATTAATGTCGCCCTGACGACTCAATTTACGTTCCGGCGGTGGCAAACTACTGCTGTTCCATAGATCACGTTTAATTAACTTGCTTAATTTTGGGTAGTCCACATCTTCCACGCTCATGACTATAAAAGACATCTCAAAATCTTTAAAAGAAATCGCCCATCTTCACTATGCTGAAGATTTTGATAACGTGGGCCTGCTCACGGGTGAATACGACTGGGAATGTACTGGTGTACTGGTAACACTAGATTGTCTTGAAAACACCATTGATGAAGCCATTGCCAGGGGTTGCAATATGGTGGTTGCCTTCCACCCCATCATCTTTTCTGGGCTCAAAAACCTGCAACCCAGTAATTATGTTAAGCGCACGGTGGTAAAGGCAATTAAAAATGATGTTGCCATCTATGCCGTTCATACCGCGCTAGACAATGCCTATAACGGGGTAAGTTACCGTATGGCAAAATCTTTGGGTTTAAAGGACATAAGGACACTTATCCCACGATCTGGAATCATAAAGAAAATTTTATTCTATGTACCACAGGACTACGCTACTCAAGTCCAGGAGGCGCTCTATAAGGTAGGTGCGGGCGAGCTGGGTAATTATAGTGAGTGCAGTTTTACCGTTCAGGGCAAGGGTAGTTTTAAGGGCAATCAAGACAGTAATCCTTTTACAGGGGAAAAAAACGTACGCAAACTAGAAGACGAGGCCATGGTCTCCCTTACCTATCTCCCCCATCTGGAACGAGAGGTACTACAAGCGCTGGAAAAGACACACCCCTATGAGCAGGTAGCCTATGAAATCACCACGCTGGAGAATTCCTATCAAAATATTGGGATGGGTGCAATCGGTGAGTTGGAGCAGCCCCTTGAAAGCGGTGCCTTTTTAGAATCGTTGAAAACTACTTTTGGCACAAAAATTATACGTCACACGCTTTCGCGAAAGCGGAACATTCAAAAAATAGCAGTTCTAGGTGGCTCTGGTGCCTTCGGTATTCAAAAGGCTATTGCCCAGAAAGCTGATGCCTACGTGACCTCAGACCTCAAGTACCACGACTTTTTCCTAGGTGCAGATACCTTATTGTGCGATGTGGGCCATTATGAGAGTGAACAATTCACGATTGACCTTATATATGATTTTCTTAATGCAAAATTTTGTAATATTGCAATCTTTTGTGCACAGGCGCAAACAAACCCAGTAAACTACTATTAAACAGATGGCTAAGAAGAGCGAGGTAACCGTAGAAGATAAGCTGAGAGAGCTTTACAATCTACAACTTATAGATTCCAGAATTGACGAGATACGCAATGTACGTGGTGAGTTGCCACTAGAGGTGGAGGATCTGGAAGACGAGGTTGAAGGTCTTACAAACCGGGTTGCAAAACTAGATGGCCACCGCCAGGAGCTCAACGATCAAATCAAGGGCAAAAAAAATCAAATAGAGGAGTCTAAGCAGTTGATTGCAAAATATTCTGAGCAGCAGAAAAATGTGCGCAACAACCGTGAGTTCAACTCCCTGAGTAAGGAAGTGGAATTTCAAGAGCTGGAAATTGAGCTTGCAGAAAAACACATCAAAGAATTTCACGCGCAAATCGAGCAGCAGGAAGAGGTCATTACTGAAAGTAAGAGCCGCCTAGAAGAGCGCAAGGAACACCTGAAGCATAAAAAATCTGAACTGGACGAGATCCTCAAGGAAACCGAGAAGGAGGAAAATGCGCTTCAAGAGTTGTCTGCAAAATATGCCAAGAGCATAGAAGACAGACTGATCAAAGCATACACCCGCATACGAACAAGCGTTAAAAACGGACTTGCAGTTGTTCCCATCGAGCGTGGCGCATCTGGTGGATCATACTTTACCATCCCACCACAGGTACAGGTAGAAATTGCCAGCCGTAAAAAAATCATTACTGACGAGCATTCTGGTCGTATTCTGGTTGACGCAGCTCTAGCGAGTGAGCAGCAAGAAGCAATGGAAAAGAAATTTGCCAAGTTGTAGATTACAGCTTATTCATAAATCGGAAGCCTCAAGTTAAACTTGGGGCTTTTTTTATTGAAGCAAATGAATACTGATGCTTATTCAGGCTGGATACGTCTTTATGCAACAGGTGAATTATTAAAATCTCGTTTCTAGTCCACATCAAGACAAAAGCTTCTCTAGATATTGATGTACTCACTAACTATGTAACTACCGGATTATAAAAAACGCTGACTACTCATTTAACAGCCGAGGTTCTACTCAGTTTTAGTTTAGAAGTCTATTCTTTAAACAGATCTGCCTGATGGAGTGATTATCTAACGCGATCAAATATTTAGCATATTGCTTAACTTATGTTTATAGAAGGCTGGTGGATACAAAGCTCAAAATTAGAAATTAAAGACCATTTAAAGCTCAAGTACTCTTGGACGGTGTTACGCGGAACTAGAACGGTGTGAAATTTGTTTAACCCACTTTTAATAACCACTAGTGGCGCTAGCAGTAATTTTGCTACTGTAATAAGATAGTTATGAAATTGATAAGCATACTTGTATTGCTGTTAGTCTCAAATAGTTGTGAGAACAATAGCAAAACCACTACCGATACACCAGCAGTAGCACAGGCTCCCGTAAGCGTTCCCGCCCAGGATGGTAGGGAGCGAGCATATTTTGCGAGTGGTTGCTTCTGGTGTGTAGAAGAAATTTACGAGAATGTAAAAGGAGTAAAAGAGTCAATTTCTGGTTACTCCGGCGGTCATACAGAAAATGTCACCTACAAGCAGAGCAATACTGGTAGAACGGGTCATGCAGAGGCAAATGAAATCATCTATGACCCAACAGTCGTAAGCTTCAAGACCCTGGTGGACGTGTACTTTGCCAGTCAAAATATTGAGCAGGTGAACGGGCAGGGACCTGATAATGGCTCACAATACCGCAGTATAATCTTCTACCAGAATGATGAGCAAAAGAATATTATAGAGCAAAAGATAGCATCATTAACTGACCAGGGTTATAAAGTTGCCGCCGAGGTTAAACCGTTCCAGAAATTCTGGGTGGCCGAGGATTATCATCAAGACTACGCAAAACTTAATCCCAATAACGGGTACATACGTGGGGTATCCATTCCTCGATTCAAAAGGTTTGCCGCAAAAATGCCTCAAGTGCTCAAGTCAGATGTTGATCATTAAGCTTTTATGATACGCGCGCAGCGTATATCTTTGCGGTCAATGAAACGATTTATACATACATGGTGGTGGACGCACACAGCTCTTGGGCAGTAGCATCACCTATGTTTAATTACTTAAAGGTCTACGCTACGTAGGCCTTTTTATTTTTATATCAATGGATACTCCTTTTAAACCGCGTACAGAATTTAAAAATATACTTGCAGATACTCTCACACCGGTAGGGATCTACTTGCGGCTGCGTGATAATTTTCCCGGCAGCCTATTGCTGGAAAGTAATGAGTATGGACAGCGCAGCAACAGCTATTCCTTTATTTGTTGCAATCCCATATCCAGTTTTATCCTCACGCAAGAGCAGCTGGAAATACAGTTACCTGACGATAGCATCCAGACCCAGCCCGTCGATTCAAATTTTGATCTTATTCATGCGCTTGAAACGTATAAGAACCTTTTTACCGCTACAGATCATCAATTCAATTTTCCCTGCCAGGGACTATTCGGCTATCTAGGGTACGATGCCGTTCAGTACTTTGAGGATTTGGAG
>JBARYP010000056.1:0-23733 GCA_049647945.1 Nonlabens sp. | reverse complement strand
GACATAGATCGTAAAAAAATAATCAATAAGTTGATCTATGAGCTTGAATAAATTATCGATTTACTTATCTCGAGTCCCGCTTCTCAAGTTGTACCACTTGTTTATAGCCTTGTTTTTTTTAAGAAGCATCTGGCTTGCATCCCCACTTAAATATCCCATAATTATTGTTGCGGTCATCAACTTATGCTATACTGATAAAAGAATGGAAAAGTGGTCGGTCCTATTCTATAGCTTCAACTTTATTGGACTTTGGTACCTTAACTACTACATCGTGGCAAATCACCATTTCTTGCTCGGTCTGTTTACTTTTTACCTAACCTACAGATTATGGTTTAAAGACGACCTATTCAATTATCCCCGGTATATTGTATGTTTTGTAATTGTAATTGCTACAGTACAAAAACTGTTGAGCCATTATTTTTTAAATGGAAATTTAATCGGCGAGTTGGTTTTAAGCGGTACCAGTTTTCCAATTATAGCACAACTTTTAGATCCTGATTTTGCCGAGCATGTAGCGCAATTCAAAACTGCTTATTATGGTAATAAATACCTTCATCTTGACCTAGAATTCAACACCACAGCCGCCCAGGTCAACTTTATAAAACTTATTACCTACACAGTTACTGCTATAGAAATTGTACTGAGTATCATTTTAATGTTTGGGAAGAAGAATTTTAGGCTTCTATCGCTACTTGTTTTTTTAGCCTCTACTGCTTTATTCAGGAGCGAATTCGGTTTTTTCAGTATTGTGGCACTTATTGCTTGTTATGATGCCGAAATTGTGAACAGTAAATGGAGGAATACTCTGGTTTTACTCTTTGGCTTGTTTTTGCTGATCTATGGTAACATCCAGTTCCTTAGACCTCTCGTTCAATTTCTCGGTTTGTAGTTGGTGGAAGTTCCGCTTTCGCGAAAGCGGAATAGTGCAAAACAGTAAAATCAACTTATAACTTTTTCAAATACTGTGTTAGTATAACAATATGCTGCCCATTTATCTTACCCTCAATATGGTTCTCATTATCGGGGCTCAGGTTAATGTTGCGTACCGCCGTTCCACGCTTTGCAGTAAATCCAGCGCCTTTAACATCGAGATCTTTGATGAGAACAACGTTGTCACCCTTTTTAAGTACATGACCATTGCTATCACGGTGAATAGGTGCATTTTCATCGGCTAAGCCAGCTTGAGCCCATTTCAAGGTACTTTCTTCCATGTACATTATCTCAAGTAGATCCACGGACCAGCCGTAGGGTTTTAAGTGATGCAGCATCCGGTAAACTATGACCTGTACTGCCGGGTTCTCATTCCACATCGCGTCATTCAATCCACGCCAGTGGTTAGGATTTACCGTTTCAAGATCCACTAATTGATCTACGCAGGTAGTGCATGCTATAATATACTTCTCGCGCACGTCAACTGGTGAATCACCTACCTCATAAACTTGCAGGATCTGATTACTACCACACAATTCACATTTATTATTTGAACGGTCCTGCAGTTCTTTGTATAAATCTGTCATAGATTGATTTAATATGTAAAAGTAATTTTTCCATAACCAATTGTCCTTACAAATCCCCACCGGTTTCAAGTAAGTGATAGGAAATTACTAGGGTTTCCATATAATAAACAAGTTATTTATTCAAGAGGTCATGAGAGCTTTACCATTGTATAAATAGCCACGATGATAAAAGAATTTAGGCGATTTAGGATTAGAAACAGATCAAGACCTATAGATGTAAACACCTCTCAAATAATCTATAATAAAAAATCCCCCTAGCCTGCGGCTAGGGGGATTTTCAATAATTATGGTTTAGTGCTACTCTTCTTCTTGAGCGGCAACCTTACCTTCCATTCTGTCCTTAAGCGCTTGAAGTTTTGCGTTTGCGTCCCCTAGAGTCGGCTTGGATTCTTCTTTTGCTTTGGCAGCTGCTTGTCTTACGTTTTTAGCTTCTTCCTCACGGTGCATAACCATGTGAGAACCTACAACTCTCTTGAATTCTTTGTTGAATTCTATAATCTGGATGGTAGTCTTCTCACCTTTCTTTAATTTAGACCCGTCTTCTTTCTCAAGGTGACGTGATGGAATAAATACAGAAATATCATCGTTAAAGTCAACTATGGCACCTTTGTCCACGGTAGAAGTAATTTCAACCTCGTGCGTAGTTCCTATACCGAATTCCTGCTGGTACTTATCCCATGGATTAGTCATGGTTTGTTTGTGACCTAGAGATAGTTTACGACCTTGAACATCAAGTTCAAGAACAACAACATCCAGCATATCACCTACCGCACAGAACTCGCTAGGGTGCTTCACTTTCTTAGTCCAGGATAGATCGCTTATGTAAATCAATCCATCTACACCTTCTTCTAGTTCCACAAATACTCCAAAGTTGGTAAAGTTTCTCACTTTCCCCTGGTGACGTGAACCTACTGGATACTTGGAAGTGATATCAGTCCATGGATCAGTTACCAGTTGCTTCATACCTAGAGACATCTTGCGATCTTCTCTATCTATGGTCAAAACTTCGGCATCTATAACGTCACCTACTTTTACAAAATCACCTGCACTTCTTAGGTGCGTTGACCATGACATTTCAGAAACGTGAACCAGTCCTTCTACTCCTTCTTCAACTTCTACAAACGCGCCGTAGTCAGCAATAACTACTACTTTACCTTTTACTTTATCTCCTGGCTTGATCTTATCAGATAGTGCTTCCCATGGGTGAGCTTCCAGCTGCTTAAGACCTAGTTGTATGCGTGACTTATCCTCATCAAAGTCTAAGATAACCACGTTAAGCGTTTGATCTAGTTCAACAACCTCACTAGGGTGATTGATACGTGACCATGATAGGTCAGTAATGTGAACCAGTCCATCAACTCCACCTAGATCCACAAAGACACCGTAAGAAGTGATATTTTTCACCACACCTTCTAGTACTTGTCCCTTCTCTAGACGAGAGATGATTTCTTTCTTCTGCTCCTCGATATCTGCCTCGATTAGGGCTTTGTGCGATACAACGACATTTTTGAACTCGTGGTTGATCTTTACCACCTTGAATTCCATCGTTTTATCTACGTACTGATCATAATCACGGATGGGTTTCACGTCGATTTGAGATCCAGGCAAGAATGCCTCGATACCGAAAACGTCTACGATCATTCCCCCTTTAGTACGACACTTTACGTAACCATTTACGATCTCTCCAGTATCGTGAGCGTTGTTCACGCGTTCCCATGCCTTAATCAATCTAGCCTTACGGTGAGATAGTATCAGTTGACCGGTAGCGTCTTCACGTACGTCAACAAGTACTTCTACCTTGTCGCCTTCTTTTAAATGTGGGTTGTAACGGAACTCGTTGAGAGAGATCACCCCCTCAGACTTTGCGTTGATGTCAATAATCGCATCACGGTCAGTCATTTTAATTACCGTACCCTCGATTACATCACTATCGATGGTATCTACAAAGTTCTCGGCAACCAGCTTTTCAAAAGCTTTTAATTGGTCCTCGTCTACTTTCTCGATGCCCTCGCTGTAACGTTCCCAGTCAAAAGTATCCAGAAAGTCTTCTGGGCTTTGCTGTGGTTGGGTTTCTTCAAGCGGAGTCAGATTCTCCACTCTTTCCTGAACCTGCTCATCGGTTACACCGTTTTGTGCAGCTTCAAGTTCTTGTTTTGTTGTTTCTTCAGCCATGTTGTACGCTGATTAAAATTTGTATTCCAGATCGCCAGGAAAACTTATTGAATTGATCTAGAAGAATTAATTATAAAGGTTTGATTCCCAAACGGTTTTCCGTTCACGTTTTGGGATTGCAAAAGTACGGCTTTACCTTATGTTCCACAACCATTTTAAACGAGATGGATTCTTTTGGGTGTTCCGCTTTCGCGAAAGCGTAATCCCTAACTAATTCAAACCTACTTTTTACCTGCCGTAACAACCCAGTCACTCAATTAGGGTGTGCTAGAGTTATGAAGGTCAATACATTAGATCCCAAATCAAATAATCATGAAACAGTTTGCACTATTAATTGCCCTGGTGACCATGACCCTCAACTGCGCGCAAGGCAGGAACATCAAGGGAATCGTAACCGATCAAAATGATGACCCGATATTTGGCGCAATCGTAAAGGTCAGAGGATCACAGCTTTTTGTACAAACCGACTTTAATGGTGAATACCGCATTAAAGCTACCGAAGGGGATACGCTATTATTCCAGTATACAGGTTATAACAAACAAGAAATTGAAGTGCAGAAGCAGTGTGAAATCAATGTAAAGCTATGTGCCTCCTTGAACGAAGTGGTTATAGTAGGTTACAAGAAGATAAAAAGTAACAATATTGCTGCCGTAACTACTGTTACAACTCAAGTAACTGAAACTAAGGGTGCTCCAACCATTAGGTCAAGGGAGAATATTCATTCTCTTGAAAACACATCAATCATCCAGAAACTTCAAGGTCAAGTACCAGGTATTACCGTTGTTCCTGAAATGGACGATAAGGAAATTCTACACCATCCAAGAGATTACGGGTACCTCCAAAAGGGAGAAAACTATTCAGAAATCGTAGAAAATCAATTTGAACTGCCTCAAAATAAACCGCTGTCAACATTTTCCATAGACGTGGACAAGGCATCGTATTCAAACGTAAGACGATTTATTAATAACGGACAAGCTGTACCGGTAGATGCGGTAAAGATTGAGGAAATGATCAATTATTTTGATTATGACTACGACCTTCCTACAGGAGGTACCCCATTCAGCGTTATGACTGAGGTTTTTAAAAACCCATGGAACAGAGAAACCAATATCGTACGTATAGGGCTGAAGGGCAAATCGGTTTCTAGAGATGAATTACCCGCCAGTTCCATCACCTTTTTGATTGATGTTTCTGGGTCTATGAATAACTACAACAAATTACCGTTATTGAAGAAGGCGTTCCGGCTACTGGTGGACCAGTTGCGACCACAAGATCAGATTGCCATTGTGGTATATGCGGGAGCAGCTGGAACAGTTCTGGAACCCACCTGTGGCGACCAGAAAAATAAGATTCTAGAATCACTTGAGAATTTGCGTGCCGGCGGCGCGACCGCTGGATCAGAGGGAATAGAACTGGCCTATGAGATAGCCCAGAAGAATTTTATCAAAAGCGGTAACAACCGCGTAATTATGGCAACAGACGGTGATTTTAATGTAGGCCAGTCGTCCACAAGCTCCTTGAAAGAATTGATTACAAGTAAAAGAGATAGTGGAATAAGTCTGTCGGTGATAGGTTTTGGAATGGGGAATTACCAGGATGCCCAACTGGAAACCCTAGCAGATCACGGCAATGGGAATCATGCCTATATTGATACGATGCAAGAAGCTGAAAAGGTTTTTGTACAAGAATTTAATGGAACCATGCATCTTATAGCAAAAGACGTCAAGCTACAAGTAGAGTTCAATCCTACAAACGTTGCTGGATACCGCTTGATAGGCTACGAGAATCGACTTCTTCAAGACCAAGACTTTAGAGACGATAAAAAAGATGCTGGGGAGTTGGGAATGGGCCACACGGTTACAGCCCTATACGAGATCATTCCAAAAAATTCAAAGTCAAAATATTTGAGCAACCTCCCTATATTAAAGTATTCCACCACCACGGCTAACTCAAACCTAGCCGATCTATGTACCGTAAAACTACGCTACAAAGAACCTGATGGGAGCAAGAGTAAATTGCTTACTTATGTACAGGAGAACAAATTAGCCCAGGCCACAACTGATGGCAATTTTGCCACATCAGTACCATTGTTCGGGATGATACTCAGGAAATCAAGTTTTACCAACCAGGCAAGCTATAAAGATGTAATAGCCCTGGCAGAAAAAGGTAGAGGAAATGATGAGGCTGGCTACCGCGCAGAGTTTTTGAGACTGGTCAAAATTCAAGCTGGTCAAGATCAAATTTCCTTGGTTAAAAAAGACTAGAGTTTTAGGGTAGATAGATTTCACGAAGTTTAGAAAAACCTGGCGTGCCAGCTTTCACTAGCTGGCACTTCCCAGCTAGTACGGTACTCCCCTATTGTTTGAACTAGATTATTGAACACTATGGTTTTGGCAGAAACAGATTTGGCTTTTGCCATCTTTCTGAAATCTGCGAGGTCCTTGTGAGCAACATATGGTCCATTTTTATAGGTGACATTCATTTTGTCCATGAGGTCTATATCAAAAGCCTTTTCCACAGACTGGATAAAATGAACCGAAGCATCTATGGAACAACCCGTTGCCTGCGATTGCGACTGGTCCAGTCCTATCACGATGAATCTGTTATAGGGAATCTCATAAGCTGCTTTAAGATCTTTACCATGAGCGGTCCATTGGTTTAAAAAAGCCTGCAGTTGCGGTTCCAGTTGTTTCAACTCTTCCTCTTTAAATGGACGATTTGCTTGATAGATCCACACTCTGGCATCATCTGGAAGGGAATTGAAATCGGTCGTCATGAATTCATTTATTAGGTAAAATTACAGCAACTGAGAGCTTTTTTTGTGTAGCAGCGAGAATACGATACCTGCAATTAGACTTCCCACACACTTTGACAAACTTATTTCTTCATTAGAAAGAAAGTACAAATAAGCAAGATACATAACCAGTACGGTAATACCATGGCCAAGAGCATAGGAAAGATCTTATTTCCAATCAAAGAATGAATCTTTGGAATGATCGCGATCCTTATGTTCTCTATCCTCATTCAAAAAATGAAGAAACTTAGGTGTTTTTTCTTGTATTCTTACGGTTTCCCCACCAGGTAATTCCAGCCATTATTACGGCAAACATTAGGAAATCAACCGCAAATTTCTTTGGATTAAATATCTCTTCACCAAAAACCTGGTAAAAAATACTCATTAAGATCGCGTAGACTAGACCGCCTACCAGACCACCGACAACTATACTTTTAATAAGACGTTTTTGATCTGTCATACAAGCGTAGTTTTATAAATCACCCGCCTGGGCGATAAGTTCTGCTACATCGAGTACTTCTACCTGGCCTTCTTTTTCTGCCGCTTTGATACCATCACTCATCATGGTATTGCAAAATGGACAGGCAGCAGCAATTACCTCAGCTCCGGTAGCTATGGCTTCCTCGGTACGTTCAATATTGATATCTTTCTTCCCCTCTTCAGGTTCTTTGAACATTTGAGCCCCACCAGCGCCACAGCATAAACCGTTGCGGCGGCTGCGTTTCATTTCTATAAGGGCGGCATCCAGTTTCTCTATTAATTCCCTGGGTGCTTCATAAATATCATTTGCGCGACCTAGGTAACAAGGGTCGTGATAGGTGATCTTTTTACCTTTAAATTTTCCACCCTCAATGGTAAGCTTGCCAGTTGCAATCAGATCTTTTAAAAACGAGGTGTGATGGATCACCTCATAATTACCTCCTAATTCTGGATATTCATTTTTGAGTGTATTGAAACAATGCGGGCAGGCGGTAACGATTTTTTTGATCTCATAACCGTTGAGTACCTCAATATTCATCATTGCCTGCATCTGGAAAAGAAATTCATTTCCAGCACGTTTTGCAGGGTCACCGGTACAACTTTCCTCGGCACCTAATACGGCAAACTCTACGCCTGCTTTATTCAGCAGCTTTACAAAAGCTTTGGTAATCTTCTTTGACCGGTCGTCAAAACTCCCGCTACAACCTACCCAGAAGAGAACTTCTGGCTGCTTGCCCTGCGCGATAAATTCTGCTGCGGTAGGTACGACTAATTGTTCACTCATAATATTCTTAATGTTTTGAGAGGGCTATTGGCTTTTATTTTTTACGCTTTCGCGAAAGCGTGAACCTTCCCAACCTATTTATTATTGTCAAAAACTTCTATGGTGACTTCTTTCTCGATCAAATCTGTAAAAGCCCCCTTGTATCTTGTGGCCCGCACTATGTGGTTGTCGATCCAGTGGTAATTACCACCACGAGGTTTACCCATCAATAGACTGTGATAATTAAATCCGTTCTTGTTCAACCAGGTTTCTGTTACCTCCCGGTGCTCCTCTGTCCGTGAAGTAAAGAAGCAAATTCTATGACCCTGATCAAACCAGCTGTTAAGAGTAGCCAGCGCATCTGGGAACGGTTTGCAAGTTTCCATGCGCTCAGGTTCCTCATTGGGCACGTCATCTGTAACGGTACCATCTATGTCAATCAAATAATTCTTGATTCCCGCTGGCAGTACTGGACTTGCCGTCGTTCCATCTTGATTGAGTGCTTTGTTGAAAGATTCCTTCATCATTTACTCTTTTGCCCAGTTAAGTCGGTCCATTTGATTGTACGGCCACGGCGCACCGTTGTTCTCTATATTTCCCATGGTTACATTTAACTCATTAGGCGCTGCGCTGTTCTCTAAAACTAGATAACGACGCATATCCATAATGATGCTCAATGGATCAATTCCTATGGGGCAGGCTTCCACACATGCGTTGCAGGTAGTACAAGCCCACAACTCCTCTGTAGTGATGTAGTCATTGAGTAAACTCTTACCATCATCTTTGAATTCACCTTCTTTATTGATAATCGACCCCACTTCTTCCAGACGGTCACGAGTGTCCATCATAATCTTGCGTGGACTCAATTTCTTACCGGTAATATTGGCGGGACATTCTGATGTGCAACGTCCACATTCTGTGCAGGTATAAGCATTGAGAAGCTGTACCTGGTTAAGATCAAAAATATCTTTTGCACCCAGGGCTTCTGGTTCACCTTCCTCTACGGCGGGGTCTGGTGTGGCAAATGGATCAGCATCTGGATCCATCATCATTTTCACCTCACTGGTAACGGCAGCCATATTATCAAGCTGTCCTTTAGGAGTCAGTTTAGCTAGAAAAACATTAGGGAACGCAAGCAAGATATGAAGGTGCTTTGACCAGTATAGATAGTTCAGGAAAATCAGGATTCCTATAATATGCGCCCACCAGCACACTCGCTCTATGGTATGTAAAGTCTCAAAACTGAGGTTTTCAAAGAAGGGTTTTATGTACTGACTTACGGGAAAACTTCCTGCCTGGATATAATGTTGCGCGGCCTCGCCAGTAAAATTTCCTGATGCGACACCTTGTTGAATTGCGAGGTCTGCAGCGTTCATAATTAGGAATAGGCACATCAAAACAACTTCAAAGTACAGAATATAATTAGCGTCATTCTTAGGCCAGCCCTTCAGTTCACGAGCCAAAAATCTTCTAATATTCATCACATTGCGACGTATCCAAAAGATTACTACGGTCACGAGAACCAAGAATGCCAGAATCTCAAAAGTGGCAATCAACAAATCATAGACTCCACCTAGATAAGGCGCAAAAATGCGGTGTTGACCAGTCAAGCCATCGATGATAATTTCAAGCACCTCTATGTTGATAATAACAAAGCCTACATAAACTACTATATGTAGAATTCCCGCGATGGGTCTCTTTACCATTTTAGACTGTCCCAATGCAATACGTGCGGTTTGAGCCCAGCGTTCAGGCTTGTTGTCACTTCTATCAACCTCCCGACCCAGCTTAATATTGCGGATCATCTTCTTGATGTTACTGGTAAAGAATGCTATTGCGGCGACTAATAATATCGCAAAAATAATATTAGGAATATATTCCATGTATTCTACTGGTCTCTGGTTTCTGGTTTCTCGTATTCACCCGGCTTCTTACCGAAGACGGAAAAGTGAATATAACGTTTAGGATTCAATTTAAGATCCTGCATCAACATTTCTGCCTGTCTTGCGGCTTTTTCCAGATTTACATACAGGGCGTCGTCTGTCATAAGTTTTCCTAGACTGCCCTCACCACTAGTTACCCCATCCAGCATCACGTTTACTTTTCCTATCACCTGTTCCAGTTCCTTGATGGTTCCAGCAATCTCCACTTGTGCAAGGGTGTCAGAGATTTTGGCAAAATTACCAGTAGTGATATCCAGATTCTCGATTGTGCGATTCAATCGATCCTCGTTTTTACTAATCAATAGATTGCTGCGACGCGATATCTGGGCAATTTCAGATAGCGCCTCATTCAAACCCTTAATACTGTTAGTAATGCCCAGCTGGGTTTCTGGACTCAGGGTATTGTTGATTTTGGTCAGGGTGGTATCTGCACTTACTACTAGGTGCTCAATCTTATCCTTGAGAGGTAAAAATTCTTCCATGACCTTACCCTGTAGGCCATCATTGATTTTAGACTTCAAGGTATCTCCGGGAACCGCGTGCGCCGCGGTGCTTTGATAGTTAGGCACAATGGCAAGAGCTTTACCGCCTATCAAACTTGTACTATAAACGGCTGCGGTACTTTCTGACGAGAACTTAAAAGTTTCATCCACATGGAATTTGACCAGCAACCTACCGCTTGAATCAAAAAAATCGATGTCATCAATATTCCCTACTCTCAGGCCATTGATAGTAACGGGGGCGCTTTTAGTAAGTCCTTCAACATTTTCATAAACTGCGTAAAAACTGCGATCCTTTTGCAGGATGTTCTTGCCTTTGAGAAAATTATAGCCAAAGATAAATAGCAGTATTGCCGCTATACCTAGTAGCCCCACCTTGATTTCCTTAGAAATTTTCATGTAAGAGTATTTCCACAAATGTAAATATAAGGTGGACTAGACGGCGAGTGCTAACAATTCTTTAAGTTCTATAAGAAGGATCTATTGAACTCTAGAACGCTTGCCTTCTTTAATCTGCACAATAAAGGCACCCTTGTAACCCATCCTCTCTGCGCGCTTCTTAAGTTTTTGAATATCGCTCAATGATGATGACTCTCCCGTAAAATAACGATACAAACCACCTTCTTCCTCCCTGGAGATCTTGGGCAGTTTCTTGAAGTTATAGGATTTTGCAGCAATCTTGTTTTTACTTGCGGCTATCTGCACCTTGTATATAGTGTCATCATCCACCGCTGTAACCGTAGCATCTTCTGGGACGTAGGAATTAAAATCCCTGCTGTCCACGTATTGCAGTATTCCCTTGTAAATACTCTTGGCTTGGAGTTTCTGGTTCTTTGGATTGGTCAGGAATTTGCGCTCTTTGGTGTTTGACAAAAATCCCAGTTCAATCAATATGCTGGGCATATAGGACTTGAGCAGTACGACATACCAATTCTGCTTGACGCCGCGATCCCTGCGTTTTGTCGCACTTACCATGTTTTTCTGGACAAACGATGCCGCCTCAAGACTGTTCTCGAGATATTCTTCCTGCGCCAGCATTCCCGTCCCGTAACTGGAAGGATCCTTGGGGTCAAAACCGCCGTAATTTTCTTCATAGTTATCCTCGAGCAGGATAACACTATTTTCCATAATGACCGTCTGCAAGTTCTCCTTAGACTTAGTCAATCCCAGCGCATAGGTTTCTACACCGTGGGCGTTTTTGTTATCAAATGCATTTAAATGAATGGAAACAAAAAGATCTGCGTTTGCGTTGTTTGCAACATCGGCGCGGGCTTTTAAACCTACATCGATGTCTTTTTTTCTTGTGTAGAGTACCTCTATATTATCGTGTTTCTCTAGCAAGCGACCTACTTCTAGGGTCACCTTAAGCGCAATGTCCTTTTCCTTGATCCCTGCATAGGTGTTTCCGGGCTTCTTGCCACCGTGGCCAGCATCCAGAACAACTTTAAATTTGATTGGGTCAGTATTGAGAAATTCCCCCTCGAGATCTACCGCGCTACCACCCAGTAATAAAAATGCACCTAGAAGGAATAAAAAAGATTTCATAGAATTATAAACTTGGTATGTTTTCTGTAAGTTATCTCGCTTTCGCGAAAGCGGAATTACCCAACAACTGCTACATATTTATATGTAGTTTTGAAATTTCAAAAATCAGACCATTTCCTAAACGAAAATACCAAAGCTTAGATTGTATACCTACTTACGGCATATTATTTTTTATCTGATTTTGGTCTTGTCCTATACAACGGTCATGGCGCAGGAAATTCCACAAACTTCTACTCCCATCCCCCCAGTAGAAAATGATACCCTGCCACCTACACCCATTGAGAAAGAAAACGATTCCCTGAGTAAAATAAAAGCAGCCACCGTGGTAGTGGATTCTGGCAAAGTCAACAAGAACCAGCTGGAGTTTGTACTGGAAACCAAAGCAGTACGCAGGGTCTACAACAGGCGCAACAATACGATCACCCTTTATGACAACGCTGTTGTGATCTATGGCGATATCAAGCTGGAAGCTGGGAAAATTGTAATCGACAACAAAACTGGAGATATTTTTGCCTACGGTATTGTAAAGGATACGCTGGGTACTTATGAGCAAACTCCCATATTTACCCAGGGTCCCAATGTTGTAAAGCCAGACAGTATAATTGCTAACAAAGACACTAAAAAAGTCCTGACCTATAATAGCGTCACAGAGCAAAATGAATTCAAGGTAAGGGCCGAGGTGGTAAAGAGGGTCAACGATTCTACCTACTTCATGCGTAATGCCCGATTTACAACCTCAGAGAATCCAGATGACCCAGAGTACTACTTTCTTGCACGTCGCACAAAGTTTGTCCCCGGTAAAAAGATCGTGACCGGCAGGGTGGGAATGTATATAGCAGATGTTCCTACACCCATCATACTGCCGTTCGGCTATTTTCCCCTTACTAATACCCGGAGGAGCGGGATCATCCTTCCCACTTTTGGAAATACAGATCAACAAGGATACGCGCTTCAAAATGGTGGCTATTATTTTGCTATCAATGACTACATCGACCTTACCGTACTGGGAGACTACTTTACTAACGGTAGTTATGGTATACGTCTGGAAAGTTCCTACAGGAAGCGCTATAAATTTGCAGGAAGTTTTAGATTTTTATTTGAAAACCAATTGTTGAGTGAGCGTGGTTTTTCTGATTTTTCAGAAAGAACGCAGTATAATATCAACTGGCAGCATTCCCAAGATGCTAAATCCAATCCAAATAGCAGGTTTAGCGCTAGTGTCAATCTGGGAAGCAGCCAATTTTTTAGACAATCCTTTAACCAGATTAATCAAAGTGCGGTTCTCAACAACAATCTGAGCAGCTCTATATCGTATCAAAAGACATTCCCGGGTGAGCCGCAGGTAAATATTAATGCCACGGCGACCCACAACCAAAACACTAACACAGAGACCGTAAACCTGACCCTGCCTACCATACAGGGAAGTGTGTCCAGAGTTTTTCCTTTTGCACCAAAATCGGGGTCCAAAAAGGGAATTTTACAAAATATCAATCTACAGTACAACGTCAGGGCAGAGAACAGAATCACCACTAATGATGACGATTTTCTAACCTCAAGAATGTTTGATAATGCAGTAATGGGAGTTCAACATTCCATACCTATTGCAACTAATTTCAAGCTGGGATACTTCAGTATAAGTGCTAATGCCAATTACGAGGAAAATTGGGTTTTTGAAACCATTGATCAAACCCTAGTGGAAAACGAGACTGGTGGCCTTGATACCGTAAGGGACACGGTAAGTGGTTTTGATTCCTATAGAACCTACCGCTACGGTGCCAGTATAGGTACAACGATTTACGGAACGTATCAGGCAAAAAACCCAGCAGCAAAGATCCAGGCTATACGCCATACGATACGGCCTAGCTTGAGCTATAATGCAAATCCCAGTTTTGAACAATATTACGATAGGCTGCTAGATGAACGTGGTCTGGAGGTGACTGAGGAGGAACGACTTTACAGTAGATTTGAAGGCACATTTGCGGGCGCACCGGGCCGCGTTTTTTCCAGTAGCATAGGACTGGGAATACAGAATAATGTTGAGGCAAAGGTGCGAGATCGGGATTCCACAAAGACCGATTTAAACAAGGTCCAGCTTATTAAAAGTTTCAACTTGAGTACGGCTTATAACCTTGCTGGTGACTCGTTGAACTGGAGCCCAGTACAGTTGCGTGGCGTCATACCATTAACTAAGACGGTAGACCTAAACCTAGACGCAAATTTTGATCCCTATGCACTAGACGCCAGTAACAGGCGCATCGACAAGTTCAATATTGAAAATGGCGGTAGCCTTTTTAGGCTGACCAGAGCAGGTGCTAGAATCAACTTCAAATTGAGCAACAAAGATTTTGAGCGAGCTAGTGATGATGATCCAGGTGACGACAAGTTGACTGACAACACTTTGAGGAATGGCGGTAGGCAAGATGATTTATTTGGAGAATCAATTGATTTTGCAAATGAACAGCGCCAGCCTCCAAAAACAGAACAAGATGTCGACGTCACAAAAGATCGATACCATTTTAAAATCCCCTGGAATTTAAACATAGCCTATACGCTTACTTACAACAATACTGCGCGGCAAAATGAAATAAGCGGCCATAGTATCATGTTTAGTGGTGATCTGGACCTATCACCACGATGGTCGATAGGTGGTAATTCAGGTTATGATTTTACTCGTGAGGGTGTATCCTTTACCACCCTAAGGTTTGAACGCGATCTGGAAAGCTGGAGAATGAGCTTTAACTGGACACCCATAGGCCCACGCAATAGCTGGTTCTTTTTTATAGGTATTAAAGCAGGCTCCTTAAGTGATATTAAATGGGATCAACGCAGGCGACCTGATCCACAATTCTAGGAAGCTACATATCAATAGAAACCATTATTTTTGCACGCCGCGATAAGAAACCAAATTCTCCTGCATGCTATTCAATTCTCTAGAATTTGCCTTCTTTCTACCTATTGTGTTCGTTCTCTATTGGTTTGTAACACAACGTAATCTTAAGCTGCAAAATTTACTGCTTCTTGTTGCCAGTTACATCTTTTACGGTTGGTGGGATTGGAGATTTCTAGGACTGATCGTATTTAGTTCGTTTCTGGATTATTTTCTGGGGCTTCAAATACACAATTCCGAGAAAAAATCCAGCCGCAAGGCTTATTTACTGGCGAGTCTTCTGGTCAATTTAGGATTTCTGGGATTCTTCAAGTATTATAACTTTTTTGCTGAAAGCTTTGCGGAATCTTTTACGTTTTTCGGGAGCAGTTTTGAAGCCAGTCGATTGAACATCATCTTGCCAGTAGGTATAAGTTTCTATACGTTCCAGACCTTAAGCTATACCATAGATGTCTACCGTAAACAGCTCACTCCTACACGGGATATAATTGCCTTCTTTTCATTCGTAAGTTTCTTCCCGCAGCTTGTGGCAGGACCCATTGAAAGAGCAACGCATTTATTACCGCAATTTTTAAAAGAGCGAGAGTTTAATTATCAGTTTGCCAAAACTGGAATTCAACTCATCGTGTGGGGATTATTTAAGAAAATGGTGATTGCCGATAATGCAGCCATTATTGTACAGGGAATCTTTGGAGACTATGCCTCGCAAAACTCTCTAACCCTTATCGTAGGAATGCTGCTGTTTACCTTTCAGATTTACTGCGACTTCAGCGGATATTCTGACATTGCCATAGGTACGGGTAGAATGTTTGGGTTTGATTTAATGACTAACTTCAAGTTTCCTTATTTATCAAAGAATATTAGCGAATTCTGGAAGAGATGGCACATATCCCTTTCCACCTGGTTTAGAGACTACCTGTATATTCCTTTGGGCGGTAGTAAGGTCTCTCAAGGTATGGCATTACGTAACATTTTTATTGTTTTTTTGGTCAGCGGATTCTGGCACGGGGCAAACTGGACCTTTATCTTTTGGGGTTTTATACACGGTCTTCTTTACATACCTATGTTTGTGAAATCAAAATCTGCTAAATCGCAGATTACTCCTGATTCTCAGTTAAAAACTGTCCTTAACGGAATCTTTATATTCACATTCGTCTGTTTTGCCTGGATATTCTTTAGAAGTGAGAGCGTTACAGATTCCTTCAATTATATTACAGGAATTTTTACAAATTCTGGTTCAGGCAAGTTCTTTCTCTCAACTACAAAATACTCTGTTATTACCGCCATAAGTTTTGCCTTTATCGTTGTTATGATGTTGATAGAATACAGTTTCTACCGCAAGGGAAAATTTGAAGTCAAATTACCTGCGTATGGATTAGTAGCTTTGCTCTTATGCATCTTTTATGCAGGAGCTTTAAAGGATCATTCCTCATTTATCTATTTTCAATTTTAGGAGGTATGAAAAAGTTCATTAAGAAAATCGCACTCTACCTTGTAGTATTCGTTATTCTAGGCAATTTAATTGGTTTGTTGTGCCAGTATTTTATGGCTAGCTCGCAATTTTATAAACCTAACTATGTAGTCAATGCACTAGATAGTTCAACTAACTACGATTATTTTATTGTGGGATCCAGTCGTGGACTTACCACGGTAGATTCTAAACAGATTGACCAGTCTTTAAACACCAATGGAATCAATCTCTCCATGGCAGATACAGATCTAAAGACCCAGCTGCTCATGGTCAAACATTTTTATAATTCTGGCTATAGTAGCAAAAACTGCATTCTGGTACTGGACAAATCCCACTATACAGAAACTTACAAAGAACTGGGTGGCAATGACTACCGCTTTATAGGTTACGGACGGCGTGATTATATTAATGAGCACTATGATAAATATGAGACGGGAACGATTAAACCGCTATCCCTATCTAACTACTTCCCTTTTGCTGGGTTTGCTTATTTTAATCTAGAGCTATTTTTACCTTCTGGTCTTGCAGCACTTAAGCCTGACTTCCGCAACAAGTTTGATGACCGTGGAAACTACTCCTATCCTAATCAAAATCTAACCGCACCCCAGGCGATTAGAAGATCCACAACTGCAATCATCAATAATCCCCTGGTAAAGGAAATGGCAGCGTTAACCGCTCAGTACAATACTAAGCTTACTATTTATATAGCTCCCTACATCAATGAGTCACAAAATGTTTTTGTTGAAGATATTGATGCCTCCATCATCAATCAATCAGATCAGTTTGTGGGTAAGGAACATCTATTTTACGATGATCTACACGTAACTACCATAGGTAGAGAGGTAGCTACAACCGCTCTTATTCCTGAGCTGAAAAAAACTCTAAAACAGTAAGCTCACTTTTTATTTTAATAACAGCTTTCTACTCTCACCAAACTTGCTAATAGATATTATATAAAGTCCTGTAGTAAAAGTCCCATGTGGTATAACATACGTTGTCTGGGGCACATCAACACTTATCACCATTCTACCTGATAGGTCGTAAAGTTCAATCCTACCTAATTCTTGGCTATCTAGGGAAGCTATCTGTAATGAAGAACCATCATTTATGAAGGTGTAGCCATCTCGCAGAACAGGCTCATTGTTAAGTATCCTGAATGCATTTCCAAAATCCGGAATCCCGTAACCTACTAGCACATCGGGATTAGTGGACTGTGAAGCACTATTTTCTATGGCAGACCTTATTTCTTGTGCAGTCATGTCCGGAAAAGCCTGCATCAGGCATGCAACAGCACCACTAACAAGAGGTGCGCTGAAGGATGTACCGCTGGAGCCTACAATGTTACCCACTTCATCTATCGTAATTGTGGATGACGCCCTTGCCACTACATTGGGTTTTGTCCTACCATCAATAGTAGGTCCTATACTGGAGAAGCTTGAACGCTGCTCCATATCATCTACACCGCCTATACTGAAGCTTCCTGTAGCATCAGCAGGTGCCGCGATGTAAGGATGAACAGCACTATTGCCCGAGTTGCCCGCACTAGTAACCACCATGAGCCCTTTTTCATAGGCGATATTTGAACCCTTTGAAATAAAGGTAGTTTGTCCATCCATATCCTGATAGGTAAAACCATCGCTAGGATTATCAAATCCCAAATAACCCAAAGAAACATTAATGACGTCCACTCCCAGCGAGTCTGCACGCTCTGCAGCCGCAACCCAATAGGACATCTCTACTGGGGTTTCACTTTGCGTGTCTTCTGTTCTGAACAGATAGAAACCAGCATCTGGCGCGGTCCCCTCATATTGTCCTGTAACACTTCCAGCCATGACACTCAGTACCCTTGACCCATGAAAATGATCCTCATAAATAGAATTGTCTTTGGCTACAAAATCATACCCTCCCAATAGTCCATTGTTGTCGCGTAATTGTTGAAATCCAGGGTTGCCATCTACGTTGGGAAAGCCAGAATCGGTAAGGGCAATTATCATATTATTCCCTGCAAAGCCCTGATCATGCAAATCATCGAGACCTATCATTTCAATCTGATTGCTGGCAGTACCATAAGCTATGGGGGTTGTAATTAAATCCTCGTATTTGTTGACCTCAGTAATTGTGTTCCTATTAAGGGTAGGATCTGCAAATTCAACCTCACGTACAAATGGAAGTAATTCCAGAGCTTCAATGCTTGAAACCGAACCAACAACGTGCATACAGTTAAACCATTTGCTCTGCGTGCGGTAGTCAATGCCTGACATATTCTTTATCTGATTCACGTATGCTTGATTTACAGGTACGTCACGCTCATCTATACCTACTCCATGCCGATTTTTGCGATCAAGAGCGCGTTGAGTCAGTATCGTTTGTGGATTAGACAGCGATGGAACGACATTAGGCTTATCAATAAAATAAACCAATGCGTCAACCTGCTGTCCAAAGGACAGGTTTACAGAAACATAAACAATAAATACTAACCAATTTTTCATAATGAACTTATTACTCCAGAACCCAGGCACTCACCATTATCGTACCACGCAACAAATTGTCCAGGTGAGATAGCACTTTGCTTATTTTCAAAAATCACGAATAGACCCTCTTTCCTCTGGTAAAGGATAGCGGGCTCCAGCTTCTGCCGGTACCGTATGCGCGCCATTACTGGTAATTGGTCACCGTTATTTATTCGTAGATCCTCCCTAATCCAGTGTACCTCCCGCTTGTCCACTAACAGACCATGGCGATAAAGCCCAGGGTGTTCTTTGCCTTGACCCACATAGATCACGTTATCCTCAACATTGGTTTCTATAACAAACAAAGGTTCTGGAGTACCACCCACAGCGAGTCCCTTGCGTTGCCCCCTGGTAAAAAAATGTGCGCCCATATGAGTGCCCACGACCTTCCCATGGGTCTTTTTATAAGTCCGCTTTCGCGAAAGCGTAATCAAATCAAACACAGACAGTTCACCATCAAGGGAAATACTAGAGGACATAGCAGCACTTGTTACCTGTGGAATCTCAATTATATCGCCGCTCTTAGGTTTGAGTTGTTGTTGTAAAAATTCTGGCAACCTCACTTTCCCGATAAAACAAAGGCCTTGAGAATCTTTTTTGCCAGCTGTGATTAAATCGGCACGTTCGGCAATTTTGCGTACCTCACTTTTTTGAAGGTGTCCTATGGGAAATAAAGTTCTTGATAACTGCTCCTGACTTACCTGACACAAAAAATAGCTTTGATCCTTGGTTGGATCTGCACCGGCCACTAAAGAGTAGATTTCGCCATCACCACTCATGGTGGTGCGACGCTGGCAATAATGGCCAGTTGCCACATAGTCTGCGCCTAACTCTAGGGCAATCTTCATAAAAACATCAAACTTGATTTCACGGTTGCATAGCACATCAGGATTAGGTGTGCGGCCACTGGCATACTCGTGGAACATATAATCCACGATACGTTCCTTATAATCCGCACTCAAATCAACCGTCTGGAATGGAATTCCCAATTTGTCGGCTACGAGCATGGCATCATTTGAATCTTCTAGCCACGGGCACTCATCACTTATGGTTACCGTATCATCATGCCAGTTCTTCATAAAAAGCCCTATCACCTCATGTCCCTCTGCTTTAAGAAGGTGTGCTGCCACGCTGCTATCCACACCGCCAGAGAGTCCTACTACTACTTTTGCCATGGTACAAAAATAAGACTGTGGGTAGATTGCGGTTTTGCAATTATGATTGCTTAATATTATGGGTTCTAAGTGGTAAACTATACTACTTGACATTAAGTTGAGTTATATCCTAGAATCGAGATTTAAATGGACAGATATTTATTACTTCTTGCGGCAGTTTTGTTGTTCTCCTGCGAGGATGCCGATGATAATGACAATGTGCTACCTTCCAGCAACACTTCTTTTATTTATGCAGCCAGTACCCCAGAACTATCACTTTTTGCCGAGGCATTACTACTTACGGGGTTAGACCAGACCCTACAAGGTAGAGTAGAATTTACCGTAATTGCACCTACTAATGATGCGTTTACTTCTTTATTGTCTGCCAGGGGGATTTCCAGTATATCAGATTTTCCGGTAGAAGAGCTCAGAACACTTTTACTATATCATCTAATTCCAGACGAAATTTTATCAGAAAACTTTGTAAACGGATATTTGAGCACGAGAGCAACTAATGAAGATAGCGAGTCTCTCGATCTTTATATCTCTAACGATGCAGGTTTACGCTTTAACGGGGTAGGATTAGACCCAGTAATTACTGGTAAAGATGTGGATAACGGTATTGTTTACGTCCTTGATGGCGTTTTAAGCCTCCTTACTTTGGATCAATTGATTGCACTTAATCCGGACCTATCAAATCTACAGCAAGCACTAGTTCAAGAAAGTCTGGATGCGACCTTGGGAATCAATGATGGCAGCAGCGATCCTTTCACAGTATTTGCTCCAGATAATCAAGCCTTTACTAATTTCATAGATTCAGACCCGATGGATGCTTTTGATAGCGTTGCAGACGTTTTAGCTTTGTCAGATTTGAGAGACGTGCTACTCTTTCATGTAGTAAGTGGAGACGAGCTGCGGGATGAGAATCTAGTTGACACTACGGTAGTTGACCCGGTAACCTCTGGAAATTTCACTATCGACGCATCTTCTGGATCAAAAAGAATTATACTGAACTCCATAGATACTGCCGGATTTGCCAGCAACAACATAACTGGAATCAATGGCGTGATGCATATCATAAATAATATTCTTGTGCCTTGATGTTAAGTGATTTTCAACAGCTCAAAAAAGAGTTTCACTACCATTGTCTTGATGTCATTGCTTCAAGACTAGATGTCATTGATAAGAATCTAAAATCGTTGCAGAAGGCAAAACTGAACGAAACTAAAAGCAGCGCTGGCGATAAGTATGAAACAGGTAGAGCAATGATCCAGAATCAAGAAGAGCTTTACAAGACCCAGCGAGCGCAAACCAGGTCTATACTCAACGGCTTGTTACAAATTGATCCAGATAAAACTTGCAATCAAGTTGAAAACGGAGCTTTGGTTCAACTCCCCATGGGTTTTTTCTACGTAGGTGCTGGTATGGGAAAGTTAAGTCATAACAACAAGGATTTCTTCTCTATTTCCCTGAAATCACCTATCGGAGTGCAGCTTAAACACAAAAAGGCAGGTGATACCTATACCCTGAACAATCAAACCACAACAATACTTAATGTCTACTAATCGTATCACAGACTTGATGGTTCAACTTGATTTAATTGAATCCTATACCAGTCCAGCAGACGTTGAGAACCAAAAGGTCTCGAGGCGCAGCAAATACTGGCAGCTGGACCATGCGCTTATTGTAATGGAAATGGTGGGTAACAGTTTGCTTCATTCTAATTTTGAAGACTACCGACCTAAATTCAGTTTTCTTAAAAGCGCAATAATGACTACCGGTTATATGCCTAGAGGAAAAGCACGCGCACCAAAACAAGTGCTCAATGGAGCACCGATCACACAGCAGAGTCTTCTCGATAAGATTAAAAAGGTACGTGCAGTTTTAAATAAATTATCGTCCTCAAACTCAGAACAGTGTTTTAAACATCCCATGTTTGGATATATGAATAAAGAAGACACGCTTAAATTTATGCGTATTCACACCCACCATCATCTCAAGATTGTCAAAGATATTTTGAGAATTGCCTAGTTGCGTGTAGTACCTCTTTTGAGAAGGCTACTTTGTAACGTATGGGCACTAGTCATTTTGACTTTTGCATCACTAGATAGCATATTGAACAGATGATTGAAAGTAGACTTTCCCAGGTCGGCAGCGTGTTGATCGATTACCGTCATTGGAGGGTACGAATGTTGAGATAATAGACCATTTGAGTAACAAATAATTTGAAGATCCTCTGGAACTTTGATCCCCTGGCTGCGAGCAAAATTCAAAGTAAGAATTCCTGCAATTTGATCTAGTGCGATAATGGATTGAACCTGCTCTTTTGCAAATAAATCTGCGATGGATTGTGTGAATTTAACTTGATCAGTCGCGCGTATTACATGAAGCATCGCATCACTAAAATGAGATAACCTACGGCGTATGCCTTCTTCTCTTAATTGGCCTACTGATAGATTACTTATCGTACTAACCATACCTATATTGCGATCCCCACTTTGGATCAATGCGTTTACCGCTTTTTCACCAGATTTGATATCATCAATAGTAATTTTGTCACAGTCAACTTCTTCCACGACCCGATCAAACATTACGAGAGGCACGTCGTTGACTATAAGATCATTAAAGTGATCGTAATTGCGCTGGGTCTGGGTTTCCTCAGATACCGCTACGATAAAACCATCTATTCCCTTTTTTGCTAGAGATCTGATGTGTGCCACTTCCTTATCGTGTGATTCCCTGGTAATACAGGTAATAACATTGTAGTGGTTTGCACTAGCCTCTTCCTGAATACCGTGAAGCGCTTGCGCAAAAAAGTCGTTGCGCACGTCTGGTAGAATTACTGCTACCGTTTTGTCAACCACAACCGATCCTAGTGCTGAGCGATACCCCATATTCCCTGCAGTTTCCACGATGACCCTTTTTGCCTCCACGCTTATCTCCTCACTATCGTTCAATGCTTTTGAAATAGTGGAAATGGAATACGGCAATTTCTCACTTAACATTTTAAGTGTAACTTTTTTCTTCTTCATTTGGTCACATTTAGGGTCGTGGGGATAATCGTTTTACAATCGGTGACTTCTTAATACTACCTACTATAAAACCTTTAGCTCATTGGGTCATACTTTATCCAAGTATATTCTTTGTAATTTCATCGATGGTAGATTCTGTCTGTGTACCAGTCGCCATATTTTTTAAAATCATTTTACTCGCAGCAATTTCATTCTCTCCCAGCAGTATAACATAGGGGATCTCATTTCTGTGCGCGTAATTGAGTTGCTTTTTCATCTTTGCAGCATCCGGATACAATTCTGCCGAAATACCTGATTGTCGCAATCGGGATAGTATGGTTAAAGCGTGCAACGACTCCTTCTTACCAAAATTCACTATCAATAAGTCTACGCCCGCCCTTACCTCTTGTGGAAATAAATTCAATTCTTCTAGTAATAGGTAAATCCTATCTAGACCAAAGCTGATTCCAACGCCACTAGTATCTTTAAGACCAAAGATTCCAGTAAGATCATCATATCTACCACCAGCAGCAATACTTCCCAAGTTAACACCATCTGGAGCACTAACTTCAAAAATGCACCCCGTATAGTAATTGAGACCACGCGCCAGGGTGATATCTAGGTCTAGAATAGCTGTCTTTAGGTCGACGACAGCTATAGCTTCCTGTACGTATTCCAGTTCTTGAATTCCTTCCTGACCTATGTTGCTGTCCCTGAGCAAGGTCTTCATTTGTTGTATCTTGTCCTGGTAAGATCCCGTCATGGTAAATACCGGGGAAAGTTTGTCAATGGCCTCTTGGGAAATCCCAGAGTTAAGCATTTCTGCCTTTACCCGCTCTTCTCCTATTTTATCAAGTTTGTCCAGAGCTACGGTAAACGGGATGAGTTGTTCTGGGGCTCCTATCACTTCTGCTAGCCCTGCAAGAATTTTACGATTATTGATTTTAATGGTATATCCCTTAATTTTCAAATCGGTAAATACGCC
>JBARYP010000055.1:0-30665 GCA_049647945.1 Nonlabens sp. | reverse complement strand
GTCTTAATTACAGACTTTGAATACAACCCAATTTAAACCAACAAACTAAGAAGAATATTATGGCAGGAGGAAAACAGTCCCCAAGGCAAAAGATGATTAACCTAATGTACCTGGTTTTCATCGCGATGCTTGCACTAAATATGAGTAAGGAAGTTTTGAATGCTTTTGGTTTGCTTAACGTAAGCATAGAGGAAAGTAATGAGACGGCCACTTTGAAAAATCAGAATGCTATGGCAGGTCTTGCCCAGCTTGCATCTGACTCGCCTGACAAGTACAAGCCTCTAGAAGCAAAAGCTAGAGAAGTGGATGCCGTATCAAAAGAATATTACAGCTATCTTCAAACGCTTAAGACAGACATGGAATCCTCTGTAGAAGATCCGGATGATTATGAGGTCATGGATAAAGGAGATTTTATTGATCAGAAATGGTTTGAGAGTGGTGAAGTGACTGAAGAAGGTCAAGCTTTCTTAAATCGCATGGACGAGTATCGAAATGAAATGCTCAGTATTGTAGGGAATAAGCCAGTTATTAAGCAAGAGCTTAATGAAACCTTTACGCCATCTCCACGTACAACTCGCGATGATGTTGAGGTAGAATACTTGAAATATGAGTATCAAGGATTTCCCTTAATAGCCTCAATTGCCAAGATAACTTTATTACAAAGTGAGGTTAAGAACATCGAAACAGAAGTTCTTGCAGATCTTCTTGCAGGTGAGCTTAAAGAGCAGGTAAGTATGAAGCAGTACACTACACTTCTTGAAACGCCTAAATCTGCTTACTACAATGGAGAAAAGTTTGACGGTAACATAGTGCTGGGTCGTAAGGATGCTACAACTAAGCCAGAAAGAGTTGAGCTTAAACTTGATGGTCGTACGTTGACTAGTGATCAGTACTCTGTTGAAGGAGGTCGTGTAATACTCAATGTTAACGCTGGTAGTGCTGGTGAACATAAAATTGAGGGTAACTTGATATTCTTGCAGGATGGTGAAGAACTAGAGGTTCCTGTAGTACAATCCTATTCTGTAATACCTAAACCCAATTCTGCTACTATTGCGGCAGATAAAATGAACGTGGTTTACCGTGGTGTCGCAAACCCTATGACGATTTCGTTTGCTGGTGTAAGTGAGAACAATGTTCAAGCATCTGCAACTGGATTGTCAAAGGTGAGTGGTGCTAGCTATACGATGAAGCCTGGAACTGGTAAGGAAGTAACGATTAATGTTACTGGTAAGCTATCTACCGGTGAAACGGTTAGAGATTCAAAAGTTTTCAGAATTAAAAACTTGCCTCGTCCTACTGGGATGGTATCTGGTGAGTATGAAAACGTACGTAAGACGAGATCAAACCTAGCGGTATCAACCATCTCTGCAGAGTTTCTTGACTTTGATTTCAATCTTAAGCCACAAGTCAGAAGTTTTATTTTTCAAGTTCCAGGACAAGCATCGTCCACCGTACAAGGAACAAAGCTTAACGCAACTGCAAAATCAAGCCTAGGCAAAGCCCGTAGAGGAGATCTTGTACAAATCGCAAATATTAAAGCTACCGTACCTGGTGTGAACATTAAAAGTACTTCACCAGTAACTGTAGAGATTACTGACTAATAAGTAGTAACTAGTAGAATTATGAAAAAGGTTGTTTTATTCGCTTTTATGCTCATCTCTGGGTATAGTAGTATTGCTCAAGAGAACATTCTCAATGCCAAAAGCGTTGAAGAGCTTGAAGAAATGCGTGCAGAGGAGATGGCTAATAGTGACGATACACCATTACCTTATGGGTATCTGGCAGAACGTGACATATTATGGAGACGTACGGTATGGGAGAATATTGATCTCGACGAGAGAGTCAATTTTCCTCTATACTATCCTGTAGATACTGTGCGTATAGACAAATCCAGGAGGTCATTATATGATGTCTTGACTAAGGCCGCACGTACTGGTGAGATTTCCTTATTCGGTGATTCTTACTTCAATGAAAAAGTTGCGGTAGAGGATATTGATAAATTTCTTGAAACAGAGCAATTATCCCCTCGCGGTACTGACATTCTTAACGAGAATGGTATCTATGATTTAGATGCAAAACCATCAGAACTAGCTGAAAAATATAATTTGGAAGATTTTGAGCAGTACGTTACCGTAACTACCATTTCATCTGCCGATGTGATGTCTTATCACACTCGTGGGATCTGGTATTTTGACACTAAGCAAAGTGAGCTACGTTACAGGATGATTGCTATCGCACCGGTTACACCTGACGTGAACATAAAAGCTGGAATCATTACTGATGATGGTAATTCTCCGGGTGTCGAACTATTCTGGGTATATCTACCAGAAGCTAGAAATATTCTTCATAAAGCTAAAGCCTTTAACGGGAGAAATTCTGCTAGGCCCATTTCATTTGACCATATCTTGAACTCACGTCGTTTTAGTGCAACTATTTATCAGGTAGATAATGTACAAGGGGATCGCTCAGTAGATCGTTATATTGCAGATAATGCAATGATGCAGTTGCTTGAAGCAGACCGTCTCAAAGAAGAGATTAGGAATTTTGAACTTGATATGTGGAACTACTAGTTCTTACCATATTTAATTAAGCCTCGCTTTGCGGGGCTTTTTTTATGCCATAAATTAATCTCATGAAAACAGATGTACTTATTGTAGGTGGCGGGATAAGTGGTTGCGTACTGGCATGGCGCTGGCTACTTGAGGGTAAGTCTGTATGTTTAGTTTCTGATGATAAACAGTCGAGTTCATATGTAGCTGCAGGCGTTTTTAATCCAGTCGTTCTTAAAAGATTTACACCAGTCTGGAATGCAACCCAACAGCTGGACGAGTTAGCCATTTTCTTTGAATCGATAAGTTCATTGACCGGGATCAAGCTGTTACATAAGACTCCTATACTTCGTAGATTCCACAACGAGTCAGAAATCAAAACGTGGAAGAAAAAATCCTTAAAAACGGAATTGAGTGCCCTGCTAAATTCCGACTTGTACAAATCAGAGCTAGCTGGCATAGAGGCCACCTATGGTTATGGCAAGGTAAATAGAACGGGATGGGTAAATACCATGAATTTTATAGCCGCTACGGTAGAACATAAGTCAGATCGCCTTAAGATCCAGCGTGAAAAGTTTGATCAGTCGCAACTACGAATAGTAAAGGACGCTATTTATTACAAAGAGCTTATGGCAGATCGCATCATCTATGCCGAAGGCATGAGAATGAATGACAATGAGTTTTTTAAACATATACGGTTGATACCCAATAAGGGTCAAGTGCTTATTATTAAGTCGCCTGGTCTCGTAGTAGATCATATTATCAAGTCCTCGGTATTTTTAATGCCATATAAGGAAGATTTATTTTGGGTAGGGGCTACTTACGAGCGTGAATTTGATTCTCCAGACCCGACTAGTGAAGGCATGGAATTTTTAACTAGCAGATTGAATCAGTTTCTTAAGGTACCCTATACGGTGGTCTCTCATCTTTCTGGAGTACGTCCCACCACCATGGATAGAAGACCGCTGGTGGGCACGCATAACCAATTCGATAACGTACACTTGTTCAACGGTATGGGAAGCCGTTCTGTGTTAATTGCGCCATGGGCATCCAGAAAACTATACGACCACATTTATATGGATCTGGACTTGCCGGTAGAGATGAACATCAGCCGATTTGATGCCTAACTGATGGCTTAATTATCGCTGCGACTTCTGGTTTGAAACGTTGTGAGGGGCTATTCCGCTTTCGCGAAAGCGGTAACCTATTTTAACCACTATAATTGTGAAGCCTATCTAGAGGTCATCCAGATCAGGTACCTCAAATTTATCGATATCCCAATTTGCCAGACTGGCTCCCGCTTGATACGTACTTTCCAAAAATTTAAGTAACACCTCGTTGGGATCTTTATATTTAATTAAATCATTGTATTTCAATATAGCCATGGGGCTACCATTTACTTCCACCCAGTTGGCATCGTGCGGTTCTATCTTCTTTTGATCGAGACCCTTTGGAGATGGGTGGGTATAAGAATAAAAAGCAGGTTCGGGAACTTGATAATCACCAGGCCAGAAACCGAAGCTGATTACCTCGTGAGAATAAGCGTCTTTATCTGACAGTCTAGCGTCTTGAGGCATGGAAGGAGCTTCATTTCCTGAGAATCTAGTAATGGTAAGATCCATGGAATGCCAGTAGAGATGTACAGGGCAAGTTTTACCGTAAAACCTACCGCCAAATTCTTGAAAGACTTGACCTACCCAAAGCATCGTCCTCCACAATTGTACCGTATACTCTGGATTGTAGCTCTTTACTTGATCCAGATCAGAAAACCTGTGGTCTAGGTCAAGATCAAACGGCCTGTCGAGAATATCAAGCGGAATTTTCAAATGCTTGAGCGATCTGGAAATATCATTGTAAAAACTTGCAACACTTGTGGTAGATCCTAGATTGAAATATTCTGTTTTTCCTAGTGAGGTGGTTATTTTCAGTTCATGGTCAATGACGTCTAGGGTTATGGTAAAGAGATCAAAACCATTGTTGTGAGGAATGGGTCCGGTGGTAAAACCCCTAGTGTCGATGTACTCTGTTATATACCACCAATGGTTCTTCCTGGGCGTCTTGCTCATGCGTATCTTCCCTATGATTTGCAGGATTAAATGCAGGGTAAGTTTGCTTTGCTCATTCCCTTTGTAAAGAAGCGGTTCCAGCTGATCCATAATCTATAATTTTGTCTATGAATCTAAGTTACAAAACATCTACTGTCACATTACTACTTATCTAGCTTCAATACCTCCATGAATCATTAGATCACGGTTATGGATACAAAGAATGATTAAAAGGGTATTAAGAACAGATCAGAATCTAAGCGAATCACATAAACTACTCCTCAAAACATCGCTGGAAGAATTCAACTAGTGCTGGCGTAATTATAGATTCACCTGGCGAGCCTATCGCCTCATTGATGCCAGCATGAGTATACTGGGAGCCCTCGACGCTCTCTACATCATAATTAAGATCGTTCAAACCTTTTATAAACGAGTCGGCGACCTCTTGCCTAGGTGGTAAACCACGGTTTACAATAAAGAACTAAGGATTATTTATACGATCAGATAAATTTGAAAAGGGTAACGCGTAAATGTTTTCAAGAACTATTTCCTTAAAAGCGGTGATGTACATTTTATTATTAGTGATTACTTAAGACCTGACATCATAGCCCTCAGTATCTATAGCGGCTACACCTTTAAAATAGGAAAGATCGTATCCAGTTTGCTCAATAAATGACTCATTGGTACCGGTAAGCGCCACTAGATGCGCTCTAGCGCTAGGTCCTAGAAGTGCTATTTTGTTTAGATTACCTCCACTAGCGCTCGGGATCTTTTAGAGGATCATAGTCCATAAAAATATTGATCCATATATTACGTGACAGTCGTATCACTATGGGTAGGCTCAATATGGAAACAAGTGATATTACTATAAAAATGTTCCAGCGCGATAGATCAAGAATAAAATAGCACAAGGCAAAAACCGCTATCGCTATGGCTACACCCACACCGTAACTCACGTACATACTACCGTAAAAAAAACTGGGTTCGATTTTATACTTGGTACCACAGTAACTGCAACGCTCCCTCATTTCCTGCGTTTTGGAGGGGTTATAAAGATTGCTGCTGGTGTACATACTCTCATTCTGGCAAACAGGGCACTTACCGGTTAGAATACTGTAGATCTTGGTTCCTTTTAGCATCAAATAGTTTTACTGATCACCTGCATAGACGCATCTTTGCAAAGATACTCAACGGCTATGCTCAATATTCACGATCTACATGTCAGTTTTGGCGGTGAACCACTTTTTGAAGAAATTACATTCAGGCTCAACGGCGGTAACCGCGTGGGTCTCATAGGGAAAAATGGTGCTGGAAAATCAACGTTACTCAAGGTGATAAGTGGCGACATTGCCTATGATCAGGGTAGTATAGCAATAGAAAAAGACGTGAGTATAGGTTTCCTGAGACAAGATATAGACTTTATCCAGGGGCGTACCGTTCTGGAAGAGGCTTATACCGCTTTCGCGAAAGCGAGATCCATCGAGGCCAAAATAGACCACATCAACCACCAACTTGCCACACGTACCGATTATGAGAGCGATTCCTATTCTGCAATTATTGAAGAACTGGGAGACCTCAACCATGAGTATGAGATCATAGGCGGGTATCAATACAAGGGTGAAACTGAAAAAATTTTAAAAGGTCTGGCATTCAAACCAGAACAGTTTAACATGCTTACTGATGAGCTATCAGGTGGCTGGCGCATGAGGATCGAGCTGGCAAAATTGCTACTGGAAAACCATGACATCCTGCTTCTCGATGAGCCCACAAACCACCTGGACATAGATTCTATTTTGTGGCTGGAACAATTCTTACAGCAATATCCAGGCGCCGTGGTAATTGTAAGTCATGATAAGATGTTCCTGGACAATGTTACAAACCGTACCATAGAAATAAGCCTGGGCCGTATATATGACTACCCAAAACCCTACACAAAGTTTCTTGCATTACGTGCCGAGATGCGGGAACAGCAGGAAGCCACCTTTAAAAACCAGCAAAAAGAGATAGAACGTACTGAAAAGCTGATCCAGAAGTTCAAGGCAAAAGCCAGTAAAGCCACCATGGCGCAATCGCTGGTCAAAAAACTGAACCGCATGGATGTCGTGGAGATCGAGCAAACGGATAATGCTGCCATGAATATCAACTTTACAAAATCCGTACAGCCAGGTAAAATCGTGCTGGAGGTAGATCAGGTAAGCAAGAGTTACGGTGATAAGAAAGTCCTGGAAAACGTAGATCTCATGATAGAGCGCGGTAAGCGCATTGCATTTGTGGGTCAAAACGGAATGGGTAAATCTACCCTGGCAAAGATCATCGTGGGTGATGTTCATGCACAGGGAAAAGTTAATCTGGGTCATAATGTGCAGCTGGGATATTTTGCACAGAATCAAGCCGAATATCTGGATGGTGAGAAAACCATACTGGACACCATGATTGATGCCGCAGACGATAGCAACAGAATCAAGGTACGCGATATGCTGGGATCGTTTCTATTCCGTGGGGACGAAGTGGATAAGAAAGTTAAGGTGTTGAGTGGAGGTGAGCGTAATAGACTGGCACTCTGTAAGCTATTGCTACAACCGTTCAACGTATTGATCATGGATGAGCCCACAAACCACCTGGACATTCAGTCAAAAAATGTTTTAAAGGCAGCACTAGTCAAATTTGACGGGACTTTGATCGTCGTATCCCACGATAGAGAGTTTTTACAAGGATTGACAGAGTTAGTCTATGAATTCCGTGATCATAAATTAAAACTATATCTAGGAGATATTGACTATTATCTGGGACAGCGCAAGGCGATGGATATGAGGGAAATTGAAAAGGCGACTAAACCAGATAAAGGTGTTACAAGTAAGGGTAACGGTGTTGATAAGCAATTGCAAAAGGACAAACAAAAGCCCGCGTTGACCTATGAACAACAAAAGCTGCAAAAATCCCTGAGTAACCGCTTATCAAAAGCCGAATCCAATATTAATCGACTAGATAAAGAAATCAAATCTTTAGACGCAGAACTAGCCGCGGATTACGACCGGCTTGCCCAACAAGATGGGTTTTTTGATCGATATCAGAACAAAAAGAAAGAGCTGGAAGAATGGATGGGTAAATGGGAAGATGTTTCCATTGAAATGGACACCTTGCCCTCTTAAACAATCGCCTAATAGGACTTAGTCACCTTGTTATAGTGTTGTGCTGTCTTTCCCATTACGGTATTTGGATAAATTTTAGTTGACCGATTTCTGGAACTTATGGGAGCTTAGATCATCATTAACAATTTTTATCGTTAAGTGTTGATCCGTTTTGTTCTTGAAATTTTAGGTTAGAGATTCAGTAGTTTCTTTAAGATTTGCCTATGGTAATGAGTAAACAACTTAATGGAGATGTCGCTTGACTCAACTCTAAACCACCTATTCTTTAAACAAATACCACCTATCTACTTAATGCTTTTTAAGTAGCGGGAAGCATTCATTGTAGTAGAAGCCGTTGATATAGTAACTGGTCTTAAAGCTGCATGCAATAGAAATATTATCAAGAATTGCCCCTGTAGCATGAGTGCGTAATTAAAACTTTCATCAGTATTGATACGGGTAAGTACCATAAATGAAATGGCTGTATTTTTGCTAGCAAATTCAGGCTATTTTAGTATAAAAGCTACATTGCGTAGTGACGGTCACATCTTCCTGTCGCTTTACTCTTTAGGGTTCTTTTAACGCTTTAGTCTTTTGGTAAATTTAGTTTTACTTTTTACACTATTCCACTACCATTATCATGCGTAAAATTGTTCTTTCCATTATTGCTGTAGCGCTATTGATTGCAGCCATTTTTGGGGCAAAGTATCTTAAGGAAAGCAAACAGGCGCCCAAATCAAAACCTAAAAAAGAGTACAAAATTGTAGCAGTTGACACCGTTGAAAATGCTACCATCCCCATTGAAGTCAATGCAAATGGTAATCTTGTTGCAAAGAAACGCATTCAACTCTTCTCTGAAGTTTCTGGAGTTTTCAAGAGTACAGGGAAACTTTACCGTGCCGGACAGCAATACAAGAAAGGGGAGACCATAATCTCAATTGATAATTCAGAATTCTATGCTCAGGTTCAAAGTGCCCGCAGTAACTTAAATAACCAGATTACTGCTTTAATGCCTGACTTGAGATTAGATTACCCAGATTCATATCGACAATGGCAGGATTACCTAAAGAACTGGGATCTAAATAAATCATTGTCCAATCTACCAGAACCCGTCAATGATCAAGAGAAATATTTTATAACTGGTCGCAATATCTACTCTAGTTATTATGAGATCAAAAATTTGGAAAATAGGCTTTCAAAACACAGGATACGAGCACCATTTGATGGCACCCTTACTGAAGCTTTGGTATCAGAAGGGACTTTAATACGTAACGGCCAGCAGCTGGGAGAATTCATAGGATTGGGTGAGTTTGAGTTACAAATTTCCTTGAGCGCTGATTCTGTAGAGATGATAGAGTTAGGGCTGGATGTGAACCTGACCACTAATAGCGGGAATAAGGTCTATCCAGGTGTTGTGAGCAGGATTAATGCTAGGGTTGACCAGGCGACACAAACCGTTCTTGTCGTGGTAGAGACTTCACATCCAGACCTTAAAGAAGGAATGTACGTAACAGCAATACTGAACGCTAGCGAGATACAAGATGCGATTGAGCTCCCTAGATCATTACTCTCTCAAAACAACCAGGTTTTTGAGGTGAAAGATGGAATGCTGCATGGGTTGATGGTACAGCCTGTACATTTTACTGAAGGTACCGTAGTACTCAAAAACATACCTGATGGCGCGGTACTCTTGTCTCAATCAATCCCCGGTTCATATGAAGGTATGCTGGTAAAAACCGAAGAGCAAGCTCAAGCAGAGCAAGCAAAGTCTGGCGAAAAGACCCCAAAGCAGTAAGTATGAGAAAGGTCATTGCCTATTTCATAAGGCATCATGTAGCTGTTAACGTGGTAATTTTTGCCTTCATCATATTTGGGGTGCTGGGAGTACTGGGACTTAAATCTTCTTTTTTCCCACTCGTTGATTCAAAAATTGTCACCATCAATGTGGTATATCCTGGGGCTTCACCACAGGAGATTGAAGAGGGGGTTGTTTTAAAAATTGAGGATAATCTCAAGGGTATTGAAGGAATTGATCGGGTAACCTCTGCATCTCGTGAGAATGCAGGTACGATCACCGTGGAAATTATCAAGGGTTACGACATAGATTTTATGTTGCTAGAGGTTAAAAATGCGGTTGATCGCGTACCCTCGTTTCCTGTAGGAATGGAGCCGCTTGTAGTAGCAAAACGAGAAGAGGTCAGGCCTACCATTACTTTTGCTTTAAGTGGAAAAGATGTGCCTTTGCTCACGCTCAAACAACTGGCCAGGGATATAGAAAATGACTTGCGCGGCATTGATGGCATTTCTCAAATTGCTATCGCTGGGTATCCAGATGAAGAAATTGAAATTGCAGTCAACGAGAACACATTACTAGCATATGACGTAACTTTTGATGAGGTAGCTACTGCTGTTGCCAGCTCTAATATTCTGACGACTGGCGGTAATATTAAAACCGATACTGAAGAGTATCTTATACGTGCAAACAGCCGTAACTATTACGGGGATGAACTCAATTACATACCGGTGCGTACCCGTACAGACGGTACGACCATATTTCTCAAGGACGTAGCCCAGGTAAGAGATCGATTTAGCGAGACACCTAGCGCTACATATTTCAATGATGAACTGGCGGTAAACATCACAGTTACCAGTACTAATTCAGAAGATTTGATCGGTAGTGCAGATAAGGTAAAAGACTACATAGAAGATTACAACCAGCGTTACACAAATGTGCGGCTGGACGTGGTTAGTGATCGATCCATCACTCTTAACCAGCGTACAACCTTACTTACTGAAAATGCCATCGTGGGAATGGCGCTTGTATTGCTGTTTCTATCCATATTTTTAAATACCCGACTGGCATTTTGGGTTGCCTTTGGTCTGCCCATCGCATTTCTGGGAATGTTCATATTTGCGGGTCAATTTGATGTGACGATTAATGTCCTCTCTTTATTTGGGATGATTATCGTGATTGGTATCTTGGTAGATGATGGTATTGTCATAGCAGAAAATATATACCAGCATTATGAGGATGGTAAAGATCCCGTGGAAGCGGCGATTGATGGCACGATGGAAGTAATCCCACCTATTTTGAGTGCCATAGTGACTACCATACTCGCTTTTTCTACTTTCTTGTTTCTAGACGGTAGAATAGGTGAGTTTTTTAGTGAAGTATCGGTGATCGTTATTCTAACCTTACTGGTATCTCTGGTAGAGGCACTTATCATTTTACCCGCGCACCTTGCACATTCCAAGGCACTCAAACCTAGGGAGGATACATCTAAAAAAGGGGTCGCAAGATTGTTTCAAAAGATGCGAGTTGTAAATGAATATGGCGACAAGGCAATGAACTGGATGCGGGATACTGTCTATGCTCCTTTATTGCGATTTACCATTAAGTATAAGTTATTTGTTTTTTCACTTTTTGCCACGGTGTTGATACTTACCATAGGTTCCGTACAGGGCGGTATCGTGGGTGTTACTCTATTCCCCAGGATCTCTAGTGATCAAGTTCAAGTAAATCTCAATATGCCAAATGGAACGGCAGAAAATATTACAGATTCAATCATATCCAGTATTGCCAGAAAGGCTCAAATAGTCAATAAGGAATTTACTGATGAATATTTGGGTGTTGAGCAGTACGGTGACTCCGTAATGCTATTTGAGAATGTAATTAAGTCGCTGTCCTCTTCCTCCTCTGCAACCCTATCCATCAATTTACTCCCAGGTGAAAACAGGCCAGAGGCCCTTAAATCACCACTAGTGGCAAATAGGCTGCGGGAACTAGTAGGAGATATTCCTGCGGCAGAAAGTCTCACTTTCGGTTCTGGTGGGAATTTTGGTGGATCTCCGGTTTCAGTATCCTTACTTAGTAACAACATCCAGGAACTCAAATCTGCGACAGACGATTTTAAGGAGATACTATCCCGCAACCCCCTGCTCAAGGATATTGAGGACAACGACCCGGCAGGAATCAAGGAAATTAAACTAATACTGCGAGAGAATGCGTATTCGCTTGGGTTGAATTACCGTAGCGTGATGAGCCAGGTAAGAGCCGCTTTTTTTGGAATGGAGGCGCAACGATTCCAGCGTGGGCAAGATGAAATCAGGGTCTGGGTGCGCTACGATAGAGAAAATCGCAATAGCATCAAGGATCTTGATGACTTGAGAATTGTTACCCCCGTAGGTAATCGAGTACCGTTAAGAGATATCGCAGACTATACTATAGAACGTGGCGATGTAGTCATCAATCACCTCGAGGGTAGAAGAGAGATACTGATAAGTGCTGATCTTAAGGATCCCAACCAGAGCGCAACTGATATTCTTTCAAAAGTCAAGGACAGCATCATACCCGCACTACAGGAAAAATACCCTACGGTATCTCCTAATTATCTAAGCGGTCAGGCTAGGGAAGCACAAAAGATCCAGAGTAGTGCGGGCATCGTTTTTCCGGTCGTACTGCTACTTATTTATTTTGTGATTGCGTTTACCTTCCGCAGTGGGACGCAGCCCATAATGTTGATTCTATTGATCCCATTCAGTTTTATAGCAGTCGCCTGGGGGCACTGGATTCATGGTTTTCCAGTTAACATTCTGTCTATGCTGGGTATTATTGCCTTGATAGGGATAATGGTCAATGATGGTCTGGTACTGATCGGTAAATTCAACGGTTTAATATCTGAGGGTCTGGAATTTGACGAGGCCTTGTATGAAGCTGGAAAAAGTAGGTTCCGGGCCATATTTCTAACCTCTATCACAACTATTGCTGGACTAGCTCCCTTGTTGCTGGAAAAGAGTCGCCAGGCACAATTCCTGAAACCCATGGCCATTTCCATTTCCTACGGTATCGGTATCGCTACGATCCTCACCTTGTTGCTACTACCACTATTTCTCAGCTTTGGCAATAATATGAAAGTCGCCATGCACTGGCTGGCTACAGGTGAGAAAGTTGATAAAACCTCTGTTACCAGCGTGGCAAAAGAAGAACGTTCCATTGAAGAACAACAGTACGATGAATAAGGTATTGAATAGCTTAGGGGGATTACGCTTTCGCGAAAGCGGAATTTTTAAAAACTCGTCTCATCTAGATGTAGGTGACGTGCTTCCACTTCACTTATGGAAAAACCTTGTGGCACTTTACGTGATTTTTTTTGCTAGTTACGTCAATGGACAGTCCATAGCCCCCTTGTTAACGCGTGAGGCTGCTGTTGAGTTGATGCTACAGGGTAATTATGATATACGGGTGGCTCGTAACGTAACTACTATCGCACAGAATAATGCCGGCTTACTCAACTCGGGATACCTTCCATCATTACAGGGTACCGCGGCGGCAAATTATGACGAGACCACCTCCAGCACTTTCTTCAATGGTGCGCTGGATAACAACGGCGATCCACGAGAAGATGTAACTATAGAGGATGCTGAAACCCGTAGATACAACGCCGCAATTGCGGTAAACTACACACTTTTTGACGGACTGGGTAGGTTTTACAATTACAAGCGATTAAAAGAGCAATACAACCTAAGTCAGTTACAAGCACGCAGTACCATTGAGAATACTACCCTGCAGCTCATGAGTGTTTATCTGGAAGTTGCCCGCACGACCGAGAATCTAGAAGTATTACGCGAGAATCTGGCCATAAGCAAACGACGGGAGACCCGTGCACAATATCAATTTGAATACGGTCAGGCCAGTAAGCTGGAAGTCCTCAACGCCCGGGTAGATATCAATACGGACAGTACGATGCTACTCAACGTTGCCCAGCAATTGGAAAACACAAAACGAGATTTGAATCTACTTATGAACCGCGATCTTGAAGCCGGTTTTAAAGTGGATACGCTGGTAAATTTTCAAAATTTAATTGAACTGGAAACCTTTATCCAGACTAGTGCAGAAAATAATACCAGGGTCTTGCAAAGTGAAAGCAACATACAAATAAGTGACTTTGATATTAAAACCGCTCGCGCGCTGCTCCTACCGCGAATAGGTTTGACCGGTTCTTACGGATGGAATCAAACCGATAATCCAGCTAGTGTTTTTTTTCCTGCTACGACCAATAAGAGTAACTCGTTGATACTGGGAGCAAATTTGATCTGGGATATATTTGACGGTGGTCGCAGCTTGAACGGTATGCGTAATGCTAGAATCGCTCTAGAGAATGAAATTTTATTAAAAGATCAAGTTTTGATGGAAGTAAGGCGCGATGTAGCAAATGCTCGCGGCAACTACTTGAATGCGATTACCGTTTTTGAGATGCAGGAACAAAACGTGACGACAAACCAGAACAACTTTGAGCGATCAAGGGAGCGATTTAAAATGGGCCAGATCAATAGTGTGGAGTATAGACAGGCACAGGTAAATCTACTCAACGCAAAAACTCTCAAAAATCTTGCTAAATATGATGCAAAGCTGGCGGAGTACCAGTTGTTGCAACTTACTGGTCAACTTCTCAATGTCCAGTTATGATAGAGCATTATTTCTCTTGTCCCCATTGCTGGCAAGAAATATCGATGTTGCTGGACACGGGATATTCACAAACCTATGTAGAGGATTGCGAGGTATGTTGCAATCCCATAGAACTGCGGGTTGCTTTTGAGGATGGGTTACTAACCTCCTTTCATGCTTGCGAAATAGGTCAATAATGCCTTGATTTTTCTGGACTTACCTTATAAATCTGCTCACAGCCAATGCATGTTAAGACATGAAAAAGCCGCCAGCTTCAAGAGAACTGGCGGCTGGAAATATTATCTACTAGAAATTATTTTTTTGGAGTGGCATACTCTGCTACAGATGTGGCATCCATATCTATTTTCATCTCAGGTGTACCCGGTCCACCAGCAGCCATTTTCATGTAACCTTTTGAGGTAGTGGTTGTAGTGGCCTTGCTTATCCACCCCGTTTTCTTATCAATGGTAATCATGCTTTTCACATCACCCTGAATATCTGCTTTTGCAGCCATTCCCATAAGTTGTGTCTCAGTCTCACCATTTGTCGATAGCGTTCCCATTGACTCAATGATAAAAGACGATGGCGTGGATTCCTTAAGCGTATTAGTGAGTTTGGTTTCCATGGGAATCACGATATCAGAACTATAGGTAGTTTTCCACTCATCACCCACGGCGACTTTACCGGTAGGATACGATGTAAAGGCTTCTGAATAGGATTTTTGCATCTTCTCTGCATTGATCTGCTCTTTCATCATCCCCTCAATCTGTAGTTTTTGCATGTCCTCCATTTCTACGCCGTCCATCAATTTGTCTGTATAGCCGTTAAAGTCAAAGGAAACCACCTTTCCTTGTGGGGTCATTACTACCTTCATTGATCGGTTAGTCAGGTTTTTCATGATTCTGTTCATCGGGTTTGAATCTGGTCCATTAGAGTCAGTGACTATGGATCCCATCGAGGTTTTTTGCTCAGTTTTTGAAGCTGTGGGAACGATGTCGATCATATAATCCTTGCCTTTCATACCAGTAACTACATAATCTGTAGAAGAGGTCATGGTAGTGGTAACATCTTGAGGCATACCAGCTACCACCTGCTTGATCTCGCTTGTGTTTACAAGGTCTAGCGTGTAGGTTTTACCTACCTCCAGATTTAGACGTATTGTTTCTTGCGCTATGGCAATTGTTCCTATAAAGAAAATGGAAATAGCAATAAAATTTTTCATAATTGTATTTTTTGTGAAAATAAGTCCTGAGTGGTGATAGTTGGGTGTAATTAAATCACAACTATTTTCTGCTTATTACAGTCTGAGCCTTTTTTGCAATGTTGGCAGCGTTTAAACCGTACTTGTCCAGCAGTTGTGCAGGAGTACCACTCTCTCCAAAGGTGTCTTGTGTAGCCACAAGCTCCTGAATTGTGGGATGATGTTGTGCCAGCGTGCGGGCCACGCTCTCGCCTAGGCCACCTAGATAATTGTGTTCCTCGGCGGTTACCACGCACCCAGTCTTTCTAGCAGAGGCAATGATGGCATCTTCGTCTAATGGTTTGATGGTGTGAATGTTTATGACTTCGGCACTTATGCCTTTATCGTGCAGTTGCTGTGCGGCCTGCAGCGCTTCCCACACTAGATGACCCGTGGCGATTATTGTAACATCATTTCCCTCAATAAGCTTAACGGCTTTTCCTATTTTAAATGTTTGGTCTACGGGAGTGAAGTTTGCCACCTTTGGCCTACCAAATCTGAGATAAACCGGTCCGTGATGATCTGCAATTGCTATGGTCGCAGCTTTAGTCTGGTTGTAGTCACAGGTATTGATTACCGTCATGCCCGGCAGCATTTTCATAAGACCTATATCTTCCAGAATCTGGTGGGTAGCCCCGTCTTCCCCTAGAGTAAGACCGCTATGAGACGCACATATCTTCACATTCTTATCAGAATAAGCAATGCTTTGCCTAATTTGATCATAAACGCGACCGGTTGAGAAGTTTGCAAAAGTTCCCGTAAATGGAATCTTGCCACCTATGGTCATTCCTGCGGCGATCCCCATCATGTTAGCCTCTGCAATTCCCACTTGAAAGAAGCGCTCTGGATGATTGTCTGCAAATGCGTTCATCTTTAAGGAGCCTGTAAGATCTGCACAAAGAGCGACTACATTTTCATTTGTTTTACCCAGATGGGTAAGGCCATCGCCAAAACCCGATCTCGTATCCTTATTACCTGTATTCTCGTATTTTTTCATAACAGCAGCACCGCATTGCGGCGGTATAAATTAGTAATCGCCTAGCGTCTCTGGATTTTGCTCTAGGGCACTTGCCAGTTGCTCGTCATTGGGAGCCACACCGTGCCATTTATGGGAACCCATCATAAAGTCCACTCCATTCCCCATTTCTGTATGAAGGAGGATGCAGGTGGGTTTACGCTTTCGCGAAAGCGAGATCGCCTCCTTCAATCCTGAAACTACAGCTTCCAGATCATTACCCTTTTGCACGGTTACAACCATCCAGCCGAAGGCTTCAAACTTATTGCGCAAGTCACCTAAAGCAAGTACTGCATCTGTACTACCGTCAATCTGCTGGCCGTTTACATCAATGGTTGCGATGAGATTGTCCACTTCATTTGCGGCGGCGTACATTGCTGCCTCCCAGATTTGCCCTTCTTGCAGCTCGCCATCACCGTGGAGGGTAAATACCATACGGTCGTCTTTGTTGAGCTTCTTACTCTCCGCAGCGCCTATGGCGACACTCAGTCCCTGACCTAGAGAACCGCTGGCAATGCGCACCCCAGGCAATCCTTCATGGGTTGTGGGGTGACCCTGTAGTCTGGTATTTAATTTCCTGAAAGTCGCTAGTTCCTCCACGGGAAAATATCCTGCGCGGGCGAGTACGCTATAGAAAACAGGCGAGATGTGCCCATTAGAGAGGAAAAATAAATCTTCATCCCTACCGTCCATGTGGAAGGTTGTGTCGTGGTGCATGATTTCATTGTAGAGGGCTACAAGAAATTCTGTGCACCCTAGTGAACCACCGGGATGACCGCTATTTACAGCGTGAACCTGCCTTACGATATCCCGCCTTACCTGGGATACTATTTTTTTCAAATGCTGTATGTCAGCCATTTTCAGTTGTTTAGAGAACTGGCGTAAAGGTAAGTTCTCCACAACATAGAGCGGGAATCATGTAGTCGTTGTTTGCCCTGTATTGTCCTATGGTTATAAACATAGCCGTGCGGCTTATTGTTATCCATAAACGCTACTCTAATGACTGGACATCCTATTGTAAGTTTGATTAAAGAGGTTTCATTACCAGTATCCAAGTTGAGGTTTCACACACCCTAGGTTGCATGAGCTCAACAAATTATGTGGAAAAGGTTACCATCTATATGTTAATAGAACCAGCTACATGATGGAAGGTTCTACTTCAAATGTCTCATTCCCAAAGACCCACCGGTAGTTCCACAGTAGTAATCTTTGTGGAAATCTGTAGCGCAGTTTGAAGTCTTTCCAGATTTTTTGTTTACCGCAGGTGGATTTGTTCTAAAAATTTCAATCAGGTTGAACAATGATTTTACATAGGGTCTCATAGTGTTGTTTTTGAGCTACAAAAGTGCTCTACAATCAACCCTGTAAAAATGCAGATTATTCCCTTATATAGCTATTTATTTCCCTCACGATAAACCATAGGTTCGTGAATAAAGTATTATTCTATATGCTATACTCTGTGCCGTCTTTACCATCTTTAAGCTCTATACCAGCATTAGCCAATTGTTCCCTAATCTTATCGCTGGTATCCCAATCCTTGTTTGCCCTAGCGGTTGCCCGTAGATCGATAATTAACTTCATGGCTGCGTCCATGGCGTCTGTATTACAGTGCTCGTCATAGGGGACTGCAGGCTCCAGTCCCAAAACATCTTCTACATAACCTGAAAAGGTGTCATTAAGCAGTTGCAAATCCTGCTTATTAATCTGGGCAGCACCAGTTTTAAGAGACGATACCATCTTTACACCTTCAAACAATCTTGCAATTAGAACAGGGGTGTTGAAGTCATCGTTCATTGCAGCGGCACAACTTTCTCGCCACCCAGTTACATCAATGGTAGATGCGGGACTGGTAGGAAGTTTCTGACCCATACTCATGGCTTCCATTAGTTTACGATACCCCTTTTCTGCTGCGAGAATTGCATCGTTACTGAAATCAAGTACTGATCGATAGTGCGCCTGCATCATAAAGAATCGTACCACACTAGGGGAGAACGCCTGCTCCATAAAGTCATTATCTCCCGTGAATAATTCGTTAGGTAAGATACTGTTACCCGTAGATTTTGACATTTTTTGTCCGTTGAGTGTCAGCATGTTAGTGTGCATCCAGTAGTTGACCGGGTTGTGCCCATGAGCAGCTTCACCCTGAGCAATCTCACATTCATGGTGGGGGAATTTTAAATCTAGACCACCCCCGTGTATATCAAAGGTTTCACCCAGGTATTTTGAAGACATAACGGTACATTCAAGGTGCCACCCCGGGAAACCATCACCCCAGGGGCTAGGCCATTGCATGATGTGTTCTTTGGATGCTTTCTTCCACAGTGCAAAATCTTGTGGGTTATCTTTTTCATTTTGACCCGATAGCGCCCTAGTGTTGCTCACCATATCTTCAAGGTTGCGCCCGCTCAACCTACCGTATTGATGGGATTTGTTGAATTTGTTGACATCAAAATAGACCGACCCGTTGCGTACATAAGCAAAACCATTGTCAATGATCGTCTTGATAATCTCGATTTGCTCTACAATATGGCCGGTGGCGGTAGGTTCAATGCTGGGAGGCAAGGCGTTAAATGCCTGCATTACCGTATGGAAGTCAATGGTGTACTGTTGCACTACTTCCATAGGTTCCAGCTTTTCAAGTCTTGCTTTTTTGGAAATTTTATCCTCACCCTCATCTGCATCGTCCGTAAGGTGTCCAGCATCAGTTATGTTGCGTACGTAGCGCACCTTGTAACCTAGGTGTTTCAAATACCTGAAGATCATATCAAAACTGATGAAAGTCCTACAGTTTCCCAGGTGTACGTTGCTATAAACGGTAGGTCCACAAACATACATTCCCACGTGGCTGTCGTGAATAGACTTAAAGATCTCCTTCTCGCCGCTCATTGAATTGTATATTTTCAACTCGTTCATAAACTTTTTGTTTTGAATGATTGTAGGTGATGAGTGGTTTTACGCTTTCGCGAAAGCGGAACATTTACCATCCCAGATCTTTAAAATGGAGTCTCAAGTTTAATATAGTCCAGAAATTCACGTCGCACTTCCAGTTCCTTGAACTTGCCACCATATTCACCAGTTACCGTACTGCTTTCAATATCGCGTATGCCACGACTGTTTACGCACAGGTGTTTTGCATCAATCACACAGGCGACGTCCTGTGTTCCTAGAGCAGCCTGCAACTCTCTTACGATCTGGATATTAAGTCTTTCCTGCACTTGTGGGCGACGGGCATAATAGTCAACTATGCGATTCATTTTTGAAAGCCCTATAACGTTGCCTTTTGATATGTAGGCTACATGCGCACGGCCTACAATGGGAAGCAGGTGGTGCTCGCAGGTGGAGTAGAGTACAATGTTCTTCTCCACGAGCATCTCGCCGTATTTGTACTTGTTTTCAAAGGTGCTGGCACTGGGTTTGAATTCAGGTCTCAGTCCACCGAAAATGTCGTTCACAAACATTTTTGCGACACGATTAGGCGTACCCTTAATGCTATCATCATTCATATCCATCCCCAGCGTGGTGAGTATGCTGTGAACATCGTTTTTTATGGAAGCAATTTTTTGCTCATCAGATAGTGCAAAGGCATCGGGACGTAGCGGGGTCTCCTCATTTGCCGATAGGTGATCGTAAGCGTCTGCTTCCAGATTTTGGTTTTTCAATACTACAGGTTTAGAAAGCACAAATTTAACTCGTTTCAATTTACGGCACGGATTGCTCCGCTTTATAATTAGTTAAGAGTTATGTCGTGAATACTATATATTTTAATTAAATTCAAAGCCTAAATTATTGTTATGCGGAATTTCAACATTTTAATCCTATTTTTCTTCTTTATCCCTATTGCATTATCAGCGCAGCAAGTCAATATGCAAGACGGTACAACAACGTATACTGGCTGTTCTGGAATAGGTTTTTTTGATTCTGGTGGAAGAGGGAGTAATTACGGTTCTAACGAGGATAATACGTCGATATTTTGTCCAGCTATAGATACTGACAGGATGCAGCTGGAGTTTTTCAGGATGGATCTAGGACCAGGCGACACTTTGACTATTCTTGACGGGAATGGTGGCGGCCCTGTACTGGGAACGTTTTCTAATACAACGGTGGCACCCGGACTCTTTCAGGCTTCTGCTAGTTCCATTAATCCGTCAGGTTGTTTGACGGTAAGGTTTACCTCAAATGGATCTGGATCAAATGCTGGGTGGGAAGCCGCCCGGTCGTGTTTTGATCCTTGTCAGGAAATTATTCCCGTAATCACAACCATGCCTGCTTCTGGAACAGACGGAATACTGCGCATAGTCCCCAACACAATAGTGACATTTACCGCCACGGCAAACTTTGAGATTGACGGTACTGGAGCCACTTATACCTGGAACCTGGGAAATGGAGGCCCATTACAAACTGGACAAACTGTGAGTACAACCTATACGGGGGTAGGGGTTTTTCAAGTACAATTGACAGTTGAAGATGTGCTGGGCTGCACAGATAGGACACCATTTGACTTAACAGTACAAGTAGCCCCGATTCCAATTTTTACTGGTACCGCGGCTTCAGAAACGGAAATTTGTCTAGGTGAAAGTGTTACTCTTACTGGGGTTGTGACTCAAGATGAATTTGTGCAGGACGTGAGTCCACCAGTTGCTGGAGAAACTTTTCTGCCCGACGGCAATGGGGTTTCTTATACCACATGTATCAATGTTGATCTTTTTGCGCCAGGGACAATAGTACAACAGGGAAGTGACCTGAGTAATATATTTGCAAATCTTGAGCACAGCTGGATAAATGATCTTGAAATTATAATAACAGCACCCTCTGGACAGTCTGTAGTTTTGTTGCCGCAGCCTAATGGGGGCGGTGGCAACTTCTTTGGCGATCCTATAGATGATGATACCAATCTGGATCCTGGGGTAGGCGCCGTTTATAATTTCAATCAATCGGCCGGTCAAACTATTGTACAAGCACTTCCAGGTAGTCCGCAAACACTACCACCTGGCAGTTATCTACCAGAGGAACCATTCTCTAATCTCGTAGGGAGTTCCCTAAATGGACAATGGTGTCTTACAGTAACTGATAATATAGGATCTGATAACGGATATATATTTGAGTGGGGTCTGGACTTCAATCCTAATATTATACCCGATGAATTGAGTTTTCAACCAGAACAAACTTTTATAGGCTGGCAAGGTTCACCACCTGGTGAAATAGCAACTGTAACCCCAGCTGCGGAAGGTGTAGCTTGTTATACACTTGAATATACAAGTAATCATTTAAATTCTGCCGGGGATTTTGCACCTTATTTTGAAACCGTTTGTATTACGGTAAACCCTGGTATAGATGGCGGTTCTCCAGATGATCTAGTGGTATGCGATGATACTGGAATGGTCACTACGGTAGACCTAACACAAAATGATGTTCTTATCCTTAATGGTCAAGATCCAAATGATTTTGAAATCAACTATTATATACTGGAGACAGATGCTCAAGATGGAGTCAATGAAATAAATAATCCTACAGCATTTACCTTTTCTCGACCTACTCAAACCATATTTTCTATGATCATGGATCCCGTGACTGGATGTACACTAGTTGACGAATTTGAAGTAGGAGCTATTGAATTTGAGCCATTTACGATTACAGATATAGATAATTGTGATCCCATAATCGATTTTACCTTGGATGACTATGTTAGGAATCAGCTTCCTGCATCCTTGAATACTGTAGACTTTAATATCAATTATTATACTGATCTGGGGGATGCGACAGCTGCCTCAAATCCTATAGTCGCTCCAACATCATATTCTCAATCACCAGGGACTGTAGAAATTTTTGTGAGAATAGATGCCGCTGTTGATGCTGATTGTAATGTGATTGAAAGCTTTACAATAACTGTATCGCCGTTATCAGACTTGGGTGTGGGAACTAGAATAGAACAATGCGATGACTTTTCTGGAGACGGTATAGAAGCTTTTGATCTTACGATTAATGATTCTGACATCCTCAACGGTATCGACCCTATGGATGTAATAATTAGTTACTACAACACACTTGCTGATGCTCAAACTCCCGCAAACCCTATTGGTGGCGTCAATTACCAAAATACAAATCTGCTCGAAGACATATTTGTAAGAGTAGAATATGTCAATGATCCTGACTGCTTTAATACGGCAAGCTTTCAGATAGAGGTATTTCAAATTCCACAGATTTCCAGACCAGATGATATTAATATTTGTGATGATATTACTGGTGATGGGTTTGAAGAATTTAATTTGGCTCTCAATGAAGGGCAAACTTTAACCGGATTAAATCCGGTCGATTATGATGTCCAGTATTTTATATCACGTACAGATGCAGAAAGTAATGCAAACGCAACCTCAGCCATCTATACCAACTCTACTACCCCTGAGGCTGTTTTTGTAAGGGTTGAGGATAATGCAACTGGATGTGTGGCAATTACAGAATTTGAAATAAATGTTTCTCCTGTTCCAGACCCAGGTACTCCAGACGATCTATCGGTCTGTGCAAATGATACAACCGCATTTGGCGTTTTTGACTTAAGCGATAATAACGACGCTATTATTGATGGCCAGGCAGATGTTGTGGTTACCTATCACGATAGCTTCAATAATGCCGAACTTGAGGCAGGTTTAATTGGACCTGATAATTATTCAAGTATGAGCAACATGGAAGAGGTGTTTTACAGGTCAGAATTTTCTACAACGGGCTGCTTTACTATAGGAAGCTTTATGCTCAACACCTTACCGCCGCCAGCAGTTGTCGAACCAGCTGATGTGGTATTATGTGAGGATTCAGATGGGAATGCCACAATCGATTTGACCACACTTAATGATGAAATTACAAACAATGATGGTAGCTTAACAGTATCCTATTATCTAACTCAAGTTGATGCAGACGAGCCAGTAAATGCTATTGTCGGTGATTTTGACTTCAACAGCTCCATGACATTGTTTGTACGAGTTGAAGAAAATATCAATAACTGTCCTAATTTCACCCAACTAAACTTAATTATTAATAGGTCCCCAAGTGTAGGTACTCCAGTAGCGCTGGATCTGAATGATGATTTGTTAGATGATGGAACAGAACTTTTTGATCTTACTCAAAACAATGGACTTTTATTAGACGGTCTCAATCCTGCCGAGTATGACATTACCTATTATTTAAATGAGACCGATGCAATCATACCAATCAATCCAGTAGGTCCTTCTTACTCAAATAGTGGTTCTCCAGAACTTATCTACGTTAGAGTAGAAAATATAGCAACTGGTTGTTTTTCAATCTCGCAATTTGAGATTATAGTCAATCCGATTCCAGATATTGTGGTTTCAGATACTATTGAAGAATGTGATCAAGATGGTAATGGAACCGCAACTTTTATATTGGGCGAGAAAGACAATGAGTTGAGAAATGGTCAGATAGGAATAAGTATTGATTATTATACTAGCTTTTCCAATGCAGAAAATGATATTGACCCTCTAGATGCTTCAAACTATACTAATGCTTCAAGCCCACAAACCATCTATTACAGAATTAGTTTTGTAGCTACAGGAGCCTTCAATGTCGGTGAATTTCAGATAGACACAGTTGGAGCTCCTATTGCATTTATGCCTGATGACATAGAGTCGTGTGACAATGGTTCCGGGCTCATCGAGGTTGATCTTACTTCAATAGCAGCAATCGTGACACAAGGTGACACAGACTTGTTAGTGAGTTATTATCTAACTCAAGATGATGCAGATGTTCAAGCTAATCCACTTCCATTATTAAATGAGTTTTCTCAGGATACAAACCTCATTATAAGAGTTGATGATGATAATACGGACTGTGTGAGTTTTACCTCCTTAAATATTTTATTTAACGAGTTACCGCAACCACAGCTATTCAACCAATTTTTATTGTGTATCGCTCCTGATGGGACTTTGCTTAATGGTCCTACTAACCTTGATACTGGATTAGACGAAAGTGATTTTTCATTTCAATGGTTTTTAAATGGTGACGAACTGATGGGTGAAATGAGCTCGACCTATGATGCTACAGTACCCGGAGATTATCAAGTTAACGTTGTCGATATAATTACTGGATGTGAGACAACCGCATCTACAAATGTGAGGCAATCTGGTATTCCTAGTGAGTACGACGTAACTATACTGACCCAACCCTACGATAAAATTCATAATGTACTCGCTACAGCTTCTGGAACTGATCGATATATTTTTAGACTTGATGATGGTCCCTATGTCAACAATGGATTTTTCGGTGACGTAGAACCAGGGGTACACACCGTGACTATAGCAGAAGCTTCTGGCTGCGGTGAGATTGTTGAAGATATATTTGTTTTTGGCTACCCTGATTTTTTTACCCCTAATTTTGATGGGTTCAATGATAAATGGAATATTGTAAATGATGAGCTATTACCTAATACCAGGCTGTTTATATTCAACAGATTTGGAAAACTAGTAAAACAAATAAATCCTGGAGATGAAGGTTGGGATGGTACGTTTAATGGCGAGAACCTACCCAGTAGTGACTACTGGTTTAAGATAGAGTATGAACGCAACGGGATTACTGCTGAGGCTACGGGACATTTTGCCTTGAAGCGTTAAACTGTTGCCGGGATATTTAAGTAATTTCTTGCAGTTGATATCGTTAATAGATTTAATTTAGTTGATTCAACACGCATCCATTATTTAAATGTCCAGAATATTTAAGTCCTTTATTACTTACGCGGTGTTACCGTGGTTAATTGTGTTGCCTACGCTAACTAGGGCGCAATCCCTTAATATGGAATTAGGTGATAACAGAGGTTCCGGATTTTTTGTGAACGGTTGCTCGGGGCTTACGTTTTATGATTCTACTGGACCTAGCAGCGATTATACCGCTAATGAGGATAACCTGACTGTTTTTTGTCCTGATGCAGGTGAACAGATTGAATTGTTCTTCAATAACCTAGACTTAGGCTCTGGAGATTTTTTGAGAATTTATAATGGCGATAATACTTCTGCCCCTTTACTAGCAGACTTAAGTAGTATAGATACGGCGCCATTCACGGTAGTAGCTACAAGTGTTAATGCCTCGGGATGTCTTGCTGTAGAATTTATATCAGATACAACAGACCAGGGTAGTGGCTGGGAAATACTCAAAAGTTGCGTGAGTAGCTGCCAGACTATTGTGACCAGCATTACGGCAACTCCGGCCATAGATTCAGATGGCATCTTAAGAGCCTGCCAGAACGAGGTAATTAGTTTAATGGGAAGTGCCTTCTTTTCAAGTGACGGTACCGGCGCGACTTATGAATGGGATCTTGCAGACGGTCGCGGATTTCTAAGTGGTCAAAATCAGACCGTTCAGTATGCTGCTCCAGGTGTATATCAGATTCAGTTTGTAGCAAGAGACGGTACGGGATGTGAGGATGATTTAAGGGTAGATTTGATAATCCAAATTTCCACAGATCCAGATTTTACCGGAACTGAAGCAGATAGGGATACCATCTGCCTAGGTGAACAAGTTAATTTGACTGGAACAGTATCTACTAGTGAGTTCTTTATTGATGTCTCCCCCCCGGTAGCGGGTACTACACCATTACCAGACGGTGTAGGAGTATCTTATGAAACCTGTATTACCGTTGATCTTTTCCAGCCAGGTCAATTGTTGAATGATGCAAGTGAACTCAGAAATATCCTGATTAATCTAGAGCACAGCTGGATCGGTGACCTGGAAATCTTAATTACGGCACCTAATGGTAACCAGACTATCTTATTGCCGGCAAATAACAATGGAAATGACATCTATTTTGGGGATACTGCCAGAAATACACCTGGACCACAAACTGGACTGGATTATAGTTTTACAGAGCGTGCTAATGCCACCCAAACCATAGTCCAGGCGATAACCAGTCTAGCCTTACCAGCCGGATCAACCTTGCCATCAGGCAGTTATTTACCCCAGCAGTCTTTTGATAATTTGGTTGGTTCTCCTCTTAACGGGGATTGGTGTCTCCAGATTACTGATAATTTAAGTCAGGATAACGGCTATATATTTAGATGGGAGCTTGACTTTGACCCCAGTATTATTCCAAATGACCTAAGCTTTACTCCTCAAGAAATTAGTTCTAATTGGTTGCCTAGTCCAGATATAGTGGCAATGAACGGGAATTTGATAACAGTTGAACCCACTTCATTGGGAATAAACTGCTACAACTTTGAATTGCAAGATAGTTTTGGCTGTACCTATATTGAAGAGGTTTGTGTGGAAGTTCTAGCGCCCATAGATCCTGTAGTTCCTGCTACAGAGCAATTTTGCGGTAGCGATGGCATCGCTCAAGTCACATTGTCTCAGTTTACGGCAACAATAATCAATGGTAATGACTGGACTGCGGATTACTATTTGTCCATGAACAACGCTACAGGTCAGGTCAATCAATTGAACGATACCATTGAAATCAATAGCGATACAGAAATTTTTGCTCGTGTATCAAATCGCATTGACTGCTCTGCGGTAATTCAGTTTCAGCTACAATTCAATCCTCAACCCGATCCTGAACTTGAACAAGGCTTAGGACTGTGCCTAGATATAAATGGCAACTTAAAAAATGGCGGTGCAATATTGAATAGTGGTCTAGGTTCGACAGGTTTGAATATCGTATGGGAACTGGATGGCGCGATTATCCCGGGTGAGTCCAGCCCTAACCTAGAAGTAACCCAGCCTGGTGAGTATACGATCATTGCCCAGGATTTACTGACTGGATGTATAGGTACTGCGAGTACCATACTGCGCAATCAGGGAGTTCCAGATGAGCTAGATGTTAGTGTTACTACAACACCCTATAGTTTTGAACACATTATAACCGTAACGGTTGTGGGACCTGATGATTATCTATTTCAGCTGGATGGTTCTCCATTCTCGAACAATGCTACCTTTCTTGATGTTGAACCAGGTCCACACGTGGTCACCGTAATAGGTAGTGATGGTTGTGGAGCGCAGCAAGTAGAAGTATTTGTAATAGGCTATCCAGATTTTTTTACGCCTAATGAAGACGGATTTAACGACCGCTGGAACGTAGTGAATGGGGATTTCTTTCAGGACTCGGTTATCTCAATATTTGATCGTCATGGGAAGCTGCTAGCGACCATATCCTCTCAAGGTGGCGGCTGGGATGGTAACTATAGAGGAGAACCTTTACCTAGTTCTGACTATTGGTTCTCAGTAGAATACAACGAGAATAACGTTTCTAAAACCGCAACTGGTCACTTCTCACTTAAACGTTGATGCCCTAGATCGTATATACCTTTATAGTATGTAATGTTTCATGGTTTATGGCTAAGACGTTTTAATTAACGATTGCTCATTTTATTTAAAGAAACAACTCTCCATTCTAATTATTAGAGATTTTTAGTATACGAGTGGTGGGATCCAGTATTTCAATATGAACCGTTGTGGATCGGTCAATAAACTCGCTGGCTAATTCTGGCCATTCAATAAACTTAAGTCCAGGTTTGTCAAGGTAATCTTCAAATCCTATATCGTACAATTCCACAGCACTATCAAGCCTGTAAAGGTCAAAATGGTAGACATTGATGCGATCTGTAATGTACTCATTTACAATACTGAATGTCGGTGAATTTACCTCGCCCGCAACGCCCAGGTTGCGGCACATCTGCTTGATGAGCGTAGTTTTCCCGGCTCCCATCGGGGCGTTGAACAATAGGATTTCCGCTTTCGCGAAAGCGAGAACCCTACCCGCAACTTCTTCTATTTGATCTATGGAATATTCTAGGGTCATTTTCTAGGATCAAATACTGCAAAAGGAATCAACATCTCTTCCAGCGAGACCCCGCCGTGCTGGTAGGTGTTGCGATAGTAGCTCACGTAATGATTGAAATTGTTGGGATAGGCAAAGAACAGATCACCTTTAGCAAATATGAAGCTGCTACTCATATTGATTTTGGGTAATTTTATGGTACTTGGATCCTTTGCGGCAAGAACGTCACGTTCCTCAAAGCTTAGACTACGACCTGTCTTATAACGCAAATTGAGGCTGGTATTCTTATCACCGATTACCTTGCTGGGGCTGGTCACGTTTATAGTTCCATGATCTGTGGTGAGGATAAGTTTAAGGCCCAGCTGTTGTGCCTGTTGAATCATATCCAGCAGCGGCGAGTTCTTAAACCAGCTCAATGTGAGCGAGCGATATGACTTATCGGTGCTTGCCAGGTCTTTTATGACTTCCATCTCAGTCTTTGAATGAGAGAGCATGTCTACAAAATTATAAACCACGACCGTCAAATCATTGTCTTTTTGGGTCTTAAAGTTGTCTGCTAGTTTACGACCTGCGGCTTCATTGGTAATTTTGTGGTACTGGTGCTTAACGTTAATGCGCAGGCGCTGTAGCTGTGCTTTCAAAAAATCATTCTCGTGTAGATTTTTACCGCCCTCATCTGTATCATCCTTCCAGTAGTCTGGATGACGTTTTTTCATGTCCTGTGGTGTAAGCCCAGAAAATATTGCATTGCGGGCGTACTGGGTGGCAGTAGGTAAGATGGAACAATAGGTTTCCTCTACTGACTTCTTGTAATAATTGTTGATCAAGCCCTCAAAAACCTTGAATTGATCGTAACGCAAGTTGTCAATAACTACAAAAAATACCGGTTCTTTTTTCTTGAGATGAGGGGCCACCTTATTCTTGAAGAGAGTGTGACTCATAACCGGGGAGTCCTCATTTCCCTCATCAAACCAGTCAGGATAATTCCGGTCTATAAATTTGCCGAATTGCATGTTTGCCTCAGCTTTTTGAGTACGCAGTATTTCAAACATTCCATCGTCATCGACATCTTCCAGCTCCAGTTCCCAATAGATAAGTCTCTGGTATAATTGCACCCATTCTTCATAGCTGTTAACCATAGACATATCCATGGCGATCTTGCGGAATTCCCGCTGGTAATCGCTAGTGGTTTTTTCACTCACAAGTCGGGAGTGGTCTAGATTCTTCTTTAATGATAGCAAGATTTGGTTTGGATTGACGGGCTTGATTAAATAATCTGCTATTTTAGAACCTATTGCCTCCTCCATAATCATTTCTTCCTCGCTCTTGGTAATCATGATTACCGGTAGTTGAGACTGTTTTTCCTTAATCTCATGTAGCGTTTCAAGACCTGTCAATCCAGGCATGTTCTCATCAAGTAAAACGATGTCAAAAGATGTTTCCTCAATTGCATCAAGCGCCTCGGTTCCACTTACACATGTACTTATCTCATACCCCTTTCCAGTTAAAAAGATAATGTGTGGTTTGAGTAGATCTACCTCATCGTCTACCCATAAAATTTTAATACCTGCCATAGTTTATTTTTGTAAGAAATGCGCCTACATTGAAAGCTCAGAACAAACTTAAAATATTAAACGATCCTATCTACGGGTTTATTACGATCCCCAGCGAGGATATCTTTCAATTGGTAGAGCACAGGTACTTCCAGCGCCTACGGCGCATTACTCAAATGGGACTCAGCTATCTCGTGTACCCCGGTGCTCATCACACTAGGTTTCATCATGCACTGGGATGCCTTTACTTGATGACCAAAGCTGTCCAAGTGCTTAAAAGTAAGTCTGTTGCGATAAGCAAAGAGGAAGAAGATGCGCTTTACAAAGCGATTTTATTGCATGATATAGGCCACGGTCCCTATTCACATGCGCTGGAACATCAAATTGTTACGGGGGCAACTCATGAAGAACTTTCTCATTGTTTTATGGAAAGTCTCAATGAAGAGTTTAACGGCAGTTTAACGCTGGCAATCCAGGTGTTTAAAGGTTCGTATCATCGTTCATTTATGAATGACCTGGTATCTAGTCAACTGGATATCGATAGGTTGGACTACTTAAAACGCGATAGTTTCTATACTGGTGTTGCTGAAGGTGATATCAACTCACAACGCTTGATTGCCATGCTCAATGTACGCGAGGATCAACTGGTGGTAGAAGAGAAAGGCATCTATAGTGTTGAGAACTTCCTGTCAGGAAGGCGATTAATGTACTGGCAGGTTTACCTACACAAAACCGGCATCGCTGCAGAACATTTGTTGCAGTCTGTATTAAAAAGGATTAAAGAACTACTCAATCAAGGAATCGAAGTTACAGCGTCAGAAAATTTTCTCTACTTCTTAACTAATGATCATCTCGATTTTACAGACAAAAAAATCATGGATCGATTTGCGTTACTCGACGATTCTGATGTGGTCATGACT
>JBARYP010000054.1:0-26257 GCA_049647945.1 Nonlabens sp. | reverse complement strand
CGGGCCACCGCCAAATTTTATCAAATTTGGCTACCGTCATAAAAAGTTCGTCCGCAAGATTTGATAAAATTGGCTGCCTGCGAAATCGAAGATTTCTCTATCTTAGCACGCAACGGTTCATATACTGAGACCGTTGCCAGTAATTTGATGAAATTCGTACGAATAAAAATATTATTACTTTTTTTTATCTGTTCAATCATTTCTTGTTCGACAAACAAAGGACTGATTAAACGAGAAAAAACGGATTTCGGAACTTTGAAATATTATGTGCAAACAGATTTAAAAGACGAAAATCATAAAAAGCGGATTGTAATAAAAGTTTCTGATTCTGTTTATTACAGTTTATACTCAAACGGAATTAATAAGCTTACGAAAAAGGACAAAAATTCGGTTTATCGATTATTTTATGGAGAAATACCAAAAGATGTAGATGCGCAAATTGCTTATCAAAAATTATCGGAATTGGACAAAATGGTTCTATCTAAATCGGAAAAAATATTAGACTCGCTGAAATGGAATGATTTTATACGTTCGAAAGGAGCAACAGGATTTGAAATAGAAGTCGTTTGTTATCACGGATTTCCAAAAAATGAGAAATTTGAACCTTATTAAACGGAATAAAAAACTACTGGCAACACCGTGTATAATTAATGGCTGGTTTTAGCCTACTTACGAAAATCCTCGCGGGTTTTCTATTCGGTTTTTATTTGCTAAATTAGGTACTTAAACACGCCACTAATCATACACAAAACAGTTGTGCGTTATTAAAAACAGCCGAAAATGAAAACACCTTTTAAGGTATTATTTTTACTCTTCCTGACAAGTTTTATTACGAAATCTTTTTCACAGGAAATGGTTGAATATTACGAGCCTGCCAAAAATGATAGCCTAAAAATTGGAATAGGAGAAAATGATTTTTTGCCTTTTATTCAAAAAGGTTATACTTTAATGCTTCCTGAAAACGGAGAAATTAAAGGAGTACTTATTTTCCTCGAAGATTCGAAGTATGATAAAAAGAATTTTAGCTCAAAGCAGATGTATAGTCAAGCGTCTGAAAATAACTTTGCCGTATTGTCGGTTTCAACCGAAATTCCTCTAGACTTTTATTTTTCTAAATCATCTATGAATTTCACTCATAATCTAATTCAAGAGGTGTTTAATAAACATAATTTACCTAATGAAAACATTTTCTTTTTAGGAGCAAGTTTAGTTGGGCATAGAGCGTTGAAATATATTGAATTTATCAAAAAGCAAGATTATGATTTTCAGGTTAAAATAAAAGGTGTTGTAATTTGTGATTTCACATTGGATTGGACAAGAAAATGGGAACAACATAAACGAGATATTAAAATTAATCGAATTGACCTTTGGGAGCCAATATTTATGAATTATATGTTGGAAACTAATTTGAAAGGAACACCTAAAAATACCCCAGGTAATTATCATAATTTCTCATCCTATAGCTATTCTGATGAAAATAATGAAAATGTAATGATTTACAAAGATTATGCTGTTAGAGCTTATATTGAGCCGAAAATAAAATATAGATTAAAGAAGTACTTAAGGACATTGTATGAAAATAATTCGACTGATATAGTTGGGTTTCTAGCTGAATTAGAAATTAGAGGCAATGAAAATACGGAATTAATTGTTTCAGAACCAGCATATAATACATCTGAAAATCGGAATACACAAACAACTTGGAATGAAATAAATAAAGATGAATTAATGGATTGGATAATTAAACAAACGGAAAAATAACTACGCACATCAACGTATATAGCTCATAGCTAATTAGTTGTTTAATCGGAAGTTCAGGCATATTTGCGAAGTCTGCCAAATTTTTTAATTTGGCTTATTGAAAAGAAAAGTTAATAAGATAATTAAAAAATTCGGCCTGTGTTTAATCCGAAATCCCGATAGCTATCGGGGGCGCTAATTTACACACTACGATCCATAAAAAGATCGTTGTGACAAATTTGAAAAATCATACTAAACTAAATTTGGCTAGTTCTAAAACTAAATACAGAAGCCAAGACTGAAACGGGAGAATAATAAAAAACAAAAAAGCCAAAAGGATTGTAAGAGTATTATTGCTTATTGGAACCGTAGTTTAAATTTTTTCGTACCTTGGATTTTGGTAAACGCTTGGATTTTACCGCTGCCCGATACTATTCAAGAAGAAGTAGAGGAAGCACTAGGTTATGGTTTTGATGGTATGATTGTTTACGTAGACCAGTCAGAAAAACAACCCCAATGCTATACCGACGGTTAGAAAGATTGACAAAAGAAAGTTCCTGCCGACCCAAAATCGCTGTTCATAACTGTTAGTATTAGTAAGTGATATACAGCTGTAGTAGCTACGAAATTGGTCAAAGGAAAGAGTTTGTCTTTTAATAAATCATTAGCCGATCATCTTCCCGAATTAAAAGATAATATAGAGAATGCTGATGAAATCACAGTAATAATGATGATTCAACATCGGTCTGGAATTCCAAGTTTTACCGACAATCTAGCTTTTTGGGAAAACGAAGAAAAGAATAGCAAAAATGCCCTAAAGTTTGCTCTAAACTTACCTACTAGTTTTAATCCAGACAAAGGTTATGAGTATTCAAACACGAACTATTTGCTGGTTCGTAGTAATTTGGATAAGGTTTTGGGATACAATCACAATGACTATATCAAAGGCAAAATATTAAATCCCTAGGATTGAAAAACACCTACTTCTTAATAACTGAAGTGGACTTAGATAGTGTAATGAGCGGTTATTATGTAGGTATTGAAAAAGATTTTGAAGCTCAAGAATTTGGAATGTTAGGAACCGCAGAGAATGTAGGGATATTCTTGAGAGCCTTGAATGACTATTCAATATTTGAAGAAGGTGAACAGGAATTATATTTTTATGAATATAATCACGGTGGTTTAGTCTTAGGCTATCAAAGTCTCGCAGAATACCATAAAGATTTAGATGCTGTAGTAGTACAGTTTATAAACACAACAGACTTTGAAGGGTATGAATGGAATTTGTCAGAAATTATTATCAACCGAATTGTGGAATTATTAAAAAGAAAAACTTGCCATAACAATGTATAAAAATAATGGCGGTTTAATCGCTAAAACGAAAAGAAGTATATATTAAAAGCCAGTACTTAACCGAAAAGTAAGTGCTAAATTACGCAACTATTTATAACCGAGACTGTTGTAGCAAATTTCAAACGCATCCTTTGGAGAAAACCCATTCAGAAACTATAAACCAATATCTTTAGATCATGAGGTTAAATAAATTATTCCAATTTCTTTTAATTAGTTTGTTAATGGTTGGATGTTCTAGTGATAATTCAACAATTGACACATCAAGTACAAAAAATTTAATTGGTTATAAATATGCACATCTTCTTTTCGATAATCGTGAAGAATGTGAAAATGCCAATGAATTATATTTCGTGAATTGCGCTCAAGTAATGGAGGTTATAAGTGAAACTGAAGTGAACATTTACGTAACAGATATTCTTTACAAGACCGTTTTTTATATAGATAATAATAAGTTTGTTGTAAAATCTACTCCAGAGACTTATGAATTTTCGGAGGATCTAATTTTCGAGATTATAGATAATGGAGATTTAAAATTAGATGAAGATATTTGGATAAAGTATGAGGAAGATATTTTTGAGTAGTTTACATAAGTTCAAATATCATCTCGCAGGCAATAATTTTCAATAACTGTACGTCAATTAAATTTTAGATATAGGATTTTATATCATTTGAATTTGCTGTACAGCAAAACTCTGATAATACAACGATTAACTGCAAATACCGGGTTGTATGTTGAAAATGGTTATTTTAGAGACCAATTATGAAGAAAAATAAGTCAGCAAATCCGCTTATTTAGTGCCGTAATTTAAGATAACCGAAACCGTAGCTCGCAATATAAATCCTTTAAACATTATTCCTTTTCAACTTTTAACATCATCCTCATTTCTTATAAAATAATTACCTCTCAGAGTAACAATGAATTACATAGAAAAGTAAAATCTAAATTTAATAGTCTTATTTAAATTAAATCTATAAATTTAAAAAGGGCACATACTTGTTTTACTCAACTTCAACTTGAAGGCAAAAGAATACTAGAACTGGCCTTTTTTAAAAGTTAGCGACAACCTATTTTGAGATAGCTAGAATTGTATCTTAAAACGAATTCAAAATCCATAATCAAAGACTAAAGTTTGAAAAGTTTCTACAGTCAAAATAAGAAGGATAAATTAATCCGCTGTCCACAACAACTATTTACGCTACTTACCATAGCCTAGCTTGAATTACAGCGGTATTAGATATTTTTTATATAATTTGGTCACCTGGTATATGAGCTTAATCCATATGCAGGAATGAAAACAACCACTACGTTTATACTTTTAGCACAAGGTGAAGAACTGAATCTGTCCATATTATTGACTGAACTTAAATGGGCCAGAAGCACCGCATGGATCAAATCCTCATGGACTTCTGGTCCAGCACTCGTGAACATCAAGAGTGGATCGTCTAGACCTTATATAGGTCAAAAATTTGATGAGAAGTATTTTAAACTTCAAGATTGTGGGTGGGATCACGATCATTGCGATCTATGTTGCACAAAAATTCAGACTGAATACGAAGACATTTATCTTGCAGGACAGCAAATAATCTGTGGTTTTTGCTATAGTTAGTTTATAACCCCAGCAGATATTTATGCAAAAATACACCGTATGAAAAAAGTGGAACGCTAGTCATACCTGGAGACCTAGAAAAGGAGTTGGTATTACTAAGGGCTTCCCAGGGCAGATTTAATCAATCATAAATCTCCATTGTCAATAAATTCTGAGTGTTTGAGATTTATGCAAAATACTATAGTAACAATCTCAATAATCGTATCCTATTTATAAAAAGAGTAATCAGTACCTACTTTAATAAAAATCCTATGTCAAAATGGTCTTGTCAAATGCGACGTAATGATATCTGCTTATTCAACACAATAGTGCGTGAGTAATTATTTATTAAAACTGCTATTTAAAGTGTAATTATAAAGTGTTTTGATATAAACTTGCCTCATTATCGCTCAAGTATTCATAGTTGGTAAGGCTTTGTTGATAAGTTCCGCTTTCGCGAAAGCGGGATCACCACTATCCCCATCATTATAGAAAATATAAAGCTTATAAAACATGTCTAATTCTATGAAACCTTAAACTGGAAAATAAGCCATGTAAGGCATCGCCTTATAAACTGAGCCATTTACGACAAATTATCTTTTAAAATAAGTAACCTTACGGTTTCTACAGAGACTTCCTTTGTTACTGAGTAAATACATGGCGAGCTACACGACCTTAGTATCTCAATAAAACGCAAGCGTAACTAGGATTGAAGTTATAATGAAGTTCGCATTTGCTTTGCGATCGTTGGACTTGCATTGGTAGTATTAAAACTAATAATTATCAAAAAAAATCCCGTTGACTTGAAGGCCAGCGGGATTCTGTACTGTGAAATAGAATAGGTTATTTAACCATTAATCTCAAACTCTGGGTCTCGTTACCTGTCGCAAGATTCATAAGATAGATTCCGGTAGAAAGAGTAGGCAAATTGATCTGGTTTAATCCAGTATTCAATTTCCCTTCAATGATTTGCTTACCAGACATGTCAAATAGGTTATACGACAATTCTTCAACGCCTGCTGGAATTTCTATGTTTAATTCACCATTAGTAGTGGGATTAGGAAACATTTTTATTCCCGCTAGCAATTGTCCTGGAATCTCAATGGAAAGGACCATTTGTGCTTCATAAGCACCTATATCCCTACGTCCCCCAAAAACCGACTCACCTCTCTGATCGCTGAAGGTATCTGCTGGATCCCCAGTATTATAGGCTTCAGATCCATTAGTGATTGCGTGGGTGGGCGTGGGACCTCCATTATCTTGCAGGACGGGATCCAGAGCAGGATCTGCTGGACTTGCCACCGTACCTACAATATCGCTGGTCAACGCATTAAATTCTGTACCGCCCTCTCCTACTGCGATCAGATTAAAACCATCTGACTGGATAAGTTGATTATTAGCTCCTAGATTGTCAAATCCGGCAGTTGCCGTATTTGCCGCTACAATAGTGTTCTTAAGAGCTAATCTTCCCGTAGTCGCGCCATAACCTACACCACCGGCCTCATTTCCAGCGCTATTCAATGCGATGGTACTGGCATTTATAAGACCTGTGCCAGCGATACCAACACCTCCACCATCAGCTCCTGCACTATTTCCACTTATGGTACTGGTGGTCACTTGTATGTCTCCTACTAGTACAGCTACACCACCTCCAGAACCAAACGGAGCATTGTTGTTAGATATAGTTGAACTATTTATATTTACGGTACCACCGTTGACAAATACACCACCGCCACCGTCAGTTACCGGATCTGTACCGTTTGCTGTGTTACCATCCATTATTACCTCAGTAAGCGTCATAGTACTATTGGATTGATTCCAGACACCACCACCTTCACGACCAGCGACGTTATTGTCAATATTTGAAGAGTTAATATTAGTAGTGGCAGCTCCTGAGATGTGTAGTCCACCACCATTACCGGGATTTGCGGTACCAGCGAGTGTGTTACAGTCGTTATCATTTAGGTTAGTATTTATAATGGTTAGGGTACCATCAATAATCTCAATACCACCACCAGCACGGTTTGCACCATTACGTTCTATGGAGGAATTATCAATAGAAACATCTCCAGCGACGCTCAAAATCCCTCCACCAGATCCAGAGATACCACTGGCTATATTGTCTTGAACATCTGAACCGGTAATGTCCATATTACCAGCAACATTAAAAATACCACCGCCGCCGTTGTCTGCAGCATCACCACTAGCCGTATTATTGGTTACACTCACGTTATTTAATGCCATTATACCAGCGCCGTTCCATAGACCACCACCTTCACTTGCGGCTTGATTGCCGTTTACGGTACTATTGGTAATCATTATATCCTGATTACCCGTTATGTGTAGTCCACCACCATTACCTGGGGCTGCCACCGCTGGGGCTATACCCGTGTTATTGTTACTCAAAATTACGTTGTCGAGGTTTATGGTAGCAGTTTGACTACCCGCAACAATTTCAATTCCTCCCCCTGCTCTATTAGACTGATTCCCAGTTATAATAGTGTTAGAGACATCCAAAGAAGCATCAGCATCTACCAGGATACCACCACCGGAACCTGCAGTACCATCAGCTATGTTATTAGTAATGGCGGTATTGTTCTGGATGATTACCGTTCCATTTGAAAGGGCATAAATAGCACCACCACCAGTATTTGCATCATCACCACTAGCAATGTTAGCATTCATGACCACGTTATCTATCGTCATTGTACCTGTTCCATTCCATAATCCACCACCTTCACTAGCCGCGGTATTAGAATTGATGGTACCACCAGTAATATCTATTGTACTTGCTCCAGTAATGTGGATTCCACCACCATTGCCAGGAGCAGACATTCCCGTAACAACCCCCGTACGGTTATTATTAAGCGCCACATTAGTCATGGCAAGAGGAGCATCTGAATTGATTTCAATACCACCACCGGCACGATTGGACTCATTGGAATTTATATCAGAATCTGCAATACTAACTGTTCCACCTTCTGAAAGGATACCACCTCCAGTACTGGTAGAACCTGTAGCAATATTTGCAGCAATGGTAGAATTGTTCTGAATAACTAGGTCACCACCATTATTAAATATTCCACCGCCGCCTACATCACCAGGATTGGGGCCACCGGTGGCTTCACCTATAGCAGTATTACCGTTAATTGTTGAATTGTCGATGGTCATGGTTCCAGAACCATTCCACAAGCCACCGCCCTCGCGACCGGCCTGGTTTGAGTTTATGGTAGATCCTGTTATGGAAATATCTTGATTACCTGTAATATGTATGGCGCCTCCATTTCCCGGCGCTGCAGTTGCTGGTGCGACTCCAGTATTGTTACTTATCATATTTACATTATTGAGAGAAATCGTGGCCGTCTGATTTCCTGCAACCACTTCAATTCCACCACCAGCGCGATTTGAACGGTTGCTATTTATTAAGGCCCCGTCAACAGTAAGTGATGCATCAACATCCACCAGGATACCACCTCCTGAGCCAGCTGTGCCGTCAGCTATATTATCGTTGACCTGCGTACCGTTAAAAATATTAACGGTTCCACCAGATAACGCATAAATACCGCCCCCGCCTTGATCTGCACTATCACCACTTGCGGTATTAGCATTCACTAGGGTTCCTGTTATGGACATGGTACCTGCTCCGTTCCAAAGACCACCGCCCTCGCTGGCAGCAGTATTTCCCACTACGGTTCCACCTACTACACTTACATCACCGTTCCCACTTATGTGCAGGCCACCACCATTTCCTGGCGCTGCAGGACCAGTTACGACTCCAGTAGAATTTGAATTGATAGTAACGTTTGTCAAATCAACAAAGCCACCAGAGTTGGACTCGATTGCACCACCGGCACGGTTAGACTGGTTGCTGTTGATTGTTGCACCGTTGATGACTAGGTCACCTCCCTGATCCATAAGTATCGCTCCGCCAGTACTAGTAGCCCCCGTAGCACGATTTGAATTAATGGTTACAGATCCAGAAATGGCAACATCGCCACCGTTTGCAAAAACTCCACCACCTCCTACTTCACCAGGATTTGCAGCACTAGCTGCTGCGGTACCGTAGGCTATATTACTGTTTACCGTAAGTGTTCCTTCCAGACTCAACACTCCTGAGCCTATCCATAGACCACCACCTTCAAAACCAGCTGCATTGTTGTTTGTTGAACCGTTAGTTATACTTACGTCTGCCGGACCCGTCACGTGCAATCCACCACCGTTACCAGGCGATGCATCGGTCGTAGGGCCTGTGGTATCAGCACCAGCTAGGTTGCCGTCTATGTTAGTATCGGTAATCGTATTTGTAGCTGTCGAGGTATTGATTTCAATACCACCACCCGCACGGTTTGCGCTATTTCCAGTAATGGAAGAATTAATTATCGTAAAGCTACCCACGTCTGTACCAGCATCTACAGAGAGAATACCTCCCCCGGAACCGGCAATACCACCTGCGGTATTGTTTGAAATTGCAGTATTGTTACGTATGGTAAGAGTTCCACCATTATTAAAGACGCCGCCACCGCCCTGATCACTAGCGTTACCACTCGCGGTATTAAAATCGATAGTGCTGCTATCAATAATCATTGTCCCACTACCATTCCATAGCGCTCCACCCTCGGCATCTGCACCATTAGATGAAAATGTTGAACTAGTGATGGTACTATCTCCTGTTCCAGTCAAGTGAATTGCACCGCCATTCCCAGGGGAGGGACCTGTAAAACACCCTGAGAAACTAGCATTACTTACCAGTAGGTTACCACCTGCTCCAGAATTATCCTCTATAGCACCACCGGCCCTGTTTGATATGTTACTAGAAAAAGTTGTTCCGTCAATATTTAAAGTACCGCCGTTGCTGTTTAATACCGCACCGCCACTTCCAGAACCGTTTACGGCAGTATTGTTTTCCATCGTTCCATTGCTTATGTTAACTGTAGCTCCATCGTTGAATAAGGCACCTCCCCCATCTGTAGCTGCGGTTCCAGTAGCTTCATTGAAAGATACACTCATACCATTTAAATTGAGAACCGTGGTAGCACCAGATACCTGAATTGCCCCGCCACTAGTAGCTGATCCATTGCTTAAATTGAGATCGTTTATAGTTACCGTACCAACAATAGTCGAGGTTATATTGAAAATACGATTTGCGGCACTACCATCAACTGTTACGGGATTGTTGCTGTCACCTGTTATGGTAAGATTACCCAAGATACCCGCATCAATGTCTATCTGACCTTGTGTAAGAATGATGAATTGCCCACTCAATGAAGGGTCAAAAGTTATTGTATTGTTTGCTAAGGGATTAGCAAGAGCGTCATTAATTTCAACACGCAGCGTTCCCTGGGTGCCGTCATCTGCGGTGCTGGTAACTACCTGTGCATTCAGATTATAGCCTAGGGTAATTAAAAACATTAAAAGTGCATAGAGTAATTTTCTATTTTTCATAAAAATTAGTTATGGGTTAAATTTGAGTAGGTGTGAAGCTATGGGAATTGAGTTGGTAATCTGTGATGCATAACATTGATTTATAATAATTTAAGAGAATTTAGCATAATGAAATGATACAATACATTCCAGCAGTTGTTAAGACTATATATGGTTCAAATGTGACTTTGAGTGGCGATCGATTACTCAAAAGATTGGGTTAAAATGAAATGTTATTGAACATTACGCTATCGCGAAAGCGTAATTCTACTCAACAAGTTTTCTTTACAATAATTGATAATCTACGATGTGGACTTTAAGTAAACAATTTGAAGAATATTATTATTTTTAAAAAGGATTAAGAACTTCAAAGCATCTACGTTATGCCTATCGTTTTTATAAATATGAAAACAGGGTATTAGTTGTGCTATGTAGAATAACATTGTTTTCCGGCATAGGAACAAATTAGATGGAAAGCGAATATTTTATTGATTTAGACCAGAATAAAATTCACGTGAAAGAAAATGGTGCTGGACCTCCTATCATTTTTACTCACGGTGGATTTCTCGATTTGCATATGTGGGAGTCACAAGCCGCATATTTTGAATCAACTAATCAAATTTTCAGATTTTCAGATTTAAGGTGTGCAAAGAGTTATGGTAACTCGTTATACTAATTAAGATTAGAAAACAGATCATTAAAATATTTTGCATTTTACTAATACACAGCATACTAATGGTGTCTAACCCATATTACTGATGTCTTGTATGCGCTACCTTCGATGCACAAAATTACCTCTCATACCCGAGCGGCATCTTTAACGGTTTCACCGTTGGTGGAAACTTCGGCACGTCTCCGGTCAATACCAAGATTTGCGACCTTGAGATCGTTAAACTTGCCGTTATCGGCGAGACAGCCCCGTCCCCAGCGAAGACCTGTTGCTTGCCAGGACAAAGAAGAACTTTGCGCAGGACTTTCCCGTATTGGTCGACCGCATTAGGTTCAACAGACGCTGGCGCTCTCTGGAGCCGCATATCAGGGGTTAGCGCAACTTCTTGGTGACCTTAGGGTCGATAGCGACTCCACGCTACTGGTAGACTCGGTGCCCTGCCCCATCGTACACAACTTGAGGAAAACTACATGAAGGTGAGCATATAGGTTCCAGGCGCGGCCACGAGTAAGGGCTAACCGGCAGTCGACCGCCGCTTTTGCATCGGGTACAAGATCCACCTGCTCATGAGTACACTGGGCAACTTAAAAGACATGGGGTTAACCCCGGCAAACGCACACGATATACGGTTCCTGAAGAGCAGGCGGTGCGATGGCAGCAAGCAGCGGGAGATCATAGACGATCGCGGCTACATCTCAAAGCAGCAGCAGGCAGATCTGTTCACCTGCTACGGCGTTAAACGAGTGAAGCCATCCAGAAGGAACCAGCTGCTCAAAAGCGCATTCTAGCTCGAGAGAAGGAGAAACCGGAAGTTTATGGAAACACGGTTCTCACAATTGTGTTCCCATTTCTCGATTAAGATCAACCTCGCAAAAAGCTTCAAGGGCTTTCTGATAAGGATCTCCGGCAAACTAGGCGTAGTTACAATGCTACAGATATTCAACAGGGAATACAATAGGCAAATCAACAGAATCAGACATGTAAACAACTACTATTACAACGGGTAAAACTTAATACAACCAGACGAAGAAAAATTTGATCATTAAGGACTTTGTGGAAAACCAGACTGAATCCTACCTGGCTAAAAAACATTTACCAATTACACCCTCAAAATCCAAAATTAAAAATGCCTACCTAATTACGCATTGAAATATTTGCTGTTCCAGATTGCTGTATTAAAATTCTTGCCAGCGGCAAATGAATAATACAACACCATACTAGCTATAGATTTGAAAGTAAAAAAGAAGATCAGCACAAACTGTATACCGCTGGTATCCTTACTGAAGATTCCACTAGGAACAAGATAAGCAGCCAGTAGGCTTACTAAAATGGTAGTAAATATCAAATTCTCAAAGCTCTTAAAACTCCAGGCCCATGCCTTTCTAAAAGTATTAAGATCATTCCCCCATTTGTGGATCAGGTAGAAATACCCATTACCTATAGGCGCAAACAACAAAGGATCATCGGCATTTTCCAGTTTGAACATCTTTGAAGGAGCAACAATTTTGAAACCCTTTAAAGTGATATCATGATCTTTCTCGATGTCTTTGATTTTTGATAAAGCTTCCTGTGGGATTTCGTTTTTGAAATAACGTGTATCTAGAAACCTAAGCCTGTAGTCAATGCAAATTTGTCTGATCTGGTCTACATGATAAATGCTATCCGTTTCAAGCAGGTCTAGATTAAAGTGATTACGCGGCGTTGGTTTCTGCGGGCTTTTCATACGCAGCATGATGTCATCTTGGATTCTATCCTGTTCGGCAAGGATAGCTTGAACCTGCCATAGAATATCTACCTCTTTAAAATCCTTGATTCTAGCTTTTTGAAGTTGCTTCTCTATATCGGTGCGATGGAACATATGCTTGCGTTTAAATTACTTAGACTGCGTAACGTTGCTTATGTCGCATCATTGCAACGGTCATTACTGCAATCCAAGTTTTCTTTTAAGCTGATTCTCGCAGTCCGTCTTAAACTATCTGAGCTGTGCACCTGCCTGCGTTTCAAACGCCGACTGTAGCTTGTTCATCACCTTGTCAATCTGTTTGTCCGTAAGTGTTTTTGAGGCATCTTGTAGTGAGAAACTCAATGCATAGGATTTTTTGCCTTCGGGTAAATTCTTACCCTCGTACACATCAAAAAGTTGTAGGTCCTTAAGGAGCTTGCGCTCCGACTGGAATGCAATAGCCTTCAGTTCACTAAAAGTTATTTTCTCATCCAGTAGCAAGGCAAAATCTCGCTTTACCATTGGAAATTTTGAAATGGGCTTCAACTTTACGCGGTCATTGTTTATTTCTTCCATTATTGCCGTCCAGTTGAAATCTGCGTAAAGAACTTGACTTTCTATACCAAAGGCCTTAGCAACCTTTTTGGCAACTATACCTAAATCCACTAGCTTTTGCTTAGAGCTTAAGGAAATACCGGTGGACAATAGCTCAAGCCCGGATTCCTTTTCACTTAACTCACTAATACCTAGTCTTGACAATAAACTTTGTGCTATACCTTTTAGGTAGGCAAAAGTAACCGGAGTAGCATCTGTGGCCCATGAGGCACCTTCTCGGTTACCTGTTAGGGTCAAAGTAAGATGTTTTTGTTCTGAGTAATTTTCACCTTTATAATCGTGATAAGTATTGCCAAACTCAAAAAGTTTCAAGTCGTCGTTCTTACGATTAAGATTGAAGCTCACCGCTTCTAGCGCGCCGTACACCATACTTTGACGCATCACCGATAAATCACTGCTTAAGGGATTTAACATACGTACCTCGTTATCCTCACAAACATCAGCATCATTATGGTGATAGTCAGCAGCGGTCAGGCTATTAGCCATCATCTCATTGAAACCAAAACCGACTAACAGATCGCCAATTAGGTTTTGAATTTTGAAATTCTCGGTTCTGGTGATAGGTGCTACGGTAGCGTTCAACTTTTTGGGTACTTCAATACGATCATATCCGTAAACCCTTAAAATCTCTTCAATGACATCTGCAGGCCGGGTTACATCGTTGCGATAGGCAGGTATGGTTAGTCCCAGTCCAGACTCCGTCACGTTGTTTACATTAATGTCCAGCGTACGCAATATTCCTTTGATTTCCTCTCGGGGAATTTCTTGGCCTACCAGACTATTTACCTTTTGAAAAGGTAAAAAGACTTGCTGGTCTTCAATCTTTGTAGGGTAAAACGATTGTACGTCGCTAGCAATATCGCCACCAGCGGTTTCCTTTATAAGTAGAGCTGCACGTTTTAGGGCGTATTCTGTAATGGTAGGGTCTATTCCACGCTCAAATCTAAAAGACGCGTCAGTATTGAAATTATGGCGTTTTGCAGTCTTGCGCACACTTACAGGATCAAAGTAGGCACTTTCTAGAAATATACTAGTGGTCTGGTTATTCACTCCGCTATTGAGACCGCCATAAACGCCTGCGATACATAGGGGTTTTTCTGTATCACAAATCATTAGGTCTTCCTCATGCAATTTGTGAATTTCTCCGTCTAGCGTGGTAAATTCGGTACCGGCTTCAAGAGTTTTTACAATTATTTTGTTACCAGAAATGGAAGCGGCATCAAAGGCATGTAGCGGCTGGCCTAGTTCATGCATTACATAATTAGTAGCATCAACAATATTGTTTTTAGGCTGGATACCTATTGCCCGCAAGCGGTTTTTGATCCACTCTGGACTTTCCTTAACCTTGACACCAGTCATTGTAAGACCGCAGTAGCGTGGTGCCAGTATGGGACTTTCAACTTCTATGTCCACTTTTAAAGAGCGGCTATCTACGTGGAATGCGCTGGTGGACGGTGTAATGAACTCGATAAGATCGTTCTCAACGGCTAGACCGGCACGCAGGTCTCTGGCGACCCCCATATGGGACATGGCATCGGCGCGATTAGGTGTTAAACCTATCTCTATGACCTGATCATTCTCAACTTTGATTAATTTTGCCAGCGGTGTACCTGGTGTGGCGGCTGCATCCAGTACTAAAATACCATCATGTGAATTTCCCAGCCCCAGCTCATCCTCGGCACAGATCATTCCATGACTTTCCTCACCGCGTATCTTACCTTTTTTAATTTTCCAGGGTTCACCTGCTGCGTCATATAGAGTCGTCCCTACAGTTGCCACGGGCACTTTCTGTCCTTTTGCAACATTAGGTGCTCCACAAACAATCTGTACGGTCTGTGATCCTATATCAACCTGTGTCAGTTTAAGCTTATCTGCATTGGGATGCTTATCACAGCTCATGACCTCGCCTACCACGATCCCACTCAAGCCCCCTTTTACACTTTCAAACGGCTGTACACCTTCAACTTCCAGGCCTAGGGATGTCAGCAGATCGCAGTGCGCCTGTAGATCGTCTGGTAGGTTTACAAATTGTTTGATCCAGTTATAGGAGACTTTCATAATGGCAAAATTATTCCGGCGGCAAAGATACATTTTGCACCATGATCGCAACTACTTGGGTTGCTCATAAAACTCGAGGCAAGGTGCGGATTATGATATGGCTTACCATAGTGAATATTTGGGTACTTAGTTTAAATTCCCTTTCATTTTTGACTGCTGTGTGATGTTATAGTGCATATAGTAAATCATTGGTTTTTTTTCGATTCCGCTTTCGCGAAAGCGTAATACTATCCAAACCACCCCATACTACGTCACCTAATTTCAATTCTCTTTTTCATCCAATTTGCCACTATTTATTTGTAAATTGAATCTAAACTAAATTGATGAAAAATCTTGTGGTCCTGACTGGCGCAGGGATTAGTGCCGAGAGTGGGATTAGGACTTTCCGCGATGAAAATGGGCTTTGGGAAGGTCACGATGTCATGGAAGTAGCCTCTCCCGATGGTTTTAAAAACAATCCGTCACTAGTACTGGATTTCTACAACCAGCGTCGTGCCCAACTCAAAGAGGTGCGCCCCAATGATGCTCACTACTGTCTGGCAGGTCTAGAGCGCAACTTTAATGTAGACATCATAACGCAAAATGTAGATGATCTTCACGAGAGAGCAGGGTCCAGCAAAATTCTTCACCTACACGGCGAGCTATTAAAGGCGCGCGGCAGCCGTCAATCCAGTAAGGTGGTAGATTGTACCGGTGACATTGCCTTGGGCAACCTTGCGACAGACGGGAGTCAGTTGAGACCGGCAATCGTATGGTTCGGTGAGGAAGTCCCCGCCATGGAAACTGCAATAGATATAGTAGGTCGTGCAGATATTCTTATGATAGTGGGAACCTCGTTGCAGGTGTATCCAGCTGCAGGGCTTATGGATTATGCCCCACCATCAACACCCATCTACCTTATCGATCCCAGACCAGCGACTACTGCAACAGACCGTATTACCGTTATTGAGGAAAACGCTACCGTAGGTATTCCCCTTGCCGCAGATCTAATTTATTCAAGGTATTACGAACTGTAAGTAGTATAATTGTTTACTCTAAATAATTCCATTCAAAATCCAGCCTATGAGACCATTGCTATATGTGCTTTTCCTATTCTGCGGATCGCTTGCCGCACAACGTGTAACGGGTACTATTGTCGATGTCGACAATGACCCTGTTCCCTATGCCACGATACAAGTGGGAAGACTGGTGGGAACCATGTCAAATATTGAGGGAAAGTTTAGCATCAATACTGCCCAGCTCAAACCTACAGACCTGGTTCAAATCACCTATATAGGATACAAGCCTATTGAAATCACGGTTGCAGATTTGCTTGAAAAAGATATTTTCATTCTTGAAAAAGATGTCTTGTCTCTCAATGAGGTACTAGTAACTAACAAAAAATTTACCGCTGAGGAATTAATTGCCAAAGTCCTAGAAAATGCAGATAGCAACTACCGCGATATTACCTACCAGCGCAAGGCTTTCATACGCCACAGCGACGAGTTCTTGCCTAGCAGGCTGGAACTAGACCTAAAAAAATCAAGCCTCGTCTCAAAAAAGGAACTTAAGGAAATCAACAAGGAGTTTCTGGAAAAAGAAAAAAGGATAAAGGGCAAATCCTCAAAAAGTTTTACAGAAAATCTTGTGGACTACGCCCGTCATGAGGATTCAATTGTAGCCAGGGTAATCAAGTCAACCATACTCATCAATAAACGCGATGATTTAAGTACTGACAAGCTTGCAGAAGATGCCCAGGAATTAGTCCTGAGGCACCTCGAGCCTGGCAGGACCTATAAATTGAAGTCTGGACTATTTACCATAGATGATTCTCTTGAAGTCAATGTTGATGAGCGCAAGAAAAAAACCTATAAGGACAGCGTGAGTTCATGGAGCATGGGTAGCAATATCAAGGAATTGATACGATCATCAAATGTAAAAAGCTTCCAGAAAGATTTTTTACGGGAATTAAAACGATACGACTATGTGCTTGAGGATGCGGTAAGTTACCATGGTAAGACAGTATACGTTCTTTCCTTCTCACCAGGACGCCGATCTGCAGATTACGTAGGCAAGCTGTACATTAACGCTGATGATTTTGCCATCGTAAAAATGGATTATCGCATTGCAGACAATCGAGATGGTGAGGGAATCAATTTAAAACTTCTATTGGGTGTAAAGATGAGAGTTAAGGATGCAGCGACATCGGTGACCTTTACCCAGACTGATCAAGGGAATTACCTGCCACAATTGATCAAACAATCCTCTACCTCCTACATATATATTAATAGACCCTTTAAAATAAAACTGAACCGCATTGATAAGGATGAAGAGAAAAAACAGATGAAATTTAAAATTTTGGTCGAGGCTTTATCTACAGAGGAGACTGAAGTTATGTTCATGGATTACGCAGCACTAGATAAAGATGAGTTTGATAGTATTGAAATCAAACCACGTTATCCCATCGAGTACCTAGATCGTTACGATTCCAGCCTATGGGAGGATTACAACATATTGCCTGCTATTAAGGAACTAGAAGAATATAAAACAGAGTAATGAGTCTTAAAATTTGATGGCAGCTTTATTAAGATTGCGACTCCATAAATTTACAAATTCTCTATGTGATCATGGTTCAGGTCTGATTGTATAACTCAACGGTGAATTTCTTTTGCCGTATTTTGCGGTGCTTATAAAGTACTATAATATGTCTGCGACTTTACAAGCCATTTCCCCGATCGACGGCCGTTATCGATCCAAAGTTGATGAGCTAGCCCCCTTCTTCTCTGAGTTTGCTTTGATCAAATACCGGGTATTAGTAGAAATTGAATACTTTATTAAACTATCTGATGCACAGCTTAAGGGGCCACCTCAATTAAGCGAGGACCAAAAGGTGAGTCTTCGCAATATTTATCAACAGTTTACCTTGATTGACGCGCAGGAGATTAAGGAAATTGAGAAAGTCACCAATCACGACGTCAAGGCCGTAGAATATTTCATAAAGGAACGATTTGACAATTTAGATCTTGCCCAGTTTAAGGAGTTCATTCATTTTGGACTCACCTCTCAGGACATCAACAATACCGCGATACCTCTTTCTATAAAAGAGGCAGTTCGAGGTCCTTATCTAGAGGAACTCAACAAGCTGCACAACATCCTGCAAAAACTTGCGAGCGAGTGGCAGGATATACCCATGCTTGCTCGTACTCACGGCCAGCCGGCTTCCCCTACTCGATTAGGTAAGGAAATTCAGGTTTTTGTGGAACGACTCCATCAACAAATCGCCAGTCTGGAACCTATCAAGTTTGCGGCAAAATTTGGTGGTGCCACAGGTAATTTTAATGCTCACCACGTGGCTTATCCCGCTGCGGACTGGAAAGAATTCGGGCGGTCGTTTGTCGAGGATACGTTAGGTCTAGATCATAGTTTCCCGACTACTCAGATTGAACACTATGATCATATGGCTGCTTTATTTGATCAGTTAAAACGTATCAATTCCATCATCATCGATCTAGACCGCGATTTGTGGACCTATATCTCAATGGACTACTTCAAACAAAAAATCAAAGAAGGAGAAATAGGATCTAGTGCGATGCCCCACAAGGTAAATCCCATTGACTTTGAAAATTCTGAGGGGAATCTAGGAATAGCAAATGCACTATTAGAGCATCTTGCGGCAAAACTGCCTATCTCAAGACTGCAAAGAGACCTGACTGACTCTACCGTATTGCGTAACGTGGGTATGCCCATAGCCCACACCCTATTAGCCTTTAAGGCAACCGTAAAAGGTCTGGGGAAATTACTACTCAATAGATCAAAAATTGAACAGGATCTGGAGGATAACTGGCCAGTAGTGGCCGAGGCTTTACAGACAATCCTGCGCAGAGAAGGCTATCCCAATCCCTACGAGGCACTCAAGGACCTCACAAGGACAAACCAGCAAATCACTAGAGAAAGCATCGCTGCGTTCATAGATCGTCTAGAGGTAAATACTTCAATCAAGGAGGAAATGAGAAGTATATCACCCTCCACCTTTACAGGAATCTAGAGACCTTTTGCCTCATTCCAGAACACATCCATCTCACCCAGCGTCATATCTTGCAAGTTCTTACCTAGGCTGGCGGCTTTTAACTCGAGATACTGGAATCGCTTGATAAATTTTTTGTTAGTACGTTCTAGGGCATTCTCTGGGCTTACCCCTAGATGCTTGCCATAATTGACCAGAGAAAAAAGTACGTCACCGTATTCTGATTCTATGGCATCCTGATTACCATGATCAATCTCAACTTGTAATTCTGCCAGCTCTTCTTCAAATTTTTCCCTGACTTGCTCAGGACGCTCCCAGTCAAATCCTACCCCAGCGACTTTCTCCTGGATCCTGGAACTTTTTACCAGCGCCGGTAGCGATTTAGGAACACCTTCCAGCACACTCTTTTTCCCTTCTTTCAATTTAAGTGCTTCCCAGTTTGCTTTTACTTCTTCCTCGCTAGCAACACTTACGTCACCGTAGATGTGTGGATGTCTAGAAACGAGTTTATCGCAAATTCCATGAGCTACCGTAGCCATATCAAAAGCCCCTGATTCACTACCTATCTTGGCATAAAAGACGATATGCAACAATAAATCTCCCAGCTCTTTGGACACTTCTACCAGATCATTGTCTAGGATGGCATCTCCTAACTCATAGGTCTCCTCAATAGTAAGATGTCTCAGGGTTTGTAGGGTTTGCTTACGGTCCCACGGGCATTGTTCCCTCAATTCATCCATAATGGTGAGCAGGCGATCCAGGGCGATAAGTTGGTCTTGACGATTATTCATGTTATGGTTTGTATAGGTAATTTGTCGGGGTTACGCTTTCGCGAAAGCGTAATTCACAAAATCCTCAAACTTAACTCAAAGCTATCGATGCACTAGGCATGCTATTTGTAAATTGCTGGTATCTACAGAACTATTTTTATGAGATCTTTCCATTTGCTATTGTTATTACCTCTTTTAAGTACTGCACAACCATTTATTACTGATGACGAGGTTGAATCTACCGTAATGGTAGAAGATGATGAGCTTAAGATACTTTACTTTACAGCCAGCTGGTGTGGTCCCTGTAAATATATGGCTCCCATTATGAAGGAGGTTGATAGTAGTGATGAACTGGATGTGGCCGTTTATAAAATGGACATTGATGTAAATGTCACCAATAAAATCCTACGAGTAAGCTCCATTCCCACCTATATTTTTTTAAAAAATGGAGTCCAGGTAGGACGAGAAGGCAGCGTAAAGACTAAAGAACAGATGTACGGTTTTGTTCAAAAATATGATGCAAAACCAGCAGACGGAAAGAAGCTGGCCTATAAACCAAAGCCATCCAAGGTCAAACTCATAGTTGGCAAGCATGGCGCATTAAGCAAAAAAAACATCAAAAAAATATGGTATGACCCTATTCAATTGAACAGTTTTGCAAACAATGTATATCAAGCACTTAATGACGAGGAAGATTTAAAAAGCGGTCTTTCTCTTGCGCAAAGATCTCTGGAACTTGATGAAACCGCTATGGCTTATATGATGAAGGCCCAACTTGAGTTTAAACTTGAACAATATGAGACGGCCCTACAAACTGCGAACAAAGCAAAAGACATACTGTCTCAAAATGCGGAATCAACCAAACGTGTGGAAACTTTAATTAACAAGATTAAAGGTAAAATATAGACGCACTCAGTATTACAATGCTTTGATATACCTATTCAATAATTGAACTTCTTGAAAGTAAATCTTTCTGACGGAACTTTCTGGTCTGCCTAGCTTAAATTTTTTCTATTATTGAAAGCTGGGCAGCGTATTGCGACTGTAATACCTAATTACTTTATTGATGAAACTTACGCTTAAACTTGCTGCCATCTATAATCTTTTGTGGGGTGCCTGGGTAGTCTTATTTCCAGACCATTTCTTTGAACTGGTAGGTATGGAACCGCTCAATCACCCGCTGGTATGGCAAGGTATAGGCATGGTTATCGGGGTTTATGGTTTGGGTTACTGGTGGGCTAGTTATAGTCCGCTGGTGTACTGGCCTATTGTTGCGGTAGGGTTTTTGGGAAAGATATTTGGTCCCCTAGGTTTTGTCTTTAATTATCTTAAGGGTGATGTGCCTTTTGAATTTATCTACACCTTGATTACTAACGACTTTATCTGGTGGATACCGTTCTATTTGATTTTAAAGAAAGTTCATGAAGTGCAGAAATGGAAATTAGCTTAAAGCAAATATCCAGCTGGTTTTTAGTTGTATTCTGGGCTGTAGCAGGAATATGTCATTTTGTTTTTCCCGATATTTATATTCAGGTCATTCCTGAATGGCTGGGTGATGCAGCGATTTTAAATACTGTCGCAGGAATAACCGAGTTATTGATTGCTGGACTTGCAGTATTCAATGCAACTCGCAAATGGAGCGGGATACTTGCTATAATTACTCTGACTACGTTCATTGTAGCTCATGTCTATTTTATACAGTTGGGTAGTTGTATATCTGAATTTTGTATACCCCAATGGATAGCTTGGCTTAGACTTATACTTATTCATCCTTTACTCATTTTCTGGGCATATAGGGTTTCAAAGCGATAATTAAACTGTAGGCTTGGAGCATCAGGATTATTTGAATTAAAAGAATCTTACTTAAGAAATTTAATCTCAACCTCGCAAATGCGAACTTAATCAGGTTCAAAAGGATCGCTATAAAATAATTATGAGGTAAAATGAGCAATCCAATAGCTGGACTTAACTCATGAAACTATCTTGATGCACGTCTAAATAGCGTAGAAAAAAACCCACCCTCTTAAATAAAGAGGGTGGGAAAAATTATTATGAAAAAGAAAAACAACAATGGGTGGTTGTCCCATCGCTGGTGTAAATATACATTACAATTATCTATTTCTTAAGTTTACTTTAAGAAAACATATCCTTTACTTTCTCAAAAAAGGATTTGTCAGTTTTCTCTGGCGCTGGGTCAAAGTTAGAATCAGCCTTCATTTTTTCAAAGAATTCCTTTTGTTCCCTATTCAGATTACGCGGTGTCCAGACATTTACGTGAACTAGTAGATCTCCAGTACCATACCCATTTAGACTTGGAATTCCCTTACCTCTCAAGCGTAGAATCTTTCCACTTTGAATTCCCGCCTCTATGGGAATACGTACCTTACCCGTTACGGTAGTAATTTCTTTGGACGTTCCCAGTATTGCCTCTGGAACACTCACGTACAGATCATAGTGAAGATTGTTTCCCTCGCGCTGTAACTCTGCATGGGGTTTAACTTCTATATCTACGAGTAAATCGCCGCTTATGCCATTGCCGGGCGCATCATTACCCTTTCCTCCTACCTTGAGTCTCATGTCACTCTCCACACCTGCTGGGATTTGTATCGTGACTGTTTCTTCCTGGGCAATCATTCCCTGAGAATCTGCACCAGCGGGTTTTTTATCCATGGTCTGACCAGCACCCCCACAAGTATCACAAGGTGCGCTAGTTTGCATGCGTCCCAGGATTGTGTTCTGGATTTTTGAAACTTGTCCAGAGCCATTACAGGTAGGACAGGTTTTATAAGTTACACCGGGTGCTTGTTTCTTGCGTTTTACCTTTACTTTTTTATCCACGCCGGTAGCTGCTTCTTCTAGGGTCAAAGAAACCCTAATTCTTAAGTCCTTACCCTTAACCCGACGCTGGCCACCGCCACCAAAACCACCAAAACCTGAGAATCCACCGCTACCGCCGCCACCGAAGATGTCACCGAACTGGCTGAAGATATCGTCCATATTAAAGCCGCCAGCACCACCACCGCCAAAACCGCCAGCACCGCCAGAAGTGTAAGCCTGGTGACCCAGCTGGTCATAACGAGCTTTTTTCTGATCGTTGCTTAACGTTTCATAGGCTTCCGCTGCTTTTTTAAACTTCTCCTCGGCAGCGGTATCGCCAGGATTTTTGTCTGGGTGAAATTCTATTGCCTTTTTACGGTAAGCCTTTTTAATTTCTGCTGGAGTTGCATTCTTGCTTACGCCCAGTATTTCGTAATAATCAGCCATATTATTTTCCTACTACCACTTTAGGGTGTCTTATGATTTTGTCACCCAGCTTATACCCTTTTTCTATCACTTCTATGATACTGCCTTTCATACTCTCGTCAGGAGCAGGTATTTGGGTGACGGCGTCATGCTTATCTGCATCAAATTTTTCACCGTTCTCGACCTTAATCTCTTCTAATCCTTTTGATGTGAGGGTAGAGCGTAATTTATTTGCAATGAGATTGACGCCTGTTTTCATCTGGTCGTCATCGCACTTGTTGATTTCTACCATCCCACGATCAAAATCATCCAGAACCGGTAGCATGTCTTTTAAAATACCCTCTCCGGCCGTTTTATAGAGCTCAATCCGCTCTTTGGCTGTTCTTCTCTTAAAGTTCTCAAACTCTGCAAACAGTCTTAAAAACTTATCCTTTTCTAGATTAAGTTGTTCCTGTAGTTTCTCCTCCTCGGTACGTTCATCATCAGTTTCCTGATTCTCTTCTACATCTACTGCCGCTTGTTGATCGTCCATTTGATCTACGTGCAGTTCTTCCTCTTTGTTCTTTTGTTCCTTTTTCTCTTTAGCCATCTTTGACTTATTTTTAAATGAAAACTTCATCTCTTTATCTACTGGAACGGTGAATATTTACGCTTTCGCGAAAGCATAATCCCATCATCTCCCACTCCATGCTCCCGTATGTCAAACATATTGCCACTACCGCCGCCGTGTCATAATGTCACCACATAGTTTTAATATTCAGTTAACAAAACAGTTTGTAGGTACAATTACTTTTGGATCCAACTAAAACCATAGTAATGAAAACCAAAATTTTTAAATCTGTAACACTCGCAGCAGTACTTGCGTTCACCGTAAGTTGTAAAGACAATGAGAATGAAGTAGAAGCTAGCGCAGCGCAGGACGCAGCGACTGCTACTATTGAAGCGGTTACCTATACCGTGGATGCTTCAAATTCAAACATTGAATGGGTAGGCTCCAAAGTCGCTGGACAGCACAATGGGGACATCTCTATAAAAAGCGGTATGGTCATGGTAAATGGCAAATCTATTGAAAGTGGCGAATTTACCATAGATATGAATACCATAGCGGTAACTGATCTGAAGGGTGAGGAAGCCGATGGTCTAAGGGGCCACTTATCATCAGAGGATTTCTTTGATGTTGAGAAGTTTCCAACGGCCACCTTTACCGTAACTGGAGTTAGTGAAAAGGATGGTAAGACCATGCTGGAAGGGAACCTGACGATGAAGGAGCAAACTAAAAATGTTGCTTTTCCCGTAACCGTAAAATACGATGGCGATAAAATGATGCTGGATAGCGAGACATTTACCATCGATAGAACAGACTGGGGGATCAAATACGGGTCTGAAAGCCTGGCAGATGTGGTTAAGGACAAGGCCATCTCTGACGACATAGAACTCAAAGTAAATCTGGTCGCGAGCAAGTAGTCCCGTGATTAGAAAGAATAGAAAGCCTGCTCAATTGAGCGGGCTTTTTTTGTATGTATGTGGTTTTGTAAGCTCTTAATATTGAATAGTGACGAACGATTGTAGCTTGCTTAATGAGGTAATTAGTGATGAACTGGTGAGTGTTGAAGGTAGGGATTAAGTTATGAACCTGTGACTAAGGTACGGCATTGGTAATTCACGACTATGATAAGACGAGATGCTATGCAAAATTTCGAAACCATCTCTAAATGCTGGAAACTCGTCCTGCTTCACAAATCTCTCACGTAGAATTAATAGATCTTTTTTGTACTCTTCAAAAGTTGGAATTTTTTTAAAAGAGTATACATTACCAGATTTGCTACTGTAATTATCCACTAGATAGTAAGAAAGAGTGTCTTGATCAGGGTACCACGTTTGAATACTAATTTTTCTCTCGAAGCTTACAATAAACTCTTTTATTTTATTAAAAGTCGTCTCTGAATCAAAAATTACCGCCCAATCGAATAATGTAGCTAATAGCATTGAGGACTCAGGTTTAATTTCCTTTTTACCAAAATAAGTGTCGATGAGATCCTCATGGTTTGCCCTGAAAAGAGGAAACATTTTTTTCATCTTGAATTGATTATGCAGTGCAACCAGCATTCTTTCAATCCATAATAGTCCAAGATTTTCCTTTCTGCACCATCTTAAAACTTGCATTGCTAAATTTATCTCGATGAGGTGTTCATCATACTGTGGGTAGTTTAATGAGGTATAAGTATTGATAAGAGTATTCATCGACTTACCAACTGTGTCCAGAGAAGAGGCGTAGATTTCCTGCTTTTCTTTATCCTTGAGACCACGAGCAATATTGAAATTATTGAGCTCATGCATAGCCAGTATTGATGTTAAACCTAATTCTTGCCAGCAACGCAAATTACTTTCGATATGGTTTCCTGCATAGCGGTTTATAGAGTGCTCCACATCGTAATGGCTTGCAACTTTATTAAAATATGCTACAGCGATTGCCCTGCTATGTTTTTGGATTTCAAGAAATTCTTTCATAACCACCTTGTCCCTCATCAATCCATTACTCTCTATAAATGCGAATGAGCGCAAGATTGTAATATGGCTTAAGGTTGTGACTGGCAACAAATTGTTGATCTCAATTGACCAATTGAAAATTATATCTAGCAGAAGTCTTACAATCCTGAGGTGTTTTTGTATTTCGCGCTTTCGCGAGAGCGTACTGCTCAGAATATTATCTAATAGATTAGAATATTCAGAATGATCGAATTCAGGTAAATCCAGAAACATTAATGTTTTTCGAAACAGGACTTGATCTTCTTTTTTTAGAATTGAATCGTAGAGATAATCCTCAGTCGTGACCCTTGTGATATCATCAATATTCCAAAAGGCAAGTTTAAAACTATTTGCAATTACCTTGTCATCGTATGAAGTCCAATCAAGGCTGAGGTTTTGTACAAGATACCCATTGGTTGCCACTAAAATCCTAATTGGTGCCGAACGCTCTGATGAAGTGAGATGATTAGGGATATAAATCTCTAGGATCTCATCAAGGGACTGTTTGACAGCATTAGAGCTGCCGGTCCATAATTCTCTGGTTATATC
>JBARYP010000053.1:0-3240 GCA_049647945.1 Nonlabens sp. | reverse complement strand
CTTATTGATAAGGTAATACGGCGTGGTGGCATCTAGACTATCTGGAATGCGATAGGAAAATTGCTTTTTTTTGCTTTTATTACTACTGACAGTCAGGTTTTCCTGCACGATAGGACTATTGACATTGCTTATTGAAAAGCTAAGTTCTTTTGAGGAGCGGTTAGTCACTTCAATAGTAATATTAACTTCGTTACCCTGTGCAACGGTTTTTGAAGGTGTACTAGCTTCTATGTATAGTGACAGTATGGATTTTATGAGTTGTTCAGTTTCCTCTAGTTTGACAGATCTCCAATATTGATCATCCAGTTTTTGAATTGCGTTCCTTAGCTTGAGAAGTGATGATAGGCTAGCTTCTGGATTCTTAAAATTAAAATTTTCTAGAACTCTGCGTAGTAGTTTTTCTATTGCTTTACCACCCTTAACTCTGGACCACGTGGTATTAATACCAGAGAATGGGTCGCTTTTGTCAGACGGGAAGTCGCCCTTAAGAAACTCAATGTATTCTAGTTGGGAACCGCGAGCACCACTACTGCCAAATCCTTGAGACTGATGCTGGCTGCGACTCAAAGCGGCAACCTCAGAATTTGACAAGCCCCGATAGTTGTAATAAGATCCCGCATCAATTTGTAATAAGTTAGTTTTATCTGCTTTCTCAAAATTTTCCCGACTACCATAGAACCACCAGCTGGTGTTGAAGAACAAACGGTTAGGTGTCCAGGTGTCCACTTCACCCAGTTGATCGGGAAAGGAGTTTTTGTCTCCTGCAAGTTCAAATGCCTCATAACTCAACATGGCGCTGCTAGTGTGATGCCCATGAGTAGTTCCTGGGGTGCGATGGTTAAATCTATTGATGATAATATCGGGTTTAAATGTTCTTATGACCTTTACTACATCACTTAAAACCTCATCTTTATTCCAGATCTCTAGTGTCTCGTCCGGGTGTTTTGAATAGCCAAAGTCATTTGCCCTAGTAAAAAATTGCTGGCCACCATCAATGTTTCTGGCTTCAAGCAACTCTTGTGTTCTTATCATTCCCAACTGCTCACGTAGCTCTGCACCGATCAAATTCTGACCACCATCACCTCTAGTAAGTGATAAGTAGGCAGTTTGCGCCATTCTTTCATTTGCTAGCCATGAGATCATACGCGTATTCTCATCATCGGGATGGGCAGCTACAAACAAGGCAGAGCCTAGAAAACCCAATTTTTTAATATTGTGGTAGATTTCTGAGGGATTCTGCTGGCGTTGTGATAGTCTATTATCTTGAGCTGTAGCAACAACCCCTAGGAATAGCAACAAGAATAGGAACTTAAAGTTTTTCATAAGGTGCGTGAAGATACTATATGCGATAATTTGTTCAATTAATCTCTCAAAATCCATATGATGCGGAGTAAAGCAACTAATTCTAGGTTCAATGCTACTCTATATAATCACAGCTATAATGTTGCTACAAATTCTTTAAATACCTTTTTATGTTTTTCCAGATCAACTGATGGCGATACTGACACTCTTGCAATGTAGTCTTTATCCTCCTCCCTGGTGGTTCCTTGAGTAGAGGTAGCCGGTATGGTCCAGTACATCCCGCGTAGCTGGCCGTAACTCACACAGTACTTACTCTCCCCAGGAAGCTGGTTGATCATCATATCGATGAGCCTATTGTTTAAAGTGCGTTTGTATTGTTCATTCTCATCACCTTGCCTGTCACCCGTGGGTAGGTCAAGTGAAAAAACGGATGGTGTGAAACCTTGTTCTGCAAGTTCTTTTGAAACAAAATTCATTTTTGCCTCAGGTAGAACATCTTGAATAAATTCTACAAACTCACGGGTATTTTCATAAGCTTTTTTAATGCGATCTAGCATACTGGGTAATTGTTGAGCCAGCACTTCAAACTGATAAGTAGTAGCTTCATTATCACATAAATTAAGGTGTTGTTTAATAAATTTGAGTAAATGTGTACCGGTATCGTTTGCAACACAATACCCGGCGGTTACTTTGCCTCCGCTGGGGAATTTTGAACCGCTTACATAGGCAATGGTTTGAACGGCAGCAAGCTCACGATCATTGCCCAAAAAATTATAATTAGGACAAAAGGTTTGATCAAGAATAAATACTGGGGGTATGGCGTCCTTACCATCCTTTGTTTTTCTAATGGCAGTCAATACCTGTCCTAATTGGTTTAAATCTGGAACTTCTACCCGTGGATTGGTAGGAATTTCTGCAATTACTAAGGGTACGGCATCCATAGCTGCGACATCTGCGAGGACTTTATCGGTACTCCTGACCATGTCATTCTTACCATCAACTGGTAGATCCAGAATTTCAACATCGCTCGCCATATGTGCTACACGGCGAGCCTGATCATTTGTTCCACCGTAACAATTGGGAGGGACAACGATTTTTATAGCTTTTCCAGGATGATTTTCACGCGACTGGTGTAGTAACCCCATCATGATAGCGTATTGCATGGACAGGCCGCTAGAGGCCACTAGTGGTTCACAGCTGGTATTGGTAATCGTGTTGATTTGCTCAGTTACCTTCCTTCTATTTTTCATTTCTATAGAAGGTACTTCAATTGGGATTCCTACCAGTTGCTTCAAAACCAGCAAGGTGTTTATGGGAGTCATGGCAACGGTTTCACGCCTGCGTACATGTTGTACGCTATCGATGTATTCTTCTCCTTCATTTAGGATTAAAATACTTCCTAATCCTTTCTTGTTACTTAATATAAAATCATAACCTTCGAGTCCCAGTAAATCTAGATCCCCTTCACAATCATACAATAATGAGGAATTGTCGTCGGTACTGTATACGTTACCCTCTGTAAATTGTTCAATTTCAAATATATAGTGATAGGTATCCCTTAGTAGCTGCTCATCAAAATTTTCAGGCAATTGTCCATTAACTATTATTTTAGTGGGCTTTGACTTATTTAAATTATGTCTTAGGACTGCCATTAGCGGCATTGTATTAGAATCAAAGGCAATCACATTGTTTGCTGGAAGACTGTTCCTTTTTCCGATTGCCCATTCCAGAATTGAGGATAGGGGATGACCTAACCTGATATAGTCATAAGCGGTAGGAAGGGCTTCTAGATCAGCTTTCGTAAACTTACCTTTAGTGAATAGCTTCTCTATTCCCTCAATAAACTCTGTTTTTGCCAGTTTTTCATTATAAACATCTAGTCTGTGGGTAGTTAATCCCAACCAGTCCTGGGGCATTTCCTTTATAACGGAACTTATA
>JBARYP010000052.1:0-13064 GCA_049647945.1 Nonlabens sp. | reverse complement strand
GCCCCTCATCCATTGACCGTACCACTTGTTATAAATTATATCTTGCCTAAAAATCGCACTTATCAAAATGGAATGGCAAGAAAGTTTTTGTAGTTGTAGTAAATAATTAGGCCACAATTCATATTTCACAAAGATCGCTAGGCTGGGTAGCACCTTGTTAACAAACTTACTCGCATTATCCGGCGTGTCTAGGGGTAGGTAACACACAACATCTACTAGGGTCGAGTCTTTTTTGTTCTCGTATCCCGATGGTGAGAAAAAAGTTAGCACTACTTGATAGTTTTCTCGATTCAATTTTTCCAGGACCGGTACAACTTGCTCGTATTCTCCTAGACTAGCCACATGAACCCATATCTTGGGTACGGTAGACTTTATTTCTTGATCCAGTATATCCCAGGTTTGATTGCGCCCACGTGTACCTAGGGACAATTTTTTATTGAATAATGAGGCGATGGGTAATCCCGCTTTCGCGAAAGCGGAAACAAAATCGTACAATTTTTTCAAGTACTTGCTTTTATCAAAAATACTATAATTCTTTGCCAGCCAGTTGCGGTATTGATAACTTGCTACCAGTTAAACCGTCAAGATGCGCAAAATACAAATGGTCGACCTACAGGGTCAATACGAGGGAATCAAAGATCAAGTCAATAAAGGACTTAAAAATGTAATTGAAACCGCGGCATTTGTTAATGGACCAGAAGTTCACGCACTTCAAAAAGAACTGGAAGAATACCTAGACGTAAAGCACGTTATTCCCTGTGCAAATGGAACTGATGCGCTACAGGTCGCGATGATGGGTTTGGGACTTAAGCCCGGGGATGAAGTCATTACGGCAGATTTTACATTTGCCGCAACTGTCGAGGTTATTGCGCTACTTCAACTTACCCCAGTTCTTGTGGACGTAAATCCCTATAATTTTAATATTGATATTGAGGCAGTTAAAGCGGCAATTACTCCTAAGACAAAGGCTATTGTTCCAGTTCATTTATTTGGCATGGCGGCAAATATGGATGATGTTATGGCTCTTGCACGAGAACATGACCTCTATGTTATCGAGGATAACGCGCAAGGCATCGGGTCAAATTATTTGCATAGTGACGGTACAAAATCAAAGACCGGTACTATAGGGCACGTAGGTACCACCTCCTTTTTTCCTTCAAAAAATCTAGGTTGTTATGGCGATGGAGGTGCGATTTTTACAAACGATGACGCGCTAGCTCACACCATAAGAGGTATTGTAAATCATGGCATGTATGAACGCTATCATCACGATGTAGTAGGCGTAAATTCCAGACTAGACTCCATGCAGGCTACCGTTTTAAGGGCAAAACTCCCTCATTTGAATACCTACAATGAAAAACGCCGGGAGGCGTCACGTAAATATACCGCAGCGTTTGCGGGAGAAGATCGCATAATCACCCCAATGATCTGTAATTCTTGTGACTGTCATGTTTTTCATCAATACACGCTCATCTTAAAAGATATTGATCGCGATGGCCTTGTTAAACACTTACAAAGTCTACAAATTCCCTGCGGTGTTTATTACCCGATACCCTTGCACCGACAAAAAGCCTATCAAGATGATAGGTATCAAGAAATGGATTTTCAAGTTACCAATCAATTAGTTAAAGAATGCATTTCATTACCGATGCATACTGAACTTGATGATGAACAGATCAAGTTCATTACAGATGCCGTAAAGGATTTTATCAAATAGATATGCCTCAACTAGTATAAATGAAATTTTACTTTTGGTTCATTTTGATGGTTGCGACCGGGCTGGAGTTGTGTGGTCAGGATGGTATCTCTTGTCAGTACGTTAACACGCCATCTGGCTTGCGGTTGAGATCTGAACCCAGCATAAATGCTACAACATTAGGTCTATTGCCCCACGGCACACAGGTTATGATTATTGATAGTAATCATGACCGCAGGGACACGATCTATGATGATGGCGAGAGACTGGTCGGTAGTTGGGCAAAAATCAAGACGCTACCAGCAAACGCTTATGAGGAGATTAATGAAGTAGGTTATCTCTTTGACGCTTACCTGTCAAGTGAGCTAACTTCCATACCTAGACATTCACTTTACAATTTTCTCCATTTACATGGAACTTTAAATCATGAGCAAATCGATGTGGCAGGAATTACACCCAGGGATCAACTGGAAGGCGTAGGTTGTAACCTTAGATTTCCGTATAGAGCAGATCTTAAACGTATCGCCACAAAATATTTCAGTCTGGAGCTACTAGATGAAAATGAGAATTTACATAAAACCATTGACCATCCATACCTAATCGATACTAGCTGGAAACCAGAAAGATTTCCATTAGAAACACCTTTTGATAATTCTGATTTAAGTTGGGGTCAATTTTACTTACCTATTAATATGGGAAAAGACTCCGTATTGATTAAGGATAATCTGGGAGAATGGGAGTTTAAAAGATCTTACATTGGAAAAGTAGAAGCGTTAGGTTGTTACTTAATTTCTGACTTTCCAGAGCATGAAGAGGTGGTGAGTATAAATATGAAAACTGGCAAGTCAAACTTTTTCAGTAGCGGGATGCCATCAATTAGTCCACATGGTAACTATGTAGTGAGCTTTTATGATGATCCCTATGAAGATGCTACGGGATTTGCATTAAAACATATAGATACAAACGAATATATTGAGATTAAATTCACCAGCTGGCGGGCTACTTCAGATCCCATATGGATCGACAATCAAAGTGTTATCTTCACCGCAGTTCCCTATGCATCAGGGAACGACGCTCGCCTAGATGAAGCGCAGACTATTAAATTAACCTTGAGTCAACTATAGTTGGCTGCGTCTAGTGTATTTAATTAGTGTTTTATGAGAATTACTATTTCTATTGCCTTATTCCTATTTATGAGCACTATCTCTGCTCAATCTACTACCGTAATTCACGCAGGTCATGTATTTGATTCCGCACAAGGGAGATGGGAAGCTGGATTGACCATTACCGTGGTCGACGACGTTATAAAAAGTGTGGTTAAAGGATTTACCAGTCCATCAGACAGCGCACAGTATATTGATTTAAAACAAATGTGGGTCATGCCCGGGTTTACCGATATGCATGTTCATATGGAAACAGAATATAATCCTCATGCATACGTACAGAAATATGTAGACGACCCAGCAGATGTTGCCTATGATTCAGTAAAATATGCTGAGATAACGTTGCTATCTGGATTTACAACCGTAAGGGATCTAGGAGGTAGCGGCATCAATATTTCTTTGAGAGATGCCATCAACAAAGGAAAAGTTGACGGGCCACGCATTTTTACGGCAGGTAAATCAATTGCAACAACGGGCGGTCATGCAGATCCCTCAAATGGTAGTAACCAGAAACTTATGGGAAATCCAGGACCTCGAGAAGGGGTTGCAAACAGCGTCGCCGAAAGTCGCGCTGCCGTAAGACATCGATACAAAAATGGTGCAGACTGTATTAAGATTACCGCTACCGGTGGTGTGTTAAGCGTGGCCAAAAACGGTAGCAATCCACAGTTCACTATAGAAGAAATCAAAGCTATTACCACTACCGCTAGTGACTATGGATTTTATGTTGCGGCACATGCTCATGGAGACGAGGGAATGCGTCGTGCTGTTGAGGGAGGAGTCAAGACCATAGAACACGGTACCTATATGAGTGAATCCACCATGGATTTGATGAAGAAAAAAAATTGTTATCTCGTCCCTACCATTACTGCGGGGAAAGAAGTTGCACTCAAGGCCGAGGTCGATGGGTTCTACCCAGAAATTGTTGTTCCCAAGGCTAAAGCAGTAGGCCCACAAATTCAGGGAACCTTTGCCAGGGCATATAAGCGTGGTGTACCTATAGTTTTTGGCACCGATGCTGGAGTATTTGAACACGGTAAAAATGCCAAGGAATTTAAATACATGAATGAAGCTGGTATGCCAGTCGTAAAGGCTCTACAAAGTGCAACGGTTACACCAGCCAAGATTTTAAATCTCGACGATAAACTTGGCCAGATTAAAAGCGGCTTTTTTGCTGATATTATTGCGGTAGAAAGCAATCCCGAAACTAACGTAGCTGTTCTAGAATCCGTAATCTTTGTTATGAAAGATGGTAAAGTCTACAAGAATCTAGTGTCAGAGTAACTATTTGAAATTTGAACTTTTAAAAGTTCCCAAGTTGTTTCAACAAGATTCAAACTCTGTCACACCTATCTATTTTTGCAAGAGTTTGATTTCTTTTTTAAGCGATTCCAGTCCTTCTTGCAATGAACTTATAGCATCAGTTTTTGAAGGTGCATCCAGATCAAAGCTCAAATGGGAATTCACCTCCCAAATCTCCTTGATCTCCTCAACTTTTTGAACAATCACGGGATATTCTGAATTAATTGACACCAGATGAACAGTTGTCGCATCATCTTGTTTAATCAGCTTCTTGACTACAACCGTGGAATCCGTCACAATAACATGTATGCGGTTATCATTTGCCTGTCTTAGATTTTCAACAGCCTTTGCCATTACCCACTCTTTGGATTGCAGTACGGGTGTCATACTATCCCCATCTACCTGGAATGCGCGATAACTACCCTCTTTAAATTGTGGCAACGGTATATTGAATGAATTGAGGCCATCGTACCAGTCTGTATCTTGAACATTATCTGCATAGCCTGCGCTCGCTTTGATCGGCACCATGAGCATATTTTCACGATTGCTGGTATCCATTGTGATTACCTTGGGTCCTTTATGAGCATGGGTTTCCAGAGTCTTATTATAACTCATGCCGTAAAGCCACAACGGATTGATTTGATAGATTCTCAATAATTCAGAAACAATACGACCTGTAATTTTCTTCTTTCCCCGTTCAATATCCGCGGTGGTAGATCCGGCACTCAATTCATTTGCAAACTGACTTTGAGTCAACTTCAAATCCTGCCTTACCTGTTTAAAACGCCTCGCTTCTATATTGATAACATCATCCATAATTCAAAGATAGATAAATTTGGAATATTTCCAAATATTAATCTGGAATATTGCTTAATTGGAATTTTTCCATATCTTTGGAGTGTTGTTAATTGGATTATTTCCTAAATCAGATAGTTATGTGTGGTAGAGCTTCAGTCGTATCTTCTCTAGAGACTTATGAGAAATGTTTTAATGCCGCTTTCGCGAAAGCGGAACAGTTTACCGAGAACGTGAATATAGGAGTGGGTCAAAACATACCCGTAATCACCAATAGGAATCCCAACCACATCCAGATGTTTCAGTTGGGTTTCACTCCCAGCTGGGCACATAAACAAACCTACATGCTCAATGCAAGAGCAGAAGGAAGTCTAAACCCAGAAAACAAACCTAATTATAGAGGCAGATTGGGGATTTTCAACAAACCCATGTTTAAAAAGGCAATTCAATCACAACGTTGTTTAATTCTTGTAGATGGAGTGATCGAGGGCACCCGCTATGAAAAGCTCAATAAGCCCAGTCTAGTCTATAATAATCAGAAGAGCGACCCATTTGCCATAGGTGGTATTTATGACGAGTGGGTAAACCCCTTGACCAATGAAGTTACAAGATCTGTAGCCATCGTTACTACTGCGGCAAATGATTTGATGCACAAAATAGACCACCATAGGGCACCAGTAATATTGTCAAAAAAACAAGAAGAAATATGGCTGGACGATACTGCGAGCCTACAGGATCTTTGCAAACTGATGCGCCCATTCAAATCAACAGGATTCAATGCTCACCCCATATCCCAAAAGATCAAGAATATTAAAAATAGAAGTCTGGAACTTCTGGCTCCTACAGGAGATAGCATCTATCAGGATTTTGGAAGGAATATATACAATAGATTAAAATACAGTAATCCACAATTAGGTATTATCAATGAGCAGCGATTCACCGCAGGCGACCAGTTTGCCCTTTTCTAATAATATTAAAAGCCTCAAGATTATGAAAGATTTACAAGTAAAGCTAGAGGGACAGCTGGATGCAACTGATGTGGATATGTGTCACGATGAATCTAAGATAGGTAGCTTTGAACTGGTTCAATTGAGAGCAGAGAAATTGATTGATCAAGCGGTGCAAATTATCCAGGACAATTTTCTTGACTCGCAAACCAGAATGGTGGATTTTAATTCACATTTGATGGAGTACCAGCTGGAACAGCTGGTGTATCAGGCAGTCTTAAACAAACTGTAATTGCGCCGGCAACTTCATAGCGCATAATCTTTATGCTGAATCTTTTTGGTAATAAATGGGGAAATAAAAGGAGATTTCTAGAGTATACCCTATATGCACATATTTGTGTTCAAGTTGCTAATAAGCCACAATTAGGCGACAAGTAGTTTTAAGCTATTTTAGTAAAAATTTACTGAATGAAGTGGTTCCGTAACATACTTGCTGTTTTATTGGGATTTATCGCAGGAGCAATTGTAAATAGTTCTATCGTTACGCTAGGGAATAGCCTGTATCCCGTTGAGGGACTGGATGGTAACGATTTTGACGCTTTGGCAATAGCTATACGAGATTATGAACCCATACAGTTCCTGTTCCCATTTCTAGCGCACGCAATCGGGACTTTTGTGGGAGCATTAATTACTGCCTTAATTGCTGCTTCTCATGGGAGATTGCTAGCAATTGTTATAGGAATTTTATTTTTATTTGGTGGAATAACCATGGTAGTATTAGTTGGTGGTCCATTATGGTTTATAATGCTTGATCTAGTCCTCGCTTATCTACCTATGGCTTACTTAGGATATTATATTGCCATTCAAATTAGAGGTAAATCTTCCTAATATTTTGAATCACATCAACCCTAATGCTAGTAGAAAGGTAAGATCTCAATCTGTGCCAGATCTTTTCTTGGATTTAAGAAACGGATCTATCAGTGCTCTTTCTAAAGCTATTACACTTATAGAAAGTGCTCATAAGAAGGATGAGCATCGCGCATCAGAACTGTTGCGGCTTGCTCTACCCTTTTCAGGTAATTCCTTTAGATTAGGATTAACTGGGGTTCCAGGCGTAGGAAAATCGACATTTATTGAATCTTTTGGTTCCCTGCTTTTAAAACAGGAATTTAAAATCGCCGTACTTGCCATTGATCCCTCCAGTAATATATCTGGTGGTAGTATTCTAGGTGATAAGACCAGGATGGAGGAACTGGTAAAAAGTAGTCACGCTTTTATAAGACCCAGTCCCGCAGGCAAAACACTAGGCGGCGTCGCCCGTAAAACAAGGGAGGCAATTTTACTATGTGAGGCGGCTGGATTCAACTTTATAATTATTGAAACCGTAGGTGTGGGACAAAGTGAAACTGCCATCCACAGTATGACCGATTTTTTCTTGTTACTTAAGATTGCTGGTACTGGTGATGACCTTCAAGGTATTAAACGAGGAATTATGGAAATGGCAGATGCCATCGTTATTAATAAAGCAGATGGTGACAATTCAAAACATGCGAGACGAGCTCAACGTGAATTTAGTAATGCCGTCAATGTATTTCAAAACAAAAAACATCAACAAAAGGTAAAAGTTTATACCGCAAGTGGAATTGACGGAACAGGGTTACCTCAAATCCTACAGGATATTCAGGGATTCAAGACTGCTACAATTTCTAACGGATCATTCTTGCAGCGTAGGATTGATCAAGAATTATACTGGTTGCACCAGACAATTGAAGATCAACTCAAATCCAGATTTTATGGTGAACCTGGAATGGTAGATAAACTTGCACAAATTGAGAAACAGGTGCAGGGTGGATCAATGAGCGCCTATGAGGCTGCAAGTTTGTTACTGTCTTTTAAAAAATAGTCAATTAATAGTCGTGGAAGTTCCATATCGGGCTTTTATAAGTGAATAGATCCAGGCAAATAAGCTACCTAGTATTATTCCCATCGATGTTCCCATCAACACATCTCCCAGATAGTGTAAACCCAGGTAAATCCTGCTGTAAGTGACGATAAATGCCCATAAGATGGTAGCTGTCACCATCCATCTCGATTGATAACGTAAAATCCAGTAGATAAAGGTTGCAACACCCATGGAAGTACTGGCATGAGCACTATAAAACCCATACAATCCCTTTTGCTTTCCTATAGCAGAGATTTGGTCTTTCATCCCTAATTCATGATAAGGTCTCCAGCGCTCAAATCCATATTTAAACAATGAAGCGAGTTGATCACTACAAGCAATAAGAATGACAACAAATATGCAAGCAATCACAGTATTGCGTGACCCTTGAAATTTCCATAGCACAAACAGCAAAAGGAGGTAAAATGGTAGCGAATTATACTTTTCGGTAATGAACAAGAAGAATTGATCAAGATAATAACCTCCCCAGTCGTTAAGTAGAAGTGTCGCTTGCCAGTCCCATTCTATGATCTGATCCATTCTTACTCTTCGTATTGCTTGATTTGCTCATCGTAGAACAAAGATGCTTCTTCAATTAAATTACCGGTTTCTTCCTCAAGTTGCTCTCTATCTTCAGTAGTTATTTCTTCTAGGAATTCTATAGAATCATCTTTGAGGTTAATGATGAATCTGGGATACTCGGTGTGTATCACAAAAATATCCTCTGGATAATCAGCATTATCGCCCATTAAAAATCTAGGTAGTACCATGCAAATCCTTATTTTGTGCAAGCTATGAAATTCTAGATAGTAAAAACTAAATTTGTGGCTATGCAAAAGAAACTCAGAGCTGATAATTTACAAAAGTCTTATAAAGGTAGACCCGTCGTAAAGGGCGTCTCGCTAGAGGTCAACCAGGGCGAGATAGTAGGTTTATTGGGTCCTAATGGCGCTGGGAAGACTACCTCGTTTTACATGATGGTAGGGCTCGTAAAACCTACTGGGGGCAAGGTATGGCTCGATGATACTGATATTACCAAATTCCCCATGTACAAAAGAGCGCAGAATGGTATCGGCTATTTAGCTCAAGAGGCTAGTATTTTCAGAAAACTAACGGTCGAGGAGAATATTCTGGGTGTCTTACAACTTACCAAACTGTCTAAAAAAGAACAAAGAGAGCGCTGTGAGCTGCTTCTGGAAGAGTTTAGCCTACAAGACAGGCGTAACAGAAACGGAGATTTATTAAGCGGTGGTGAGCGACGCCGTACTGAAATTGCAAGAGCTCTAGCTACTAACCCTACTTTTATCTTGCTCGATGAACCATTTGCCGGTGTGGATCCCGTGGCAGTTGAAGATATACAGCGTATCGTAGCGCAGCTGACTAAAAAGAATATAGGGATCTTAATAACGGATCATAATGTGCAGGAAACGCTCGCCATTACAGATCGCACCTACTTAATGTTTGAGGGTAATATTTTAAAACAAGGTAACCCAGAAGAACTCGCCGCAGATGAGGTGGTACGTCGAGTATATCTAGGTCAAAATTTTGAATTACGTAAAAAGAAGATCTTTGAATAATTACGGATTTGTATATGTTTTGTTGCGTGTTTTAAACAAGTAAATTGGTCAATACAAATTGAATAGAAAAGACGGTGGGGATTATCGTAAGTAGGTTCTAACTAGCAATAAATTATATACTGTATTGTAGCACATATTTTATTCATCAGTTTCTTTTTAGAAATTAATTCGTGATAATTTAATAAATCATTTATGATAGTTGCATTAACTCCACTACAAAAACGATGTTGATAATCAATAGAATCAAAATGAGAGCCAATTCTTATATATTCACTTGAAGTACAACCTCCATATTCTTCTTTTCCGATTTTAGACCTTAAATAGTCTTTAAGCGTATTCATTTTAACTTGTGATACTAAATGACTTTTTCCTGTTCTTTTTGATTTTATTAGATATTCATTATTCGTTTTATGCACAGTAAAATATTCCTCACTTCCGCCAAAGCAACCCCAATTCTGAATCTCAATATCAAAATTCGTCATGCTAAACACTTTTTCAAAAGTTTCCACATCATTTTTTATTCTGGGTTTACAAGAATAAATTAAAGCGATTAATAATAACAGAAACAGTTTTTTCATGTGTGTTAGAACAGACGGTAAAAGTTATCTTTATTCAAACCGCTTAAGAGTCTGTTTAGTGAAATCACTTAAGACCAATCTACCAGAAATCTTTGCCCGCTCGGCCAGCAGTTGATCCCAGTTCTCACAACCCGACCAGAACATTTGCTTCATCTCGCGCATTGCCTCCGGATTGTAAGAGCATAAATTTTCAGCAAACTTTTGCACGGCTTCATCCATTTCTTCGGTTGATTCATAGATCTCTGCAAACAAACCGTTCTGTTTAGCCCATTGAGAGGGGTAAAATTCATTTGCGTTAATTGCGATCTGGCTCATAGCACTTAATCCTAATTTACGCTCTACGGCAGGTCCCACTACAAATGGACCTATGCCTACGTTGAGCTCGCTTAGTTTTATGCTGGCATATTGGGTCGCAAAACAATAGTCCGTACTTGCGGCTACTCCTACTCCACCGCCTACGGTTTTACCTTGCACCCGACCTAGGATGAATTTGGGACACTTGCGCATCGCATTGATCACATTTGCAAAATCCGAGAAGAAGACCTCTCCCGTTTCTTCATCATTAATAGCAATAAGTTCTTTAAAACTTGCACCTGCACAAAAGGTGCGTTTACCGCCACTTTTCAGAATAATGACCTTTGTATCACTATCGTGTCCTGCCGCCGTTATACTTTGGGCAAGATCAGACAACACATCGCTGGGAAGCGAGTTATGAGCCGGGTGGAAAAACTCAATGGTTGTGATCGATTCCTGTGTAGTACTCTTTACGTATGGTGCAGTCATTTAATTTTAATGTTATATTGAATTTCAATAATTAATTTTTTAATATTCCAAATTGTTCAAAATGATGGGTAACGTGCTTGCGCTCTAGCAAACTCCATTCATACTTTGTCAATTTACCAAAAACGACATTTTTAGTCGTGGCCTTGGGATTGCGTTTGAAGTAATCCAAGTATGCTTGTCTGGCTTCTATCAATTTTGATTTGGCAATTTCTAGGTCTGCATGTTGCAATTTTTCCAGCGAGTCATCTTTAAGTAAAGGCATTTTATGATTGCGCGGCATCCTATCATAATTCCATAAAGTAGCCGCAACTTTCTCAATATACTCCTCTGGGGTTGCAATTTCAAAATCTTGATACTCACTACTAGCAATACGGTAACCTTGTTCAAGATGTTCTATCATGTGTTGCGGTGTCATCATACCCCATCGTGCAACGCAATCCGTAGTTAACAACTTCAATCGTTGGTTCAGGAAGCTTTCAGTAATAGATGGAAAAACCTCCTGCTTCTTCTCTACCATGGTTAAAATAGTCGCGATGGCTACTAGTGCCTCAGCTTCCTCGTCAGTTTTTCCGTTCTCATAATCTACCGGCTCTGCGTCAAAAACCTCTACATACCATTTTACGATCCCGCTGGGGTGCTCCCTGCCCGAGACATCCCGCTCTCGTTTCTCCTTGCAGGTCAATCGCACATAAATGGTGTCATTGTGATACAAGGGTCGCAGGAACCTTATGTCTTCCAGTCCATAGTTTGCTGATACTGGACCCTTATTGGGATATACAAATAGTCCTGCCGCCGCGCTTATGATAAAGTAGCCGTGAGCCGTTCTTTTCTTGAAAATACTGCCATCCAGGCTGGTGATATCAGTATGGGCATAAAAGTGGTCCCAGGTAAGATTTGCAAAACTTTGGATATCAGAATCTGTAAGTGTCCTTTTATGAGTTTCAAGACTCATTCCTGGCTGTATATCCTCATAATGGTAGGCAAATGGGTGCTGTTTTGCTTCCTTATAGTCACTATTGGGCTGGTATATACCTGTAACCTCGGTAAGTGTGGTGGGACTGCCCTGTACTGCACAGCGTTGCATATAGTGCTTGATGCCTCGCAAACCGCCCATCTCTTCACCACCTCCTGCACGTCCAGGGCCTCCATGTACGAGTAATGGCAATGGCGATCCATGACCTGTCGATTGTGCGGCACTTTCCCTATTCAAGGTCAATATGCGACCGTGTGACGATGCAGCTTTAAGGGTATACGCTTTCGCGAAAGCGTTATCATTACTAACCACACTACTTACCAGCGACCCTTTACCCATGTGGGCAAGCTCTACGGCGTCGTCCAGGGTCTTGTATGGCATCAAGGTACTCACCGGACCAAAACACTCTACCTCATGAACCGCAGTATTCTTAAATGGAAAATTCTCGCGCATGAGAATGGGCGACATAAAAGACCCGTTTTGCGCTCTTTCTCCTAATATGTTAACCTGATCTACAGATCCATAAACCAAATCTGCGGTAGTCGCAATTTTTTTGATTTGATCTAGCGTAGTATTCTTTTGCTCTTGATTAATAAGCGCCCCCATACGGGTTTCTCTTAGCAAAGGATCGCCTATTACAGTTTTATCCAGTTGGGCCGAAAGAGCGGTCTGTACTTCTTCCATATACTTTTCTGGCACCATAATCCGTCTGATAGCCGTACATTTCTGACCAGCTTTAGACGTCATTTCCTTGCGTACCTCCTTGACAAACAAATCAAATTCAGGAGTTCCTGGAGCGGCATCTAGACCCAATACCGAGCTGTTTAGGGAATCTGCCTCCATAGTAAAGGGAACGCTTTCTTCCAGCAGCCTAGGATGCGCTTTAAGCTTTCTGCCCGTGCTCGCGCTACCGGTAAAAGTAACCACGTCTTGAGAGTTGACCGTATCTAATATAGAGGTCGTAAGCCCGCTAAGCAGTTGTAAAGCACCCTCTGGCAATATGTTTGACTTTATGATCTCTCTGACCACAGCCTCAGTCAAAAATGCAGTTTGTGGTGCTGGCAACACTACCGCTGGCATACCTGCCATCCAATTGACAGCACATTTTTCAAGCATCCCCCATACCGGAAAATTAAATGCGTTGATGTGAACTGCAACACCCCGTTTAGGTACAAGAATGTGATGGGCCATGAAACGTCCGCCCCTCGATAAATCAATGGGATCACCTTCTACGGCATAATTTTGATCAGGGAACAATTTTCTCAAGCTGGCGTTTGCAAAAAGGTTTCCAAAACCACCCTCTATATC
>JBARYP010000051.1:0-24103 GCA_049647945.1 Nonlabens sp. | reverse complement strand
GGGATATAGGGCGAACTTATCTGCTTTGTCAAAGAACTTTTCCTCACTGAGCATCCCGTATTCAATGACGATCTTGATATCATTCCATTTCTTCTCAAAAGCCTCACGATCTTCATTGAATAGTGACTTAAGTTTATCAGCAACCTTACGGGTGATATAGCTTGAGATTTTCTTTACCGCACCGTCTGCCTGTAGGTAGGATCTAGAAACGTTAAGTGGGATGTCGGGACTATCGATCACACCTCGCAGCATGGTAAGGAACTCTGGCACGATGCCTTCAACATTATCGGTGACAAATACTTGATTCTGGTACAGCTGGATGCGATCCTTTTGCACATTCAAGTCGTTGCTCATCTTGGGGAAATAAAGAATCCCGGTTAGATTGAACGGGTAGTCCACATTGAGGTGAATGTTGAACAGGGGCTCCTCAAACTGCATGGGATACAGCTCTCTATAGAACGACTTATAATCCTGGTCTTCCAGGTCTGCTGGTTGCTTAGTCCAGGCTGGATTGGGATTGTTGATGATGTTATCTACCTCCTGCGTGGGCGCCGGATCATCTTCTTTGGCATCTTCGGGCTTTTCTAGAGTTTCAGTCTTAGTACCAAATTTAATGGGTACCGGCATGAACTTATTGTACTTGGTCAGTAGTTCTGTTATGCGGCGCTCTTCTAGAAACTCTGTCTCATCATCTGATATGTGAAGGATAATCTCAGTCCCAAAGTCCTGTTTATCTGCCGCTTCAATTGTGTAATTGGGAGATCCATCACAAGACCAGTGTACCGCAGGGGAATCCTTATACGATTTGGTAATAATTTCGACCTTGTCTGCCACCATGAAAGCAGAATAAAAACCTAGACCAAAGTGTCCAATGATCCCGCTATCCTGGGCGGTGTCCTTATACTTTTCTAGAAATTCCTCGGCACCAGAGAAGGCCACTTCATTGATGTATTTCTGTACCTCTTCCTCAGTCATACCTATTCCCTGGTCAACGATGGTAAGGGTCTTGTTCTCCTTATCAATTTTGACCTCAATTTGCTGGTCTCCCAGCTCTACGTTTGCCTCACCTATGTTAGCTAGGTGTTTCAGTTTAAGCGTGGCATCCGTTGCATTGGAGATCAGTTCCCTCAAAAAGATCTCGTGATCGCTGTATAAAAACTTCTTGATTAGCGGGAAAATATTTTCTACCGCTACATTGATAGTTCCTTGTTGTGACATTTATTAAATATTTTAAATTAGTTGTAAGAGAATACGCTTTCGCGAAAGCGTAACTTCACCTCCACACTCAAACTAAATACCATTATAAGGCTAGTGACAAGCTGTCATAAACTTATTTGACAAAGATCCAGCGTAAAGTCTATGAATTAAAATTATCACCTATGAACGATTTTTACATCTCAAGGCAATCTATATCAATTGTACCCTAAAGAAATCACCCAGGGATAGCCATACCGCCAAGTTGATGGATGTCTCCACGACTATTATGAAAAAGGAAGGGGTCGATGTAGAAGTGGTACGATTCATAGATTACTTTATCGCTCCAGGTGTTCATGCCGACATGACGCAGCATGGTTGGGAGAAAGATGAGTGGCTCAAAGTCTATGACAAGATTCTAGCGGCAGATATTCTGGTAGTGGACACCCCTATATGGTTAGGTAATAAATCATCACAAGCGACATCGCTTATAGAACGCCTATACGCCATGAGTGGCAAGAAAAACGACAAAGGACAATATGTTTACTATGGCAAGGTGGCTGGTTGCATCGTTAATGGTAATGAAGATGGTGTGAAGGCCGTTGCGCAAAATGTTATGTATGCCCTGCAGCACATAGGGTACAGTATCCCACCACAGGCAGACGCAGGCTGGCTGGGAGAAATAGGCCCCGGACCCAACTATGGTGATCCATAGAGTAATGCGGTGGACAACGATTTTACTAATCGCAATACCACCTTTGCAACCTATAATATGTTGCATCTTGCATCAATCCTAAAAAAGGTAGGTGGGTATCCAGCTTACGGCAACCTACCTGAAGAATGGAAAAGCGGTAATCGCTGGGCATTTGAAAATCCAGGATACCGATAGATTTATGGTAGGCGATCGCCCTTCAACTTTTTACTGATGTATGCGCTGGACTGCAAGTAGAACCTCCAGGGCAGGTGTGCATCCTCTCCCGCATAGTCAATTCCTATGCGTTTGCTTTCAACGATAGGCAGCTTTTCATCTCTAGTCAATCCTATAGTATCCAATAATTCTGGATCATGTTCTAAATACACTAGATCACCCGTTAAATCCTCACCATAATGAGACTTATTTAACCCAAATGCCTTGCTGAAATTGCCTGGACCAGAGGTTAGCGTGTGGTCGTTCTTAACTTTTGCCCTTCTTTCCATCATATGATGAATGCCAGACACGGGTTGTACCGCTCGTATTAAAATAGCATCAGCCTGAGAATCAGTATTTGTAATGATGTTGAATAGGTGATGAATCCCGTAACATAGGTAGACATAGGCGACGCCACCGGACTCGTACATGATCTTTGTACGATCAGTAAACCTACCCAGATGTGCGTGACAAGCCTTGTCCCCTATCCCGCGGTAGGCCTCGGTTTCTGTAATGATACCGCTACAGAATTTGTCGTCAACTGTTGAAACCACGATTTTGCCGATTAGATCGCGAGCAAGGAATACCACATCGCTGTTTTTATAGTATGCTGCGGGTAACTTCATTTTTAGTTTTATTAGCAATTCTCAATTTATAGAGGCTAGGTGGCATATTAAGCTAACTTTGTTTTAAACTATTCTCATGTCCTTTAAATCCTTACAACTGTTGCCAGAACTAATTTCCGTTCTGCACGATGACGGTATTACCTCACCTACACCGGTGCAGCAAGAAGTCATACCCAGTTTTATGGCAGGTAGGGACGTCCTAGGAATCGCGGCAACTGGTTCTGGAAAAACCTTGTCGTACGTATTACCCTTGTTAAATGTTTTGAACGGCTGCAAAGCTGCACCGCGCAGACCGCTAGCGCTTGTTTTGGTCCCCTCAAGAGAACTTGCTCAGCAGATTCATGCTGTCGCCGTTACTTATAGCAAGGGATTACAAAAGCCACTTATCGTCAATGCGGTGTATGGAGGTGTGAGCATCAATCCACAAATGAAATCTCAAAGTTCTACAGATGTTTTAGTCTCCACGCCTGGACGTTTACTTGATCTCGTGGAAAAGAAGGCGATAAGCCTGAGCGATGTCAAGATCCTAGTCCTGGATGAAGCCGATAAGTTATTATCCATGGGGTTCATGGAAGAAGTTGATCGCATCCTTGATCTTTTACCTCAAGATAGGCAAAATGCACTATTTTCTGCAACTTTAAACGATCAGATAAAATCCCTGCAACGTCTTGCTCCCAAGGATGAAATAAAAATAGTTATTGAATCGGTAGAGGCTACCGCCCCAGAGATAAAATTGTTAGGCTATCGCGTTCTTCCAGAAAAAAAAGGAGTTCTTTTACGTCATTTGATTGAGTCCCAGGAAATGAGCCAGGTACTTATATTTTGCTCAAGTGCTTACCAGGTTGATCATGTCAATGATAAATTGAATACTAATGGAATTAAATCAAAGTCCTTGCATGGTGGAAAAGCGCAGGGTACCAGAACAAAAAATCTAGCAGATTTTAAAGATGGCAACAATACAGGGGTGCGCTGTCTAGTAACTACTGATGTTTTATCGAGGGGAATTGACATCGATTTTCTTCCTTATGTAATCAACTATGAACTGCCTAGGTCACCCAAAGATTTTATTCACCGTATAGGTCGTACCGGACGTGCTGGCAAAATGGGAACGGCTTATACCCTAGTCACTAGAGATGAAGCTCACCACATGCGTACCATTCAGAAAAAAACGGGACTAAAAGTATGGATGGAGGATCTACCAGAATGGAACAGCTGAAAATTATTCTAGTCTTGTCCCCGAATATCCAGATTCTGCAAGACTTTAGTGGATGACGGGTCAGTAAGTTTTATAATTGGAAATTCTGTTGAGAATACCACCGTAAACCCCAATCGCATAAACCCATAAAAACTAGTTCAAATCTAACAACACCTATTATACTCCCCTACTCCTTTTTAAAATCTAGACTTAGGCTGTTGACACAATGTCTAATACCTGTGTTAGTAGGCCCGTCATTAAAAACATGACCTAAATGGCTACCACAATTTGAACACATGATTTCTGTTCTTATCATACCATGGGTGGTGTCCCGCTTGCGTTCAATTGCTCCTTCAATTTCATCATCAAAACTGGGCCAGCCACAACCAGAATCAAATTTTGTCTCGCTTTTATAGAGTTCATTGCCACAAGCAGCACAACTATAGACACCATTCTCATAGTGCGTGTTATACTCTCCTGTATAAGGTCGCTCAGTTCCTTTCTCGCGTAAAATCCTATATTGATCTGGTGTGAGCTTTTTCTTAAAATCTTCTTCGGTAAAAGCCATGGTAGATTATCTTCTTAATTCAGGTAAATCAGTACCCTCTGGTATAAATTCAAGCGCCACACCATTGATGCAGTGGCGTTTACCTGTTGTTTTTCTAGGGCCATCGTTGAACTCGTGACCTAAATGACTGCCGCAGGTATTGCATTTAAGTTCAGTCCTGGCATAACCTATCTTGTAGTCCACATCTCGTTCTACCTGCCCCTCGATGGCACGATCGTAACTGGGCCAGCCCGTACCCGAATCAAATTTGTATATATTTTGATAAACTGGCGCGTAGCATGCAGCGCAAATTAATGTCCCTTTACCTTTTTCCTTATTAAGCGGGCTGGTAAATGGACGCTCAGTACCTGCTTGTCTCAAGACTTCATACTCGTCGTCGTCCAGAAGTTCCCTCCACTCTTGATTTGTTTTAGCGATTTCATAGGTTTTAGGCTGTTGGCTTTCAGTATCGTTGACTGCAAGTTCCTTATTGTTGCTGCCACAGCTTATTAAAAAGATACTGAGCATGGCAATTGTGAATAGTCGTTTCATAATCTATAGTGAATTATACAAAGGTAATTTCTGAAAGATTTTGGGTTGTTCAATTTGTGTTAAGTTGGTTTTCTTATTCAGTAACAATGCCATAGTAGTAATAGAGGTTACAAATTTTATAGAGGCTTTTGTAAATCAAGGATTTTTGAGATGTTGGGAATATCTACGGTTAGCAGTTGTAAATTTGAAGCATGATTACAAAAGTTGCCGTAATTATGGGATCAACCAGCGACATGCCGGTTATGAGAGATGCCATTAAGATTTTGGGAGATTTAAATATAGAAGTAGTGGTGGATGTAGTAAGTGCTCACCGCACGCCACACAAGCTATTTGACTTTGGCACTACTGCGCATGAAAACGGTATTTGTGTGATTATCGCAGGGGCTGGCGGCGCTGCTCATCTACCTGGCATGGTAGCTAGCCTATCCCCACTTCCCGTTATAGGCGTGCCTATCAAATCCAGTAATTCAATCGATGGTTGGGATAGCATTCTTTCCATTTTACAAATGCCTGGTGGTGTTCCCGTGGCAACGGTGGCACTTAATGGGGCAAAAAACGCAGGTATCCTGGCGGCACAAATTATAGGGGCGACCATTCCTGAAGTTCAGGATAGCATCATTGCCTACAAGGATAAGCTAAAGGATAAAGTCATCACCGCCTCCCATGGTTTGCGGGCAAATGACTAATTACCACCGTACTGTCTCAATTGTTGTTATAGCGCTGACAACGGTATGGTTTCTTTATGCAATTCAACTGCGGCACCCAGAAAAGTGGCAGTACCTCACAGCGGGTGCCGTTAATTTTATCATGGCGATCATCATAAATCGCCAGTTTACTGACAGCAATTACAACTACTTGGGAATTATACATGTCATCTTCATGACGACCCTTGCCAGTTATGGCTATTTCTTCCTGTAGACGCCATAATCAAAGGTATAAGTTTAACAAATCTATACGGAACATCCTGCGCTTGACCAGTAATTTTACAGTTATGAGTAAAGAATTGAACCCATTACTGGTGCCGTTTGATACCTATCAAGACACCGCTCCATTTGATAGTATTGAAGAATCTCATTTTGAATTCGCTTTCGCGAAAGCGTTACAGATAGCAACAGAGGAAATCAACACCATCACCGAAAATACAGAGCAACCCACTTTTTACAATACCATTGAAGCCCTAGACAAAAGCGGGGAAAGGCTGGGCAGGATTTCAAGTATATTCTTTAATCTCAATAGTGCCGAAACTAATGATGAAATTCAGCGAATCGCCAGGGAAATCAGTCCACAATTGTCAAAATTTGGTAATGATGTAACATTAAATGAGGCACTTTTTAAAAGAGTCAAGTCTGTACATGCCGGTAAAGAAGGTTGGGACTTGAATCAAGAACAACTCATGCTGCTGGATAAAACCTATAAGAGATTCTCTCGCAATGGCGCTCATTTACCAGATGAGAAAAAAGAACAGTTACGCAAGGTCGATGAACAACTCGCACAGCTTTCTCTCAAATTTGGCGAGAATCTGCTGGCAGCCACAAATGACTATGAGTTACATCTGGAAGACGACACCAGACTTTTTGGTCTTCCAGAGAGTTCTAAAGAAGCGGCCAGAGAAACCGCTGATTTAAAGGGCAAGGAGGGTTATGTGTTTACGCTGGATTATCCTAGTTACATCCCTTTTATGACCTATGTGGACGATCGTGAACTGAGAGAACAGATGTATCGCGCTTTTTCATCAAAATCCTACGGTGGGGAATTTGACAACCGCCAGCAAGTACTGGATATCAGTAAACTGCGATATGAGCGCGCGCAAATTCTTGGTTATAAAACCCACGCTCATTTTGTACTTGAAGAGCGTATGGCAAAAAGTCCAGAACAAGTACAACAATTCCTGGAAGAGCTACTTGATAAGGCAACACCCGCGGCAGAAGCTGAGTTCAACGAGTTGCAAAATTTTGCCATTACCACCTCAAGCAAATCAGCGAGCACGGGTCAAATTACAAAGTTGCAAAAGTGGGACACCTCTTTCTATAGCGAGAAGTTAAAACAGAGGTTATTCAATCTTGATGATGAACAGCTCAAACCCTATTTTAAACTAGAGAACGTCATACAGGGGGTGTTTGAAGTATCAAAAAAGCTATTCGGTCTAGAATTTATAGCTACTAATCAGGTAGAAAAATATCACGATGATGTCCTGACTTATGAGGTTATTGAAGATGGTTCATTTAAAGCGATACTTTATGCCGATTTTTTCCCTAGAGATGGAAAGCGTAATGGAGCCTGGATGACCTCTTTCAAAAGCCAATCCATAGACCGCAAAGAGAATGTAAGACCTCACATATCGATAGTCTGTAATTTTACAAAACCTACAAAAACCAAACCCTCCTTACTTACCTTTAATGAGGTGACAACCTTGTTTCACGAATTCGGTCATGCTCTACATGGAATGCTTGCAAACACTACCTATTCCAGCCTATCGGGAACCTCAGTAAGTTGGGATTTTGTAGAGTTGCCTAGTCAGATACTAGAAAACTGGTGTTATGAGAAAGAAGCACTAGAGCTTTTTGCCAGACATTTTGAAACAGGAGAGGTAATCCCGCTAGAATTTATAGAACGTATAAAAGCTGCCGCAACTTTTCAAGAAGGATTACAAACCTTAAGGCAAATTAGCTTCGGATTATTGGACCTAAGCTGGCATGGCATCGACCCTTCCAGTATTACTGATGTCAAAGAACATGAAAGAAAAGTATTTGACGATATCGACCTCTATCCAGATGTGGAAGGCAGCTGCATGAGCACCGCTTTTGCCCACATATTCCAGGGCGGGTATAGTGCAGGTTACTATAGTTATAAGTGGGCAGAGGTCCTGGATGCAGATGCCTTTGAGGCCTTTAAAAAAGAGGGGGTTTTTAATGAAGATGTAGCTACAAGGTTCAAAGAGAATATTTTGACAAAAGGAGGTACCGAGGAACCTATGGAGCTTTACAAAAAATTTAGAGGTAGTGAGCCTGACGTAAATGCTTTGTTACGACGATCGGGACTTATGGAAAAGAACCAGTCAGTAGCCGAAGTAGAACTATAAATTAATATCAAGTTGCCAGAAGTAAAACTAGTTCCAGAGAAGTGGGTAGATCGTTACAGCGACTACCTTTTTAACTATACCATTACTCGAGTGAGTAGCGGTGATCTTGCTCAGGACCTGGTTTCAGAAACCTTTCTCGCTGGATTAAAAAGCGCCCATAGATTTAAGGGCAACAGTACAGAGCGTACCTGGCTTATCAGTATTTTAAAACGCAAAATAATTGATCACTACCGCAAGATCAATTCAAAAAAGGGGAAAGCAGAGGTGAGAATGGGTTATGCTTCTGGAGCTGACAATAGTGGTGACTGGCTGGAAGAAAAAGCTGGTGATATGCGCAATCCCAATGCCGAAGATCTGATTGAGCAAGAAGAACTGGGCGCGGTCTTACAACAATGCATAGGAGCGTTACCTGAACGTTATGCTACTATATTTGTTCAAAAGACGATTGATAAAATGGATACCGAAACAATATGTAAGGAGCATAATATCACGCCGTCAAACCTATGGGTGATAATTCACCGGGCACGAGTGCAATTAATGGATTGTCTTAAAAGTAAATGGTTTGAGGACCAGTAGATAGAAAGAGTAATGGGTCGATATTTCATCAATTGCGGTGACGCAAATATTCTAAGTACCAGAAATCAATACCGCGATCTCAATCGCAAAGATCTCTTTAGATTTAAACTGCACAAAACACATTGCTGGGGTTGTCGTTCTTTTGATAAGGAAAATGATTTATTGCAGCGACGCCTTAAAAAAGCGCAATGGGTTTCCCTCTCAAAAACTCAGAAGCAATCTATAAAAGATAGGGTCAATACCGCTTTTAAGGAGCTTTAGATTAAAACCCCTTCACCTACATCAATTATATCTTATTGAAGGTGGTTACTGGCAATGAGTAAGCCTAAGTATATTAAAGGCAAACTTTCTACAAGTAGTCCTGCATAATAGTCTGGCTTTTTTTCACTTGAATAATAAATCATTACTCCTGTCGTGACATATATCAATGTGCCAGGAAGGTAATGTGGCGATTCAGGAAGTTTGTAGATACTAACTATTTCCAGCGACAAACATATAATACACAGGATTATTCCCATAAACTTTGAAGCAGGTACGCCTATGGTTTGTGGCAATGTTTTAAGTTCCACAGCATCGTATTTGAGATCTCTTATTTCAAAGGGTATGCATAAAGCTATGACAAATAGAAATAATTGAATGATGTTAATAAACAACCATCTGTGGCTCATTAAGTATACTAGATCCCTTGTACGATCTGAGAATAGAGGGTAAACTGTAATCAATAGCACCCAAACGCATGCCACAGTAAATAATTTAAAATAAGGTAACCCTCGTAGTGATTGTAGCGATGGTAGTGGTACTGCATATAAAAACGATAAAATGGCAATTAAGATCAATACTACTTGAGTTTTAATATTTTCTTGTAGAAAACCCAGAGACGCGAGGATCACTAGGATGAGAGTAAGCAGCGTAATTAACTTCCTGTATCTGAAAGTTTGAAATCTAATAAAGAATTCAAAATATTTGATCAAATTGTATCCAGAAACGCAAACCGCAAATAGAAATAAAAATAGTTTCCAGTCGCTAGTTTGAATCGCATCGTAATGAAATGCGATAAATAAGGCAACAAGGTTCAGTCCTACGTGTAAGCTACTACGCACATAAAAATCCAATAAACTAGCAAGCCATTTCACAACGTAAAAATAATGGTTAATAAGTGCGTTAACTACGTTGAAAACTAGTGATGGGATGCTCGCTATCGTTTGTTAGTTCAGGCATTTTTATCGACTATTTTTGCAACTTCAACATAGCCCACATAAGAACTATGAATACAGATCGTTTTGCACTGCGCCATATAGGTCCCCGACCAGCAGATCTTCCTAAAATGCTTGAGACCATTGGAGTTGATAGCGTTCAACAACTTATCTATGAAACGGTCCCCGATAATATAAAACTGGGTCGTGAATTGAATTTGGACCCAGCGATGAGTGAGTTTGAGTTCACTAACCATATTCAGACACTAGGCAGGAAGAACAAGCAATTCAGATCTTACATAGGTTTAGGCTATAATGCAGGAATTACCCCCGCGGTGATACAGCGCAACATTCTAGAAAATCCGGGCTGGTATACTGCCTATACTCCCTATCAAGCAGAAATTGCACAAGGAAGACTTGAAGCCCTGTTAAATTATCAAACCATGATAACTGATTTGACCGGTATGGAGCTTGCAAATGCTTCACTACTGGACGAATCTACCGCGGCTGCCGAGGCTATGACCCTACTCTACTCCGTAAGGGATCGCGCACAGAAAAAACAGGAAGTGGTCAAATTTTTTGTGGATCAGGATGCTTTACCACAGACTAAGGAGTTGCTTAAAACAAGGGCAATTCCTCTGGGAATTGAATTAGTCGAGGGCAACCCAGATAAGATGAACTTGGATGGAGGCTACTATGGTACATTGCTGCAATACCCCGGTGCAAGTGGAAAGGTGGTGGATTATTCCGCTTTCGCGAAAGCGTGTCACCAGAAAAACATTAGAATCGCAGTAGCAGCAGATGTTATGTCTCTAGTATTGCTGGAAGCTCCGGGACACTGGGGTGCAGATGTCGTCGTGGGCACTACACAAAGATTCGGGATCCCGCTAGGTTATGGTGGGCCTCATGCTGCTTATTTTGCTACGAGAGAAGAGTTCAAACGTCAAATACCGGGAAGGATCATAGGAGTATCCAGAGATATGGATGGAAAGCGAGCCCTGCGCATGGCGTTGCAAACTCGTGAACAACACATCAAAAGGGATAAGGCCACATCAAACATATGTACCGCACAAGTCCTGCTGGCAGTAATGGCAGGTATGTACGGCGTCTATCACGGCCCAGAAGGATTAAAATACATCGCTACAAAAATTCATAGAAGTGCAGCTACTCTTGCAGATGTAATTGAGAAATTGGGTATCTATCAGGCAAACGAAACCTATTTTGATACGCTGTGTTTTAAGGTAGATGCGCAGGCTGTACGGAAGGTGGCAGAAGAACATGAGATTAATTTTTACTATCCAGATGAAAGTACGGTTCAGGTTTCTCTTAATGAAACCGTAAGTATTAAAGACCTTAACGATATTGTAGAGGTTTTTGCAGCTGCTACAAACAAAGAAGTAACTGTAATTTCTGAGTTAGTTGAAGAATTCAATGTGGGCGCTGGTAGACAGACGAAATATTTGCAACATCCCGTTTTTAATTCTTATCGTTCTGAAACTCAATTGATGCGATACATCAAGAGATTGGAACGTAAGGATCTGGCTTTGAACCATTCTATGATTTCGTTAGGTTCATGTACAATGAAACTTAACGCCGCATCTGAAATGCTACCATTATCAGATTCCAACTGGGGAAATATCCACCCATTTGTACCGCTGGATCAAGCGCAAGGCTACCAGGAAATGCTTAAAAAACTAGAGCTTCAACTTAATGAGGTTACTGGATTTGATGGCACCTCGCTACAACCCAATTCTGGCGCGCAGGGTGAATTTGCTGGGCTTATGGCCATACGTGCCTACCATCATAGTCGTGGCGATCACCATCGCAACATTTGTCTAATACCCTCCAGCGCGCACGGAACAAATCCAGCCAGCGCAGTTATGGCCGGTATGAAGGTAGTGGTTACCAAAGCGCTGGACAACGGAAATATAGATGTGGATGATCTGCGCGAGAAGGCATTAAAGCATAAGGACCATCTTGCTGCCCTCATGGTCACCTACCCTTCTACCCATGGGGTTTATGAAAGTGCCATAAAGGAAATAACGGGGTTGATCCACGAGAACGGCGGTCAGGTATACATGGACGGGGCAAACATGAATGCCCAGGTAGGACTCACCAATCCTGGAAATATAGGCGCCGATGTTTGTCATCTTAATCTGCACAAGACTTTTGCCATACCGCATGGTGGAGGTGGTCCAGGGGTAGGACCCATATGCGTTGCCAAACAACTAGTGCCTTTTTTACCTTCTAATCCTGTTATAAAGACCGGTGGGTCGCAGGCAATTACTCCCATAAGCGCGGCGCCCTTTGGTAGCTCACTAGCTTGTATCATTTCTTATGGCTACATCTGTATGCTTGGGTCAAAAGGTCTTAAACAAGCAACCGAATATGCAATCGTAAATGCAAACTATATTAAAGAGCGATTAGAAGGTAGCTATCAATGTCTTTATGTAGGAGAGCAAGGTAGAGCCGCACATGAAATGATTATTGATTGCAGACCATTCAAAGAGAAGGGTATAGAGGTAACAGATATTGCCAAAAGACTGATGGATTATGGCTTTCATGCCCCTACCGTGAGTTTTCCCGTAGCCGGTACCATGATGATTGAACCTACTGAGTCAGAAGATCTTGATGAAATGGATCGTTTTTGTGAGGCAATGATTTCTATAAGAAAAGAGATTGACAACTCTACAAAAGATGAGCCTAACAACGTACTTAAAAATAGTCCTCACACGCTGGAACTAATTGCCGCAGATACCTGGGAATTTCCATATTCCAGATCAAAAGCAGCATTCCCGCTGGACTGGGTTCAGGAAAATAAATTCTGGCCTACGGTACGCCGTGCAGATGACGCCTATGGTGACAGAAACCTGATGTGTACCTGTGCACCCATGGAAGAGTACGTCTCGTAGCTATAGGTTTTTATATATAGCATAATGATTGTACTTGAATAAGTTATGCAACGCATAAATATCTCATTATTAGTAGTATTAGGTGATGGTTTATTGTTAATTATTGCGAGAATAAGTAATTAATTTTAGATCTTGCCCGATTAGTAGGGCGTCAACGAATTATTCTAGGTACTTCCTAAGATTTGCTATTTATGAGTATGAAGATTATAGGTACTGGAAGTTATCTACCTACTGAGGTAAGAAGCAATGCTGATTTCTTAAATCACGAATTTTTAAATACTGATGGTTCCAGTTTTGGAAATGATAATGAAAGTATCATTTCAAAATTTAAAGCCATAACAGGCATTTCTGAAAGGAGGTACGCACAAGATCACATCTCTACAAGCGATATGGGTGCCGCCGCAGCTCAAGCAGCAATAGCAACCAGTAAGATTGATCCAGAAACCATAGACTACATTATCGTTGCACATAACTATGGAGACGTGGTCAATGGATCTAGCGACATGGTCCCTAGCATTGCCACTAGAATCAAGAAAAAACTGGAAATTGACAATCCTTCCTGCGTTGCTTATGACGTGCTATTCGGCTGTCCTGGATGGGTTCTAGGAATGACCCAGGCAGATTCATTTATAAAAAGCGGTCTAGCAAAAACGGTACTGGTCATAGGGACTGAGGCGCTATCAAGGGTGCTCGATCCTCACGATCGGGATTCAATGATCTATGCAGATGGTGCTGGCGCGGTAATAGTTCAAAAAACCAAAGAGCCTTCTGGGATCCTAGGTCAAGCTACCGCCACGCATACCAAGGATGAGGCATTTTTTATTTTTAACGAGCAGTCTTATAGTTCCAGTACCGTCGATCATAGAAAATATATTAAAATGTATGGAAGACGTATTTACAACTTTGCCCTGACTCAGGTACCGGCTGGAATGAAATGTGCAATGGATCAATCTGGTCGCGACATTTCAGAGCTTAAAAAGATTTTTATTCATCAAGCAAACGAGAAGATGGATGACGCCATTATTGAACGCTTTTTTCAATTGTATGGCTTAACGGTTCCAGATCATATTACCCCTATGAACATTCATAAAATGGGTAACAGTTCTGTAGCTACAGTCCCAACGGTTCTGGACATGGTTGTGAATAATAAAATGAAGGACCATCAACTCAACCGTGGCGACTTGATAATGTTTGCTAGTGTGGGCGCTGGCATGAATATTAATGCGATCGTCTATCGTTACTAGGAGACTTTAAGGCTTCCATGGTGATGAAAATACTTTCTCGTGGCCAGTCACTACCATCGCGATCTAATTTTGAAATTTGATCGGCGACCTCTATTCCTGATATTACTTTGCCAAAGATCGTGTGCTCGTCATCTAGATGCGCAGATCGCTGTAACGTTATAAAAAAGTCAAATGGATTATGCCAGTTTTCGGGATTGTTTTCCCATTCTTTTGCTAGACTTAGGGTTCCCCGCTCGTGGCGTAAATCTTCCTTGAACATAGGGGGTAGCTTGTAATTCCCAGAACTAGTGCGCCGCATTGCGGCAAGTGGAGTATCTGAATTCCCTGCTTGGACTATGAAATCAGGAACCACCCGATAGAATTCAGTATCGTCAAAATACTTGTTTTTAACTAAGAAAATGAATTGGGAGCGATACAGCGGCAATCCTTCAAAAAGCTCAAGTGTAATAGTTCCGTATTTAGTATTGATCCGGACAAACCTTTCCTCGTTTTTCTTTCCATACCTTTTAAAAAATGCAGCCACGCTATCTTGCGGGATGTTAGGCAGGAGGGTATCTCCTTTTGCGGTCAGCTTTCTTTTATAAAATTTTGCGAGTCGTTGTTCTTCACTCAGGAGCTCCTTTGCCGGACTGGATTTGACCTTCTGAGATATCTGATCTGTATCTTTACAGGCCATTAAGCTCAAGGAGCACAGTATAAAAAAATACGCTTTTGATTTCATTTATAGATCTTCAGGATCGGTTTCCAAAATTAAGACAATGCAGTTTGCCAGGACAAGAGGCTCAACTTGAAATGGCAGCGGTGCAACGGATCAAAGAGCTTACCGATGTTAATCGGCTCAATAAGAAATATAAGAAAGCGTCGGTAGTTATGCTGGTCTACCCCAAGAAAGAAGAGAACTATTTTGTATTAATAAAAAGAGTCACCTCAACTGGTAAGCATAGTGGTCAGATCGCTTTTCCTGGAGGACGGCGTGAGTCTATAGATCAAGACAATATGACCACCGCTATACGAGAGCTTAAAGAAGAGATAGGTGTAGAGATTGACAGAAATAATGTGCTGCAAGCTGGTACGCCGCTATACATACCGCCCAGTAACTATATGGTTTATCCATTTCTCGCTTTCGCGAAAGCGGAACCAAAATTCATTGCGCAAGAGTCTGAAGTTGCGGGTATCATTGAGGTCCCCCTATCAAGTCTTTTAAATCCAGAGAGCATTACCACTACTACGATAAGCAATAATTATATGGAAAATCTACAGGTCCCTAGTTTTATGTTTGAAGAAGTCGTCGTATGGGGCGCAACAGCCATGATGTTGAACGAGTTTAAACACTTGTTCCTTAAAGTGCTGCAGTAATCATTAACATTCCTATAATTCTTAAGGATTATAATCTTTTATCTTTACAAAAAACGCCTCAATGGTTTTATGGGATTGCTAAAGAAGAACCCATTCGGTCACGTTCTATTTTTAAAAAAATGGCTTATACGCATAATGGGAGTCCTCTCTCATCGACGTTACCGGGGTTTTAATGAGATGGAGATTGAAGGTAGCGACATCATACGCGACTTGCCTGAGAATGGTGTATTGTTTGTTTCAAACCACCAGACTTATTTTGCAGATGTTGTAAGCATGTTCCACGTATTCAACGCTGCATTAAAAGGTCGGGACGACACTATTAAGAATGTAGGTTACCTATGGAATCCTAAACTTAATATTTATTACGTCGCCGCCAAGGAGACCATGCAAAGCGGACTGCTACCCAAAATATTTGCCTATGCGGGAGCCATTACCGTCGAACGTACCTGGAGGGCAAAAGGAGAGACCGTAAACCGATCAGTCAATCCAGATGATACTAAGAATATAGGGGTCGCACTAGATGATGGATGGGTGATTACCTTCCCCCAAGGAACCACTAAACCATTCAAACCCATTAGAAAAGGTACTGCTCACATTATCAAGGAGTACAAACCAATTGTGGTACCTATTGTGATTGATGGATTTAGACGCAGTTTTGACAAGAAAGGTCTACGTATCAAAAAACGCAACATCCTTCAATCCATGGTTATAAAAAAGCCCCTGGAAATCGATTATGAAAATGACAGCGTAGAGAAAATTGTGGAACAAATTGAATTTGCGATTGAACAACACCCTTCATTCCTTAAGGTGATTCCACTAGAAGCTATTGAAGAGATAGAAGAATTAAATAAGAAAAGAAACTGGGATTACTAGGCTTCCTGTTTCCTCAATTTGCGCTTTAATAAATTTGCTGCGTTAGTATATCCTCCATTATCGCCGTCCAGAAAATGAATGTGGTAGTCATCCAGCGCAGTCACAAAACAGGATAAAACGCTGGAATCGCTTTTATAAAATCCGTAGTGAATTAGGTTCTTTTGTTCCAGGGAATTTAAAAACTTAATTAATTCTTCTCTTTGACCCTGCGTACCGCTTACCACGGTATTGATACTTCCATCGATAAGTAAGGTCTCAGTAAGTTGAATTAGATCCTTGACGTAGCGTTTACCACCAGGGGCGTATTTAAGATAAAACTTACCTACCATGGTCCTACCATAGCTGGATGCGATGCTTCTACCGGTAACTTTATTGTATTTCATTTTTACCTCATTCTTAATTTGGTCTAGTTTATTAACCATATTAAGATGACTTACTTTAAGTGGATTACGAGCTTCATCATCTCCATAAATCTCTCTAAGTTTTTGCAACACCCTAGAATTTATTTTGGGCTGTGATAGAGTATCTACGGGAGTGATAATCAAAGAGACCACCTCGTTTGTTTTTCTAGGTGGTTTGACCTTATCCCATTTACATTCCATCCCGCCTAAATTCAATATGTGTAAGCTCCTAAGATCTTTTTCTAAACTTTTTTCAGATTTGATTTCGGATTCTGCCAGCTGTAATCCATCACCATAAATGATAGGCATGGTGTGGAGACGGTTGCGTTCAAATTTGAAAATCTTGAGAATAGCGCCTTTTGCCTTTAGATCGCTTACCAGTCTACTTCCTACTCTCAGGTGAAAATCAAAACGTTCCCTACAGCGTTTGCTATGCTGTTGCAATACATCCATACATTCATCTATAATCTGAGGTGGTACGATGAGTGTGGCGCCATCACCGCCAAAAAAGAACGGGACGTCAATCTGCTGGCTGCGTGCAATGTTCAAACAGGCAACAATACTGCCCGTAGCGGCGAGATTGACTGTTTGTTGCTTCCCCTCGCCTACCGCGATGGTAGAATTTTCAATATCCGTTACAATTACGGTCCAGTTACCGGGCACGTCCTTATATAAGGAGGTCTTTTTGATTACCTGGTCCAGCTCTCCTTTGAGTCGGGGTAACTGAGAGTAAAATTGGGAGTTATGATTCATTGCATATCAAATCTATAGAATGTAGAATTACGCCTACCCAATTTGTATATAAATTAATACTAGGGCGGGTAGAGTTTCCTTGTATTGTTATTAACTAGAATTAACGGGTATTGTTGATCTGTTAACTAATCTACTACCTTTGCAAAATGATGAATACAACGGGAAAATTAAGATTGTGGTTGATGATTCTTGCGGTGATTACCGCTTTCGCGAAAGCGGATGCACAAATAGTGATCAACGAGCTGGATGTGGACAATCCCAGTACGGATACAATGGAATTCATCGAGCTTAAAACTGATAATCCGTTTGAATCGCTTAACGGTTATGTAATGGTGCTATTCAACGGCTCCACGAGTAGTACGACCGGTGGTGGGCGTACTTACCTAGCGATAGACTTGAACGGTCTTACAAGCGATGGCAACGGCCTGGTTGTTCTAGGCAATCAACTGGTCTCGCCAGTGCCAGATAGAATACTGTTCAACAACACTTTTCAAAATGGCGCAGATGCAGTAGGAATCTACCTGGGAACACCTGCCGATTTTCCAGAGCGTACCTCATTTGCCACCACAACAAATCTGATCGATGCACTTGTTTATGAAACCAGCGACGCAACTAATACCAATTTGTTGAATTTACTAGGTCAGACCACGCAGTACGACGAAAATGAAAATGGCAATAGAGAGACAGAATCCCTACAACGGCTCTCTACTGGGGTTTTTGTAGCAGCTCCTCCCACTCCGTTTTCTCTCAATGATACAGGCAGCCAGTCGTTTGTAGGAGTAGATTTCAATGAATCGATTAGTGAATTGATGGAGGGTGAAACCTTTACTATTGAATTTTTACTAGACACCCCTCAAAACACACCCTTTACCCTGAACTATTCCTTTAACAACAGCGGCTTTGATTCATCAGATTTTACAGGACCTACGTCTGTTACGTTTGCTGCTGGACAACAAAGTATGATAGTAAGTTTTACGATTCTTGATGACACGCTAGATGAAGGAGACGAATTCCTTAAAATCAATATTGATGACAACTTACCTACAGGTTTTAAAAGATTGAGGGACAATGTAGAAATTACCGTAATTGATAACGATTTTACCGTGGCTGGTTACGGCACGCCTTTGAACCCTACCTATGGCAATGTAGTTTCAACTGCACCCGCAAACTATTACCAATCACTAGACGGGCTTGCAGGCGCACAATTAGAAGCTGCCATTACCGCTCTTATTTCAGAAGAGTTTGTCACGCGCATTCATACCTATGCAGATGTTATTACTATTTTGAACGAGGCAGATCAATCACCACTCAATTCAAACAAAGTGTGGCTCATGTATAATGAAATTGATCGTAGCAAGATTGATTTTCAAGGCTCTAGTAGCAGCGCTGGAAAATGGAATAGAGAACATATCTGGTCGAGATCCAGAGGCAGATTTACCGATATTGAGTACGACGACGTAGCAGATGGAATGAGTGTATGGACTGAAACCAATGCAGATAGCCTGCGTCATGGACAGAGTGATGCTCACCATTTGAGGCCAGTAGACAGTAATACTAACTCATCCAGGGGGAACCAAGACTATCCAGAGTATAATGGTCCACAGGGTTCACAGGGCAGCTGGCACGGCGATGTAGCCCGGGCTATGTTTTATATGGATTACAGGTACAATAACCTAGCCCTGGTTGATAGTGACCCGGCTAATAGTACAGTGGGTCAGATGGGGGTCTTATCTACCTTATTGAACTGGCACCGTATGGATCCACCAGATGATTATGAAATGAATCGTAACAATGTGATTTATGACTGGCAGATCAACCGTAACCCATTCATTGACAACCCAGATCTTGCAGAGTTTGTTTACGGCAATATGGTGGGTCAACCATTTGTGCTGAGTGCAGGTAGCCATGAGCTGGACCAAGTGCGCTTCTTTCCCAATCCATCCAGAGGGCTTATTACCCTCACAAATATAATTGAGCCTACGCTTATAGAAATCTTTGATCTAACTCTGAGAGCCGTTAAAGTTTACAGCATACAAAGTAATCACGTCTTGCGACATAATTTGAAACCTGGCTCCTATCTTGTGAAAATTACAGAGAGAGATTCTGGGCGATTCAAAATGCTGAAGCTAGCCGTACAATAATTAAGAGTAAGTTATTTAAACAATGAAGAACACCACCTTAACATTTATACACGAAGCTCTAGGAGCAAAAATGGTTCCTTTTGCTGGCTATTTAATGCCCGTTCAATATGAGGGAGTAAGCATAGAGCATCACACCGTACGCAACGACGTAGGTGTTTTTGATGTTTCCCATATGGGCGAGTTCTTGATTGAGGGTGACAACGCGCTTGATCTCGTGCAAAAAATAAGTTCAAACGATGCATCAAAACTGACCGTGGGTAGAGCTCAGTATGCTTACATGCCTAATAGCACCGGTGGTATCGTAGATGATCTTTTGATCTATAGAATTAAGGAGAATACTTATCTTCTAGTAGTAAATGCGTCAAACATAGAGAAAGACTGGAACCATATTTCCAGTCACAACTCGATGGATGCTACCATGAGGAATATTTCGGACGACTATTCCTTACTAGCCGTACAGGGTCCCAAAGCTGTGGAGGCTATGCAATCCCTTACCAGCATAGATCTCTCTAATATAAAGTATTATCATTTTAAGATTGCGGACTTTGCAGGAATTAAAAATGTAATTATAAGCGCTACGGGTTATACCGGTTCTGGTGGCTTTGAAATCTACTGTAAGAATGAAGAAGTTGAACGGATCTGGAATAAAGTAATGGAAGCCGGTGCCGCATTCAATATAAAGCCTATAGGACTTGCTGCCAGAGATACTTTGAGGTTAGAAATGGGCTTTAATCTCTACGGGAACGATATCGATGAGACTACCTCACCCTATGCAGCAGGTCTAGGCTGGGTAACAAAATTCACCAAGGAATTTGTGAACCACGAGCAACTTAAAGAACATAAAACTAGAGGCGTCGATAAAAAATTGGTAGGTTTTGTAATGGATGAACGTGCCATACCCCGCGGTGGCTATGAAATAAAGGACGGCAACCAGCAAGATCTGGGAATGGTCACTAGTGGTACGATGTCGCCTTCACTAGCACAGGGAATCGGTCTGGGATACGTACCGCCTATTTTTGCCAGTCCAGGATCAAAAATCAATATCCAGATAAGAAAAAAGCTGGTTCCAGCTACTGTTGTTAAATTACCCTTTTATAAAAAAGAAGCCTAGGCTATTGAACAGAATTTTAATTCTAGGCGGTAGTGGATTCATAGGTCAGGCACTTTACAAAGAACTGGGAGCGTTCTACAATGTTCACGCTACTTACAGAACAGCATTATCTCAATTAGATAAAAATAAACAGTTCCACCTGTTTGATATGGAACTGGAAGAGGTTGACGTACTGCTGAATAATTTAAAGCCCAAATTTATTATAAGTGCGGTCCGGGGAAACCCCCATGCTCAAGTTCATATGCATGACCGGCTGATTGCCTGGATTAAACAAAACGACGCTCGCATCGTTTTCTTATCTACGGCAAATGTCTTTGACCGCTTTACCAACTTTCCCAGTTATGAGCACGACAAGACATTGTCTGAAAGTAGGTACGGCAGGTTAAAGATCAAAATTGAGAACGTCTTACTGCGATTGCCACCGTCAAAATTTGTCATTTGTAGAATACCCATGATATTTGGCGCTGGTAGTCCTAGAATTATTGAACTTAAGAATCAACTGGAACAAGAAGCAGTAATTGAGGTCTTTCCTAATGTGGTTATCAACGCAAATCATATTTTCAAACTAGTACAGCAACTTCATTATATCATAAATAGAAGACGCAGGGGTATTTTTCATTTGGGGAGTTCAAACCTAATTCATCACGACGATCTTATAAAGGATATTGCGCTAGAACTGGGCTATGACACGCCTAGAATTAAAAATGTGTTTGATTCAAATGAGGACAGGCAATTATCACTGCTTCCTCGTGACAATATGCTACCAAAACATTTACAACTTACTATAGAAGATGTGGTTAGTGCCACTAGAAAGTTGCCATAGTAAAAAGACATATTTTAAAGTAGCTCACGTTATGCAGTGAAGCCTATTTCAAGCTATATAACCTTTAGTTAATACTTGGGTGCTTTACGGTATATAGCGATCAGTACCCCACTCTGGCTTGCGCTTTTCAAGAAATGCATCGCGACCTTCCCTAGCCTCGTCTGTCATATATATTAAGCGTGTCATTTCTCCCGCAAAAACTTGCTGTCCCACCATACCATCGTCCGTGGCGTTCAGGGCAAACTTTGCCATTTTAATTGCCGTGGGTGATTTTTTGAGAATTTCCTGTCCCCAGTCATAAGCGGTTTGTTCCAGTCGAGTATGTGGCACAACTTTGTTTACCATACCCATTTCAAGGGCTTCTTGAGCACTATAACTGCGACCCAGGAAAAATATTTCGCGAGCCTTTTTCTGTCCTACCATTTTTGCTAGATACGCACTACCATAACCGGCGTCCACGCTTGCCACATCAGTATCAGTCTGTTTGAAGATACCGTGCTCCTCGCTTGCTATGGTCAGGTCACACACTACGTGTAAACTATGGCCGCCACCTACCGCCCATCCGGGAACTGCACAGATCACAACCTTAGGCATAAACCTGATCATGCGCTGCACCTCGAGTATGTTGAGCCTACCTGTTCCCGCATCATCCTTGTAGCCATCATAACCGCGAGCGTTCTGGTCCCCCCCGCTGCAAAATGCCCATCCACCATCTTTGGGACTGGGCCCTTCCCCGGTAAGAACAACCACTCCTATGGATAGATCTTCCTGCGCGTCGTAAAAGGCCTTGATCAGCTCGGCGACGGTTTTAGGCCTGAATGCATTGCGTACCCCTGGTCGGTTGAATGCGATGCGGGCGATACCGTCTGCTTTTTTATACGTAATATCTTCAAATTCAATAGCGGTGGTCCACTCAATCATTTTCCTGCTTTTTTGTAAAGATAACTACTGGTACCAGACTCTTATAACTGGAATGGTGTACATGATACCTGCATGCATGTTGATAGAGGTAACATCATCCACACGTTGTCCTCTTGAGGATTTTTGGGCCATTACGGTTTCCACGTTGATGATCTTACGATTATAATTCTTCTTTATCCAGTCATTTACCCGGGGTAGTACCTGCTCGGTGGATTCATACTTAGCTCCTTTCCAAAAACTTTTATTTATTTCTACTGGTGTAAAATCGATGTAGTGAAGTTCTGTGGTCATAATTTATCAGTATGTGGTAGCCGCTATTTGTTACACGATGTAGTTTGAGATGGAAAGAATTACGCTTTCGCGAAAGCGTAATAATCAACAATCCATACTATATATGAACGCAAACCTGGCAAAGTGTAATGTAAATTACTGTTAAGCAACTAAGGGCTTGCCAGTCAAGTCTTAATTTTGAAGCATGAATGACCAGAGAAAGCCCGATGCAGTCGTCTATGATGAAGAATCCGGCACGTATAATGCCGCGCTTCTACCCTATGCCAGCGGTGTGGGTGCTCCACGCATCACTACTCCAGATGTTACCAGCTGGAAGCAGAATAACATCAATAAGGTCAATCACGAAATTAAGTCAAAATTTGAACAGTTGAAAGCCGAATACGACGCGATGGTGTCGCAATATGAAGCAAATCAACTAGTCTACGGTGCAAAATTCTCTTTTGAACCTATTGTAGGAGAAGTATATCACCTTTACATGGGACGTGACGGCAACCCCTTTCTATCTGTAATCAAACCTGCAGAGTGTAACTGGGATCACCTGGGCACTTACCGGCTCTCAAGTGAGAAGTTGTGGCAACAGCTTTAATCGTATCGATCGTTACGAGACTGCGCAAATAAAATGTTCTCATCAATCAAGGAGTATAGGGCGATAACAGCGCAATGTTATACTAAGTTAAAATAACCTCCAGCCAGCTGGGGCTGCTGTTTTATTTCATCAACGGCGGGTGCAAATTTTGCCTCCTCCACACCCTTTGCACGTCTAGCCAAAACATAAATAACTCGGTAATTTTAAAAATTGAACTAATTTCTTAGTTTCACCTAAATATTTAGTTTACATTTGAACTAAGAATTTAGTTTATGAAGACTCTCACCCAAGCTGAAGAAGAAATCATGCAATACTTATGGCAGCTCAAAGAAGCTAGTGTGTCACAAATTATTGATCTATATCAAGGACATAAACCAGCCTACAATACGGTTTCTACCATCATCAGAATTCTAGAGACCAAAAATTTTGTAGGTCACCATAAGGTAGGTCGTGGTCACATTTATTACCCACTTGTTGAGAAAGACGTGTATTCAAAGGCTAGCGCCCAGAAGCTGGCGGGTAATTACTTTCAGGGTTCCTTTAAAAGTATGGTCAGTTTTTTTATGACGCAAGAGGACTTGAGTGTCAGCGATCTTGAAGATATTTTAAAAGAATTAAAGGAAAAACGATAATGAGTCATTTTATTCATTCCTGTCTTCTGGCGTTGTTGCTCTACGGCGTCTACGCGGTATGGCTCAGTAGGGAAACCTTCTTCCAGTTCAATAGATTCTACTTAATTTTTATACCGGTCATTAGTATATGTCTACCATTGGTTCATTTTGACTTTCTCGATTTTACAGATCCCGCTGTGTTTGACATGGT
>JBARYP010000050.1:0-15891 GCA_049647945.1 Nonlabens sp. | reverse complement strand
AGGATAGGGTATAGTGTGAGGTATTCTCAATTAATGTGGTATAACCGTGGTGCCATCCCTGGTTTATTGCATCCCATGCTCCCTTAAGGTGAAAATAGTCTTTCTCGCCGCGATCAAAATAGGGTGATTGATTTTGATAATGCAGCACAATTTTATTTAAATTGTTCTTTAAGGTTTTGTGCGACCATTGCAGGGCAATTTCATAATTGAGTAGCCCTGCCGTGTTTCCCAGTTCTACATTATCATCAGACGACAGTAAATCTCTTTGTAGAAAACTGGTCGCGACTGATCCCCACAGGCTAGATCGACTGTGCAAATTGATTTCTTTAATTACCGCCACGCCGGTTCCCAGATCTATTCCTTTATTAAACCTGCTCGTATTCCAGCTCATTTGGGATGTCAGGTTGAGGTAAAACCCCCTCTCGTTCAATTTTTTAATAGGTATGTGAAATACGTGCCCTAGCTCCAGTCCACCTAGTATAACATCACCATTATCCAGCTGCAACCGCCTACCATCGCGATCAATATAATTGACGTTTACCTCGTTCAATCCGTAGAATCGCCTCCCAAAAGCGTCCTCACCGCCAGCCACGTTGCTATGGAACCACTCAATGAAATTGTCTCCCGTGAGAGGTGAATTGAGCAAATTGCCTTCAACGGTGGTAAAAGCCCTGAGTCCCAATTTGATTTCATGCCTGGGATTCAAAGGAATGGTTATCGATGGCCTAAAAGTTTTATAAACTGCGTCAATTTCAATCTGCTGGATTTTTGCGGGCGTTGATTGCTGGTTTACATAATCAAATTGCCTAAAATACCACGTGATATCTTCAAACTGCGCTCTAATGGAAGGGTCTTGCGGCAGGTAAGACTGTACTAATGGATGAAAAATATTTCCAGATTGCACCTCGATATTGAAAGTCCATGATACATTAGAAAATATTTTGAGGTCTTGTTCCATACGACCCATAAATAACCCAAAGTGGTGCGTAGAAATCAGATTAGGCTTAATGATTCCCTCAGCAAATATTAGTGAGTCGTTAGTTACCGCTGCGTATTGAGGGTACACCAGCGTTCCTAGGGAAGTTAAAAAGCAACATAAAATAAATTTGGTGGTGTTCACGCTGCAATAATACGATGAGTGAGGGTAGGTTTGATAATTACGCTTTCGCGAAAGCGTAACCCCATACCATCTATAGTCTATAGTTCAGGCCTCCTTCAAACAACAAGCTATTGTGTCCAGAATTGGGGCGCTTTGTTCCAGCATTTGAAGTATGTCTGATACTTATTCTAGTATCTAAAAAGAGGTCGTCCCACAGCTTGAACTCAGATCCCAGACCTAAAATATTTGCAAAAGCTAGACCTCTCTTTAAGCGTTCAGTAGACTCGGTTCCATACATGGGTCCCGTGCTACCCAGCGCATACAAATACCATTTTTCTGAGATGACTTGTTTGCGAGCCTTCAAACCCAAATTAAGTGCATACTCGTAGAATGTTCTGGGCTGGAGAAAGCGCTGGCGCCTAGCCTCAAAGTCAACATCAGTAGGCTTGATGAAAAATTTGTTGAGCAATTGATGGTCTACTTTAAAAATTCCGGGTTCCAGTATCAAAACATAATTCCAAGAACCTTTTTTCCAAAGGGAACGTTCCAATTGTAACCGATAAGAGTTGGATTGATACCGGTAATCCCTGCCGGCAAAAGGAAAGTTTTTCTGCGAGCCTGTTCCCATTAGAATTCCGACACCATATTTACTGGAATGAGCATCTAGATCCTGACTTACAAGATTTGTTGCAAAAAATATACTTATGAGTACGGGAAACCATTTCATAGGTCACAAACATATATAATTTGTAACCTCTTAATGCAGATGAGTAGTTATTACAGCTGCTTCCAACTCATGCCAGCAGAAAGAAGTACTTTTGCGCGCTTAAATTTTAACCGCTATGGGTAAGTTTTTCAACCATTTTGTAGGAAATCCAAAGAACGATATTCTTTCAGGTCTTACGGTAGCGCTTGCTCTGGTTCCTGAGGCAGTAGCTTTTGCATTTTTTGCAGGTATAGATCCCATGGTAGGTTTGTACGGCGCGTTCATGATGGGTTTGATTACCTCATTGTTTGGGGGACGCCCAGGAATGATCTCTGGAGCTACTGGAGCCATGGCAGTCGTGATGATCAATCTGATCAAAAAAGGTAATGAGGTAGGACTGGAACTTGCAGAGCCTATGGAAAACCTAGGTTTACAGTGGCTGTTCATCACCCTGTTAATTGTAGGTATTATTCAGATATCTGCTGGCCTGTTCAAGCTGGGTAAGTTTGTAAGATTGATACCGCACCCGGTTATGATGGGGTTCGTCAATGGTCTAGCCATTGTGATCTTTTTGGCACAGCTCGATTTTTTTAAAGACGGGTCTGGTGATAGTAAGACCTGGTTGTCTGGGACACCGCTTTATATAATGCTGGGTCTAGTGGCACTAACCATGGCGATTATGTACTTTTTACCCAAGGTGACCAAAGCCGTACCAGCCGCTCTTACAGGAATCATTGTAGTTGCGGCAATTACTATTCTAGGGGATATTGATGTCGCCACCGTAGGATCATTTATAAAAGAGGGAGGCGGTAGTGGTCTGGAAGGTTCATTACCCACATTTCAATTTCAAATCTTTGCATTATTTGAGACCATGGCGGGTAATTGGGGACTAGTTTTAATTACAGCAGGTTCTCTAGCAGCAGTAGGTTTGATAGAATCTCTAATGACACTCAATCTTGTAGACGATCTTACAGAAACCCGAGGTAGCGGCAACCGTGAGTGTGTTGCGCAGGGTAGTGCAAACATTATCAATGGCCTATTCGGTGGAATGGGTGGTTGTGCGATGATCGGTCAGTCCATAATCAATGTCAATTCAGGTGGCCGCGGTAGATTGTCTGGAGTTGTTGCGGCAGTTGCATTACTGATGTTTATTCTGTTCGGGGCACCTGTCATAGAACGTATTCCCATCGCTGCGCTAGTGGGAGTTATGTTTATGGTGGTAATAGGCACCTTTGCCTGGAGTAGTTTTAGAATTATCAATAAAGTTCCCTTCTCTGACTTACTGGTTCTTGTGGCGGTAAGTGCTATTACTGTATGGAAGGATCTCGCAATAGCGGTCATTATAGGAGTGATTATGAGTGCCCTAGTGTTTGCCTGGAATAGCGCAAAGCGCATACGAGCACGTAAAAAGATCAAAAGCGACGGGACCAAGGTATATGAAATATGGGGGCCGCTATTTTTTGGTTCAGTTCAGGACTTCAATGCAAAATTTGACCCCAAAGCTGATCCGGATCATATAGAAATAGACTTTATCGAATCAAGAGTTCAGGATCATAGCGGTGTTGAAGCCCTACGTAGCGTGGCAAACAAATATCTAGATCTGGGTAAAAGCATTAAGCTTACCCACTTGAGCCCAGAATGTAAGGAATTGATGATGCGTCGCAATCCAGAATTTGATAGCATTATTACTAGTAGTATTGAGGATCCCAGATATCACGTAGTAACCGATTTGCTGGACTCTGAGGTCTAATTTGTTACAGACAGCAAACCTTTAATAAGGATTTCTAGTTCTGGATCTTTGGGAAATGGCGCATTGTCATGAACAATAGCACCAGTACGATCCATAAGCATGTATCTTGGGATACTTTCAATTGCGTATAGTTCATTCAAATTGCTTGACTTCCAATTTTTTACCAAGTAGTTGTTGTCATTTAACTTTTCAATGGTACTAGCTCTTTTCCATGACCTAGCATCTGTATCAATGGAAAGGCGCAAAATCGCGAAGTCAGGATGATTTATCTCTTTTTCTAATTTTTTGACTTGAGGGAATGCCGCAATACAAGGCATGCACCAGCTTGCCCAGAAATCGATGAGAACGACTTTACCCTCGAGGTTAGACTTTAATAAACTGTATTTGATCTCTTTTCCTTCGGGGTCTTGCAACAGGGTAATACCCTCGTTACTGACATCATACTCCTCTACTGGATCAGGGTATTGTATTTTCCAAAAATCATCCAATTCTGCCACCGCATTGTTTTGTATAAATAATTCCTCGGCAGCTTCAATCTTGCTCTTCTGAATACCAAACGCGAGTTTTAACAAGTCTCGAGCTATAAAACTCTTTGTGTTTTGATTAAACAGGGTATCTCGTTCAAAAAGGTGTTGCATCTCCTCAAAAGGTTTGCGCCATTCCAGGTCGTAATGGTAGCGATGCGCGTTTACCAAAAAATGCCGGTAATAATTATTATCGAGTCTACTTTCTTGATTCAGTCCAAAAGGTAAATTTGATGCATCTAGATCTATTCCCCTAGTTTGACCCAATCTAAAAGCAGTAGTGTAATATTCCAATTCATAGCGATCTTGCTCGCTTATATGGAACTTTGGCGATATCTTGTTTTCATTGAGCAATTTGTCAATAACAGTAAGTTTCTTGCTTCTGTTTTCAAGTGGCTTTGCAAGGGGTTCGGGATCATCTTTTGCTATAAAGTTTTGAGGTGCTCGTTCCTCACTCTTATAGCTGTACTGTAAATAATCAATGTTTAATTCATTCCAGTTCACCTCGCGGTTAGTTACATCTGCCACCAGAAAATTGACAACATCACCATTAATCTTAACGGGTAGCTCGTCTAGGATCACGGTATCTCCATTTTTAAAGTTGTACTTGTAGCCATATCCATTCATGGGATTACCGCCTCTAATAAGTAAACCATATTGAGTAGGTACGGTAACGCTCATCCTGCCATGTTTTGCACCTACCTGCAATATATCAGGCATATCCTGCACATCATTGTAGAAAGCGTTAGTAAAAACGTTAATGCTACTGTCCTTTACCATCAAAGTAACCTCTGGAAGAGTATTGACCGTATTAATTGAGGAAAGTGAAATTTTCTTTTCCATTGATGGATTACTGGCCTCCTCTGGATTTATAGGTTTTTCAATGTTGTTGCAACTGATTATAAGCAATAGTGAAAGCAATAATAATAGCCTCATAGTGGTGTTTGTTAAATACAGAAAGTCAAAGTTTGTTACATACTGTTCGCCTGAATTGAACATCAATAACTATGCAGTTAATAGAGTTATTCATAATCTTATCAATTCGGCTCCAAAAAAATTGCATTAAAAAAAACAGTAGGATGATGGGATACAACGTTATCGTTAACTTTGAACAAAACAACAAGCATGGATTTGAACTTCAATAAGAATGAGGATCATAATAAATTATTACTGTCTGAATTACGTCGCAAATTTGCAAAAGTTGCGAAAGGCGGTGGCGACAAGCGAATAGAGAAACACCATGCCAAAGGTAAAATGACTGCCAGAGAGCGCATTGATTACTTACTTGATGATGCTAATGAGGCTATAGAAATAGCCGCCTTTGCGGGTGATAAAATGTATCAGGATCATGGGGGTTGCCCCAGCGGTGGTGTAGTCGTTAAAATAGGATACGTTTCAAAAAGGCAGGTGATTGTTGTGGCAAATGATGCTACGGTTAAAGCAGGTGCCTGGTTTCCCATAACTGGCAAAAAAAACTTGAGAGCACAGGAAATCTCTATAGAGAACAGATTACCCATCATCTATCTCGTTGATAGTGCTGGTGTATACCTACCCATGCAAGATGAGATCTTTCCCGACAAAGAACATTTTGGTAGGATTTTCAGGAATAACGCAGTAATGAGTAGTATGGGTATCATACAAATTGCTGCTGTAATGGGTAGTTGCGTAGCAGGTGGAGCCTATTTGCCTATAATGAGTGATGAAGCGCTGATTGTGGATAAAACGGGCAGTATTTTTCTTGCTGGTAGTTACCTAGTAAAGGCAGCAATAGGGGAGAGTATAGATAACGAAATACTGGGTGGCGCTACCACTCATTGTGAAATTAGTGGTGTTACGGATTATAAGGCAGCAAGTGATAAAGATGCTCTAGACAAAATAAAAAGCCTAGTAGATAAGATTGGGACTCCAGAACAAGCAGGTTTTAATAGGAAAAATGCAATACAACCAGATTTAGATCCAGAAGGATTATTTGGCGTACTACCAGCAAAGCGCAATGAACAGTACGACATGATGGAGATCATCAATAGAATTATTGATGCAAATACGTTTGAAGAGTATAAGGCTGGATACGGACAAACCATCATCACCGGCTACGCTAGGATTGACGGTTGGTCAGTAGGAATTGTCGCAAACCAGCGCAAAATTGTAAAAACCACAAAAGGTGAAATGCAATTTGGCGGGGTTATTTATAGTGATAGCGCAGATAAAGCGACTAGATTCATAGCCAATTGCAATCAGAAAAAAATACCACTTGTCTTTTTACAGGATGTTACCGGTTTTATGGTAGGTTCAAAATCTGAGCATGGTGGAATTATCAAAGACGGTGCAAAAATGGTGAATGCGGTTTCTAACAGCGTGGTGCCAAAGTTCACTATTGTCATAGGCAACAGTTACGGAGCCGGTAATTATGCGATGTGTGGGAAGGCATACGACCCTAGGCTCATTGCTGCCTGGCCTAGTGCAGAGCTCGCAGTTATGTCTGGCAACAGCGCCGCAAAAGTGCTCATGCAAATAGAAAAAGCCTCTCTAGAAAAGTCTGGGAAACAATTATCAGAAGAGGATGAAAAAGCCTTGTTTGACAAGGTAAAGTCTCGCTATGATGCACAGGTGAGCCCTTATTACGCAGCAGCACGTATCTGGACTGATGCAATCATTGATCCCAGGAATACGCGTAAATGGATTTCCATTGGGATCGAGGCGGCAAATCATGCACCCATTGAAAAGAAGTTTAATATGGGCATACTGCAGGTGTAATATCGGGCTTTCAGATAAGTTCTAAAAGTGTGGCAGCTTTCACGAGCTGTAAAGCTTTAGAAATATTCAATTTTTTGTAGACGCTTTTTCTATGGGTATTTACAGAATGTACAGATAAGAACAGTTTATCCGCGACATCATTGGATGAATTATCTTTTGCAAAAAGCAGTAATACTTCTTTTTCTCTCAAACTTAATGTCTGGAAGCGTTGCCATTGAAATAGATTTTCCTGACCCCATGGTATGATCACATTATACAATCGTTGCAACGCCGGGTATTCAGAAAAGAATAGAGAAGAATTCAACGTACGATTACCATCAATGATAATTTTGTTTGTAGTGAATGGAGTTTCTTTCCCGTAAAGGGTCAGAACCTGTAAGTAGTTACAAACACTCATTGTATCGTTCACCCTTTTGAAAAATCTTTACCTTTTAGCTGGCGCAATTCATCAAATAGTGATTTGAGATATTAGGCAGATAGGACTTTCCTATTTCATATAAATGTTCAATTTCTTCTCCGTAATCTAAAAAGACTTCGTTGAAAAAATCATACGAATCATCATTTGAATTATCTATGAAAGTAGGATTTGGCAAACAATCTTGAAGTTGATAAAAGGTCTGCTCGTCAGATAGAAGCAAGTTTTTAAGCCTAAACACATAATGCAGACTCCGTAAATGATACTCCCTATCTGTAAAAAGATTCATGACTACAGTCATTTGTTGACTAGAGCTTCTGCCACAGCATTATTAATAATTAAACTCAATAGAGTAGGGGCTTCATAGGTAGTATAATGCCCGCAATTTTTGATATCGATTAAAAATGTCATGTCCTGATCTAGATCAGCTATACTCTGTAAATACTCATAGTTAATAGAAGAATCTACATCACCGGCAACGATATATTTCTTGCAATCTAATTGTCTGAATATTCTATACTGATTAGTCCACTTACCAGACATAAACTCTTTTGATAAAATTTCTCTTACCTCAGGATTTGTTTTTTTAAAATTACCGACTAATTTCTTGGATAGACTCTTATCCAATACCGTGGTAGAGCAAGCTATCTCTATGTTAGTTTGGGCAGGTGCTTTAGTCAGAAAAGTGGTGAGTTCAGGTACTGGATGAAAGGCTTCTTCAAAGTTTAAGGGAATTTTTAAAGGAGGGCAACCCATGATCATCATCCCTGCCAATCGATCAATTTTTGGAGCAACTTCAATAGCAATATGGCCGCCATAAGAATTACCAATTAAAAATACGGGACCATCAATTTGATTTGTTGTTTCATATACTTGGTTGATATGACTATGAATAGAGTAATCCTTAGACATTTCATTACCATCATGTCCATAAAAACTCAGTGTAACTTGCTTGTAGTTTAGTTCTAGTTCTTTAAAGATTTTAGAGGAACTTGAATTACCGTGCAACAGCAATAGGGTACAACAAAGATTTTAGAGGAACTTGAATTACCGTGCAACAGCAATAGAGTACAACTCATTTAAGAATTATTTTACCCTCAATATAGAATGCAATGAAAGATTCACAAAAATAAACGTGAAATAAAGTATTTTTATAGAAAAATTCCTACAAATATGGTGCAATTATAGAAATTATGTATGCCTTGCCGTCTCTTCTACAGCATCCCAGTACTCATAAGCTTTACGTAAGTGGGGAATGACTATAGTGCCCCCCACAAGTGTGGCAATCGCAAGAGCTTCTACTACTTCTTCCTTTTTAAGACCCGCTTTGTGACTTGCTTCTAGATGATATTTAACACAATCATCGCATCTCAATACCGTGCTAGCAACTAGACCTAAGAGTTCTTTGGTTTTTTTATCAAGAGCTCCTTCGGTAAAGGCATTGGTATCAAGATTAAAGATCCTCTTCAGAATTTTATTGTTATCCTCAAGAATGGCACCGTTCATTTTCTCACGGTACTCATTAAAATTATTGACTAAGTCACTCATAATGCTTTTGATCTTTTAAGTTTTTTACGCTGACGTCGCAATACGAGAGCAGAAATGAAAATACTGATCTCGTAAAGAATTAAAACTGGTATAGCGACGATAATCTGACTTTGAATGTCCGGAGGTGTAATAACTGCCGCTATGATTAATACGAGAACCAGAGCGTACTTGCGGTATTGTCTCATCCCCGCTGGTGTACACAATCCTATTTTAGTTAAAAAATAAACTATGATAGGGAGCTCAAACATAAGACCGCAAGAAAGCACACATGCGCGTACCAGTCCTATATAACTATTCAAATCGGGCTCAAATTTGATATTTTCACTTAAATCATAAGTCGCTAAAAAATGGACCGATAAAGGGGCTATCAAATAATAACCAAAGGCCGCACCTATAAAGAAGAGCAATGAGCTGAAAAAGATAAATCCTTTTGAATATTTCCTTTCTGCAGGTTTCAAACCAGGAGCAATGAACTTCCATATTTGATACAAAACCCAGGGAATGGCTATAATAAAACCTACGGTTATTGATGTCCAGATGTGTGCAGAAAATAAGTCTGGCATCTTTCTGGTTTGCGTTTCAAAATTAAGCTGGGGATCGCAAAATTCACTATCCACGCCTAGCCAGGTGGCAACATCACAAAATGCCTGGTAACTTACAAAATCTGCCTGACTGGGCCCTAACAGTACCACATCAATAATAAACTTTTTGAATATGAATGCAATTACGGCTCCTATCAATATCCCTATAATACTGCGTATAAGCATCCATCGCAGCTCTTCTACGTGGTCTAGAAATGACATATTGTTGGGGTCGGTCTCTCTACGCGCCATGCCTATACGATGCCCTCTCTTATCAAGTCATGAATATGCACCACTCCCTTGTATAGTCCATCTTGAGTCGCCACCAGCTGTGTAATATTATACTCTTCCATCATTTCCCTAGCTTCTACGGCCATTGCGCTTACGTCGATGGTCTTGGGCGCACCAGTCATAATATCATGAGCTACCAGGTCATCAATATTTCTGCCAGTAGTCAACATTCTACGCAGGTCACCGTCTGTAATAATGCCCACAGGAATGTTGCGCTCTATAACTACAGTCATTCCCAGCCTGTTCTCAGAGATGTTGATGATTACCTCCCGTAATTCTGTTTGTTCTTGAATCTGCGGCGAGGCATTCATCTCAATCAGATTTTGTACTCTCAAGTATAGCTGCTTACCCAGGGCGCCGCCAGGGTGGTATCTCGCAAAATCCTTGTTCTTGAAACCCTTAAGTTCAAGAAGACAAACTGCTAGCGCATCCCCCATGACTAGCTGTACCGTTGTACTGGTGGTAGGAGCAAGACCATTTGGGCAAGCCTCTTTTTCAATAGGAGTATGAAGGACAAAATCAGCTTCCCTACCTAAAAAAGATTCCCTATGGCTTGTAATCGCCACTAGTTTATTATTAAAATTCTTTATTAAAGGGACTAGGACCTTGATTTCTGGCGTATTACCGCTTTTTGAAATACAGATGACGACATCATTTTCTTGAACAATTCCCAGGTCGCCATGTATAGCATCTGCGGCATGCATAAAAATTGCGGGCGTACCAGTAGAATTCATGGTGGCTACAATCTTCTGGGCGATTATGGCACTTTTTCCTATACCGGTAAGGATGACTCTGCCCTGCGAGTTGTGTATGAATAATACCGCTTTCGCGAAAGCGGAATCAACAGATCCCTCCAGTCCTGCAACCGCTTTTTGTTCAATTTGTACCGTACGGGTCGCAATGGCCAGAATATCTTGTTCCTTTTGTGACATCTCCATGGGGGGAATCAAATTTGTAGAACTCAAATTAAGTCGTAAATTTAGCTTACAAAGATAATAAAACCCACTAGCCGCATGGCAGCGACGGAAGTAGTATTAGAAAAAGAATTAAAGAAGTATTTTGGTTTTGATCAATTTAGGGGACTGCAAAAAGCGGTCATTACTTCCGTCTTAAATAAGGAGAACGTTTTTGTCATAATGCCTACGGGTGGGGGCAAATCTCTATGTTACCAGTTACCAGCACTCATGCAGGAGGGAACGGCAATCGTGGTTTCTCCTCTCATTGCGCTCATGAAGAATCAGGTAGATGCGATAAGGGGTGTGTCTGACCATGATGGCGTTGCACATGTGCTCAACTCTTCATTGAACAAATCAGAAATCACACAGGTCAAGGCAGATATTACCGCGGGAATTACTAAATTGTTGTACGTAGCCCCTGAATCCCTAACCAAGGAGGAAAACGTAGAGTTTCTAAGGCAGCACAAGATTAGTTTTCTGGCCGTGGATGAGGCGCATTGCATAAGTGAATGGGGACACGATTTCAGACCTGAATATAGAAATTTGCGTAAAATCATTGACCGCATAGGAGAGAATATTCCCATTATAGGACTTACAGCAACTGCAACGCCCAAGGTTCAGGAGGACATTCTAAAAAACTTGCAGATAACTGATGCCACTACTTATAAAGCATCGTTCAACCGTCCTAACCTGTACTATGAGGTACGGCCCAAGACAGGTCAGGTTGATGCAGACATAACCAGATTTATCAAGCAGAATGAAGGCAAATCTGGTATTGTTTATTGTCTATCTCGCAAGAGAGTTGAAGAACTAGCCCAGGTGTTGCAAGTAAATGGAATTAAGGCCGTACCCTACCATGCGGGGCTTGATGCAAAAACGAGAGTAAAGCATCAGGACATGTTCCTGATGGAAGACACAGATGTGGTGGTCGCTACTATTGCATTCGGTATGGGTATCGACAAGCCAGATGTGCGTTTTGTAATTCACCACGATATACCTAAAAGTATTGAATCCTATTATCAGGAAACTGGCAGGGCTGGACGCGATGGTGGCGAGGGTCATTGCCTGGCATACTACAGCTACAAAGACATTGAAAAACTTGAAAAATTCATGTCAGGAAAACCCATTGCAGAACAAGAGATAGGTCACGCCCTTTTACAAGAAATGGTGGGTTATGCAGAAAGTAGCATGAGTAGAAGGCAATTCATACTGCATTATTTTGGAGAAAAATTTGATCCTGAAACGGGTGAGGGCGGTGACATGGACGACAACATGCGTAACCCAAAACCCCAAAAAGAGGCAGTAAATGATGTCAAAAAACTAATCAAGCTTGTAGAGGAGGCAGGGGAGCGCTATAAATCAAAGGATATTGTCAGGATTCTTATGGGCAAAAACAATGCAATGATCTCCAGTCACAAACTGGACCAGCATGATTACTTTGGTAGTGGTAAAAACCAGGAGGCTTCGTACTGGACAGCCTTGATAAGACAGGTTATAGTCGCCAGATATTTAAAAAAAGATATTGAAACTTACGGTCTTTTAAAAGTTTTACCAGCCGGTAAGGAATTTGTTGAGAAGGGCAAAACATTTATGATGACTGAGGATCACAGTTATGCAGGTGGTAATGATGCCATTATAGGTGGTGGAAAAGGTGGTGCAGTCGATAATAAACTGGTAAGTTTTCTCAAGGACTTACGTAAAAAAGTAGCTAAGCGTAAAGGCGTGCCACCATACGTGGTGTTTCAGGATCCCTCTATAGATGATATGGCTACAAAGTATCCCATCAACCTGGAAGAATTAGCCAATATCCATGGAGTAGGTGAGGGTAAGGCAAAAAAATATGGAAAGGACTTTGTAGAAATGATCTCAAAGTATGTCGATGAGCACGATATTACCAGACCAGATGATCTTATCATAAAAAGTACTGGAAGTAAATCTGGCAACAAGCTCTATTTCATTACTTCCATAGACCGCAAACTCAGTTTTGAGGACATGGCAAGTGCAAAGGGTATGGAAATGGATCAGCTACTCAAAGAACTGGAAAGCATTGTTTATAGTGGCACAAAACTCAATGTGGCTTATGAAGTTGACGAGATGCTGGATGAGGATCAGCAAGAAGAACTACACGACTACTTTCTAGAGTCTGATACTGACGACATTACGACGGCTGCCGAAGAATTTGACGGCGACTACGAGGATGAGGAACTAAGATTATATCGTCTGAAGTTTATTAGTGAAGTAGGAAATTAGACAGTAACGTGCCGTAATTTTCTGAATTATCGACTTGTATACAATTTTACAATGTTGACATTATTGTCTAGTACTTAGTGTTTTTTGTAATGCGCTCACAACTAAATATTGAGTTAATTAAAAGCATGTTTTGATTTAATAGGCAACGCCATCTGTATTTTGCTTGAAAAGATGCACAAATGTTAGCTTACAGGATTTTTGTCTTAGCTATTACCCTCATAGCAACCATTACTTTAAATGCGCAGGAACATCTTATCGATCGTACCACGGCAATAAGAAATAATCGTTCAGTTTTCTACTCTGTTGATGGGCATACCATGAGTATGACCTACTCAAAACACCCATTTACCATCGCAGGTCTTAAAAAAGTCTACGCCGATTTCAAAATTTCAGATCTAACTAGAACTAGTGATCCTCAATTACCAGTTGATAATTACCTGTTCCATGGCGAGAAGGAAGTAGCTGCTGGATTGAACCAATACCTTTCTACCTATTTTTTGAAAAATAAATTTAATCGGGTCACGGTAATGCACATTACGGGCTATGAACATCGCAGCGACCCCTACGAAAGGGAACTCGTGGAGCTTGCTTTTTTAGAGCAATTACCAGAAACTTCTTATCAAACAACGCCACTTAACAACGTACAATTTGCTGGGAGGGAGCTAGAGCTGGGTGCAACATGTAACTGGATGAATACTAATAACATAGGTTGCCCTATGTTCGGACAGCTAGACTGGTCCTATCATGAAAGCCTAGAAGGGGCTAGAAAACATAGTTTAAGAAGATACAAAATGTTAGAAGTAAAGAACAGGGGAAAAGTGGTTACAGATGGAAGAATACCTGTCATATTTGAAGGTGAGTCTACTACTGCTAGAAAAGTAACTTATGATTTCGCTGGGGTTGACTCTCCATTGACCAAGGAAAGTAATGGCGATCTTCTTACGGTCTACTACGTGAGTGCTACGGTGCGCGGGAAACACGTCAGTTGTACACTTAGCTCATGGAATAAAGATGCTAAGGATGAAACCGGAGTAGCACCACTAATAAGTGAGGTAATGCAGCTTCCCTCTAGATAAAATACAATATTGGATACGTGATTTATTAAATCACATCTAGGTTTATCATATCCTTGGTTCGGCAAACTCCAAAAGCAAATTATCTTTGCAAAAAACAATAAACATGATTGACGGTTTATACGCAAAACTTGAAACCTCAAAAGGAGCCATCCTAATACAACTGCATTTCAACAAAACTCCGGGAACTGTCGGGAATTTTGTAGGACTAGCAGAGGGTAATCTAGAAAACGACGCAAAAGATGCAGGACAACCATATTATGATGGTTTGAAGTTCCATCGCGTAATTCCCGATTTTATGATACAAGGTGGTGATCCACAGGGAACAGGTTCTGGTGGGCCTGGGTACAAATTTGATGATGAATTTCATAAAGACTTGCGACATGATGGACCAGGGGTTCTAAGTATGGCAAATGCTGGACCGGGAACTAATGGTTCACAGTTTTTCATCACGCACATAGCTACAGACTGGCTAGATGACAAGCATACGGTATTTGGTAAGGTGATAGAAGGGCAGGATGTAGTGGATGCGATCGCTCAAGGTGATGAAATCAAGCATGTAGAGATCATTAGACAAGGAAGTGAGGCACAAATGTTTAATGCCGTAGAGTCCTTTAGACAATTTGAAGGCGCTGCTATAAAGCGAGAAGAACAGGCAAGAAAACAGGCTGATCAAGATCTGGAAGAACTCGCAGCCGGATTTGATAAAACAGATAGCGGTCTTAGATACAAGATTATTAATAAGGGTGACGGTGCTGCGGCAGAGAATGGTAAGACGGTATCGGTTCACTATAAGGGGATGCTACCTGATGGTAAAGTATTCGACAGCAGCTACAATCGCAATCAACCCATTGATTTTAAACTAGGTCAGGGCCAGGTAATTGCCGGCTGGGATGAGGGTATCTCATTGTTGAATGTAGGTGATAAGGCGCGACTGGTTATCCCATCGCATATCGCCTATGGTAGTGCAGGTGCTGGGGGTGTCATACCTCCTAACGCTACGCTGGTATTTGACGTTGAATTGATGGAGGTTAAATAAGTAGTCCCTCTTGATGCATTTAAATCCTGTCTTCCGGCAGGATTTTATAGTTTATTTACATTCAGAATGAGCGTTCTCCTGAATTTCTCAACTTGAGAAAGGCATGTAGGTATCGGGACATGGCTATATTTGTTTTTAAAAGAAACAAAATGCGGTATATCGTAGGTTTTTGCAGGTGGTTTGTAGGAATATTGTTCATATTCAGCGGTCTAGTAAAACTTAATGATCCCCTGGGATTTTCTTATAAACTGGATGAATATTTTAGCGAGGCGGTGTTGGGTCTGGAGTTTCTTCAACCTATTGCATTGCCGCTCGCCATTTTTCTGGTAATTTTTGAAGTTTTATTGGGAATCGCATTGCTGCTGGGTTATCAAAAAAAGTTGACCATCTGGTCGCTGTTGTTGATGATTGTTTTCTTCACTTTCTTGACGTTTTATTCAGCATATTTTAATAAGGTGACAGACTGCGGTTGCTTTGGCGATGCCATTCCTCTTACCCCATGGGAATCGTTTACTAAGGATGTAATTCTGTTAGTGATGATTCTGGTATTATTTTTTAATATGCAGTATTGGAAGCCCGCTTTCGCGAAAGCGAAATCCTCCATAATCATCGCAGTTGCGACAATATTGTGCATGGGACTAGCTTATTATGTGCTGATGCACTTACCTATCCTCGATTTTAGAGCCTACAGGGTGGGTACTGATATTGAGAAAGCCATGGTGCAGGATCCCAATATTCCTGACATTTACGAGTATGACTGGTATTACACGATTGATGGTGAAGAAAGAATAGTTACGACTACTGGTAACCCGCCATCAGGTTATGGTCAATATAATAAGGTGGAACCGCGGCTTATTCAAGCTGCACCAGATGCCCAGATTCATGATTTTTCCATTACCAGAGGT
>JBARYP010000049.1:0-38375 GCA_049647945.1 Nonlabens sp. | reverse complement strand
AAATATTTGTTTTTCTCGGCACTTTCTAATGCTTGAGCTTTAGTGGTGCGATACATTTCCTGGAACACATATTGAGCCTGGTTGGTATTATAGGTGGAAGGATCTGCATAATCTTCTGTCCCACTACCAGGGGTATTGTCCAGCTTATCAAAAATATGTCGGCCAAAGGGTTCTACCGTCGTAAAGATGATGCGCCCATTTTCTGGATCAACCGTCAAACCTGGAACATAGTCAAAAAAACCATCTCCACTAGGTTGTGGATCACCCTGCTGGTTGAGCCGGTCTAGATTGAATACTTTAATCAATGTTGTTTGATCAACATCAGCAGGTAGTGGTACGGCAGCACTCATGCCATTTCCAGGAGCAGCCGTTATATAATTTAACTCTGGCGGGTATTGATAAAAGATGTTTAGTCTAAAATCCTCTTGGGTCAATTGCGAGCCGTTTAGGTTGTAGATGTTCTTCATCATCAAGTCCCAGTTAGGCTCTTGGACGTTAGTCAGATTGCTCTTTAACAATTTGACCACCAGCGTTTGATTGCTTACGGCAGGCTGGTTGACATTGGGGTTAGGTATAACCTCAGTAGCGGTCACGCCATCATTTGCAAACTCACCTACTTGAAATACCCGGCCGCCTACGGTATACTGAAACGCTACTCCCAATACCTCGTCGTTATTAAGGCGTTGTCTCAACGAGATATAACCTAGTCTAGGATCTAGCCGATATTCATTGGGGTTCAATTGTCTGGCGTTTTCTAAGATGGTATAGTCCACCCCCTCAGTAACCGTGGTGCCAAAACCCTGTCGCGCTGTTGCAATATCCCTTATCGCCCCATTCAATATGGTCTGCCCGCGACCGTTTATAGCCTCTGGGTTAAAATCATTGTTGAGGTTATCAGGAAATTGACCGGCAGGAACATTTACAAATCCAGATGGCAGGTTCTCCAGTCCTATATTCTCTAATTCAGTCTCGCCTATATCTTGTATGGCGACAATGTTACGTACGTCTTGAGTGCGGTTTGATCTGTTAGTAACCCACACCTCGGCTCTGGTTATTTGAATATTATTTGCGATGAAGGGATAATTCTCAAGCGACGCGTCATAATTATCACGGAAGTAGTGCGCCAGAAAGAAGTGTCGATTCTCATCATAATCAAGTGAGAAGAAATCAAATTCATTGAGTGTGGCCCCACCTGCTGCTTCTACCGTTCTGTTCTCTGATTGCTGCTCAGAGAAAACGGCGGTAATCCTAGTTTTGCCAAATTGCAGCTCAGTCTTGATACCAAATAGGCTTTGAGCCCCACGTATTAATTGGGAGTTGAGCGGCATACTCACGTTACCTACCTGGATACTTTGCAGGATATCATCTTCTGTAGGAGTGTACTCCAGTTTTACCAGATTTTGGAAATCAAAGTTTGCCTGAGTGTCATAGTTTGCCGTCACTTGTAATCTTGTACCGATCTTACCTACCATACTCAAATTGATGCGCTGGTTAAAATCAAAGGTCAGATTGCTACGATTGCGTGGTGATAGGCTGGGATTATCGGTCCTGTTGTATAAAATACCCAGATCAACTTCTACAGATCCCTGCGGGTCTAGATCAATCGTATTGCCTCCAAATATTGAAGTGAACAAGTCTGAATTTACATAGAAGTTAGGCAGTAAGTCCTTACGCTTGTCCTTATCCTCGTCAGTCTTACCAGCTACCGCGTTGAACTTATCCTTAAAATAGGCGTTCATTTGCTCCTTTAAAACCAGGTCCACATATTGTTTGCGGGTAAGCATGAAAGGATAGGAATAATCATAACCATTGAAGGTCGCAGAAAAAATGTAGCGATCCAGGTTTGCATCGTATTTATACAACTTGGTAATACTGGGTGGATCTGGAAATTCCAGCCTCCCCAGCGTGGGACCTACAGCCGTTGTGTCCTGAGGAGTTGTAGGTACTTGCGCTTTCGCGAAAGTGTAAATGAAAAGAAAAAACACAAAAGTGTAAAAACCCTTGTTACAATGACTTACTACCAAATCCTATAGCTGTTTTAAGGCTTCTTTAATTAATTGTTCTGTTGAGGCGTCTGGTTGGGACTTCAAGATCTTGTCGACTACCTTTTGAGATTGCTTGCGCAAATAACCCAGGGTTTCTAGGGCTGATAACGCCTCTTCACGACCCGTATTGCTCGCTACGATTGTTAAAGTAGGATCATCCAGCACCTGCAGTATTTTGTCCTTAAGTTCTATAATTACTCTTTGCGCGGTTTTTGCTCCTATCCCCTTGACACTTTGAATCGAGGCGACATCACCACTTGCTATTGCTTGAGCAATCTGGTCTGGATCCATACTGGATAACATGGTCCTGGCGGTATTTACTCCTATCCCTGATACCGAAACGAGTAGCTTAAAAACCTCACGCTCAGTTTTATCCATGAAACCAAACAGTCTATTTGAATCCTCTCTTACGAGAAAATAGGTGTAAAGTTTAATGAGCTCGCCATCGGGAATTTTTGAGTAGGTATATAAGGAAATCTCCACTAGATAACCCACACCGTTACAGTCGATTACGACATCGGTAAGGTTCTTTTCCACCAGTTTGCCCTGCAGTTGGGTAATCATCTATATGTTTTTGACAAAATCAGCCCAAATGTAGTGATTATAACAATGCAAAAAGTTTTGTTAAAAACCCTGCGGTATCGGTTATTCTCTGAACAATTACGGGGTTAAAATCGCTTATTACAACCTGCTTAATTAGTTAATGAATATGAACGATCACAACATAATATAAAGTCGTAAAACAGCCTAATCTTTATAGATCAGGCTGGTATTATCAATTAATGTCTTCCTTGTGATTTAACAGCATTACTGCGGTGCAGACTGCTTCTTTTTTTCCTTTTGCTGTGCATCGATTACCGCAACTGCCGCCATGTTTACAATCTCGTCAACACTTGCCCCCAGTTGCAGGATGTGAACTGGTTTTTGCATTCCCATCATAATGGGCCCGACAGAGTCACTTTTATTCAACTCCTTGAGCATTTTATAAGTACTGTTTGCGCTTTCTAGATTGGGGTAGATGAGGGTATTGACTTTCTTGCCTGCTAGTTTTGAGAAAGGGAATTTAGTCTCCAGTAATTCACTATTCAACGCAAAATCAGTTTGAAGTTCACCGTCCACAATAGTATCTGGATAATACTGGTGCAAATACTTTACGGCATCTTTTACCTTGGAAGCATTAGGGTGGCTGGAAGATCCAAAGTTTGCGTAGCTAATCATCGCCATTACCGGCTGGATCCCAAAAAGCTCTGCCGTGCGACCCGTCATCTGTGCAATTTTTGCTAGCTCAAGTGCGTCGGGTTCAATATTGATAGAGGTATCAGAGATAAACAGCGGTCCCCTTGCGGTTATCATCAAGTTAGTCGTGGCGATCTTATCTACTCCCGGAGCGCGACCTATGATTTCCAGCATGGGTTTTACAGACCTGGGATAGGATTGGGCGACGCCGGTAATTAAGGCATCTGCATCGCCCAGTTTAACCATCATTGCTGCAAAATAATTACGTTGCCGCAATTCCTTCCTAGCATCAAATTCTGTCACGCCCCTGCGCCGTCTCAATTTCCAGAACTCCTGGGCGTAAGCATTTAGGTGATCTTGTTCTTCATCAGACTTGGGATCTATTATCAAGCAGTCGCTGGTAAAATCCAGTTCTTCTTTAAGAGATTCAATCTTATCACGTCGACCTAGAAGAATAGGTATCCCTATCCCCTCTTCCATAACGATCTGTGCTGCCTTGAGCACATCTAGATTGTCTGCCTCGGCAAATACGATTTTCTTGGGATTAGTACGTGCACGGTTCAAAATAAGGCGCACTAGCTTGTTATCAGATCCCATACGGGACAAGAGCTGCTCCTCGTATTTATCCCAGTCCAGTATGGGCTCTTTGGCGACGCCGCTTTCCATGGCTGCTCTGGCCACCGCCGGCGGGATGGTGGCAATAAGTCTGGGGTCAAAGGGTTTAGGAATGATATAATCCTTGCCAAAGTTCAATTTGAACTCACCATAGGCAATGTTGACCTGTTCAGGTACTGGTTCTTTAGCTAGTTGTGCAATGGCGCGAGTTGCAGCCATTTTCATTTCTTCATTTATAATGGTTGCCCGTACATCCAGCGCTCCTCTAAAGATAAAAGGAAAGCCCAGCACGTTATTGACCTGATTGGGGTGGTCGCTTCTACCTGTCGCCATGATAATGTCATCACGTGTACTGCACGCTAGGTTATAATCAACCTCAGGAATAGGGTTTGCCATAGCAAAGACAATGGGATTGCTTGCCATGCTCAACAACATATCCTCGTCAACTATGTTCCCGGCAGATAGTCCCAAAAAAACATCGGCATTGCGGAAAGCCTCCCTCATGGATATGGCTTTCATATCACGCGCATAGCTCATTTGCATGTCGCCCAGATCTGTGCGCAAGGTGGTGATCAATCCGTCCACGTCAAACATCATGATATTTTCTGGTCTTGCCCCGAGTTTAACGTATAGGTTTGTACAAGAAATTGCCGCGCTACCCGCGCCAGAAACCAGGATTTTGACCTCTTCTATTTTCTTGTCGGCAATTTCTAATGCATTGAGCAAGGCCGCGCTGGAAATAATCGCCGTACCGTGTTGATCATCATGCATAATAGGAATGTCCAGCTCTTCCTTGAGTCGTCGTTCAATCTCAAAAGCCTCTGGAGCTTTAATGTCCTCCAGGTTTATTCCCCCAAAGGTGGGAGCAATATTTTTGACCGTTTCTATGAACTTATCGACATCTTTTGTATCAACTTCTATATCAAAGCTGTCTAGGTCTGCAAAGATTTTAAACAATAGGCCCTTGCCCTCCATTACTGGCTTAGAAGCTTCTGGTCCTATGTCACCCAGACCCAGAACCGCGGTACCGTTTGAAATTACCGCTACCAGGTTACCCTTTGCGGTATACTTGTACACGTTGCTTACATCTTTGGCTATTTCCAGACACGGTTCTGCCACTCCGGGAGAATACGCGAGGGATAGATCGCGCTGGCTACTGTACCGTTTTGTAGGCACCACCTGTATCTTTCCCGGCTGTGGTTTTGCATGGTAGATCAACGCTTCCCTACGTTTCTTTTCGCTCATAATCTAATGTGATAATAGTAGTTCAAAGGTAACCCAAAGAGTTAGGTAGTCACAGTTGCTGGGGCTGTATAGCCTCCTTTGGTCAAGATCTGCAAATAAAATATTTAAGGCACTGTTTCTACCTAAATAACTAAATTTTTACCCTTTATGCATCCGGGCTGGTGTCACAGATGTTGATCAGCAATGGGGTTGTGAATGGTTACGCTTTCGCGAAAGCGAGATTCAAACCATCTTATCTCCCACGTAGGTAGAATGGTGCCTAGAGTCTGTTACTGCGATTTTCAAATCGTACCATGGCGTTCCTGGGACGCAGCGTAATCAACGGGTGAAAATCTAGTTGCTCGACCATCGAGGTCACATCATAGCGCTGCACGATGCGCACCAGAGCCAGCATCATCTCAAACATGGCAAAATTGTTACCCACACACATACGCGGTCCCGCGCCAAATGGAAAATAAAAATCCCGATAAGATTTTGTCTTGTCTGGGGCAAAACGATCTGGATCAAATATTTCTGGATCCTGCCAAAGATCGTGACGGCGGTGCATTTCATAAAACGATATCAACCACACGCTGCCCGCATCAATTTCAAATTCTCCACAGGTGTCTGCCTCACGGGCTACACGGTCTGTTACATAGGCGGGTGGATAGAGTCTCAGGGTTTCTTCCACACATTGTTTGATATACTGTTGTGACATCAGGGATTGCATGAGGTCATTACCCTCATCAAGGCTAGCCGCTTCTTGTCTTATCCTATCGATTGCCGTAGGGTGTCTGGCAATCAATTGTAGGGCAAAGCTCAACGCGTTTGCGGTAGTTTCATGACCTGCTATAAACAGGACCAGAATTTCATCTACCAGCTGGACGTCACTCATATGCGTACCGTCCTCATAGGTGCTGTGAAGCATCATGTCCAGGAGATCGTCATATTGCTGGTCGTCATTCCTGCGTTTTTCTATAAAACCCCTCAAAATATCGCGCGCCTCGTCCACCAGGCTCAAGTTATGGGGAATGCTTTTATCTCCAGCCAGCCACTCTCGCGAGAAATACCATTTCATCCACGGGATACGCAGTTCCTTGATCAACATTTTTTGAGCACTCTCTGTAATGTATTGCAGTCGTGCAATATCTTCCTCTATGTCTTCAAGATAAAAAAGGCTGCGGGCTACTATCTTGAAGGCAAGATCATTGAAAAGCGGGTAAACGTCTACTTCCTTTCCTACCTGGACAGCATCCAGTTGCTTAACTATTACCTGGTCCATGGTGTCCATGATGGAAACCAGGGATTTTCTATAAAATGCCGGCTGTATTAATTTACGGTTTGCCTTCCACTTCTCACCATTCTCTGTAAGCAGGCCGTGACCTATGTATTTACCTAGATCATCGGTTTGGAGTTTTGACTTGTCGTAGTTTTTTTGGTTCTTTTGAAGGATATGCCTGGTGAGCTGTTCATCACAGGTAAAATTGATTAACAGTCCAGGTTTGGGACTTATCTGGAAAGTGTTCCCGTATTTCTGGAAATTCTCGCGGTGAAAAGGCAGCGGATTCTTGTATATCTGCCTGGTTTTAAACAAAAAATCCAGCGTGGAAACTTTATCTACTTTTCTCATGTCTATGAATCAAACAAACCACCCTGTGGGCGCACCTTGGTTTTTCCCAAGTGTTTATACGCAGTCTCTGTCACCTCTCTACCTCGAGGTGTGCGCATGATAAAACCCTGCTGGATCAAGAAGGGTTCATAGACTTCTTCTATGGTTTCTGCACTTTCTGAAACAGCAGTTGCCAATGTGGTCAACCCTACCGGGCCCCCTTTAAACTTGTCGATTATGGTGATGAGAATCTTGTTATCCATTTCATCGAGTCCATAAGCATCCACATTTAACGCTCGCAACGCAAACTGTGAGATATTGATATCTATGTTCCCATTTCCCTTAATCTGGGCAAAGTCTCGTACGCGACGCAGTAGCGCATTAGCTATTCTGGGCGTTCCCCTGCTGCGACCAGCAATTTCAATAGCAGCCTCTTGATCAATGGGAACGTTTAGGATCTGTGCGCTGCGCTCAACGATTGTGGATAGCAGCTCTGTGGAATAATATTGAAGCCTGGATGCAATTCCAAATCTGGCCCGCATGGGTGCGGTAAGCAGTCCAGATCTCGTTGTGGCACCTATGAGTGTAAACGGGGCTAGGTTGATCTGGACCGTGCGAGCGTTAGGCCCGGTCTCGATCATGATGTCAATTTTATAGTCTTCCATGGCGCTGTAGAGGTATTCCTCCACGATGGGACTCAATCTATGAATTTCATCTATAAAAAGCACGTCTCGCTCCTGCAGGTTTGTCAATAGTCCCGCAAGATCTCCAGGCTTATCGAGTACTGGCCCTGATGTCACTTTAATCCCCACACCCAGTTCACTTGCCAGGATATGGGCCAGGGTGGTTTTACCCAGGCCTGGTGGGCCGTGGAAGAGCGTATGATCCAGCGCCTCAGATCTTTGGTTTGCCGCTGCCACAAAGATTTTAAGATTTTCCAGCACCTGTTCCTGCCCGGCAAAGTCATCAAACGACAATGGCCTCAAGGCTCTATCTACATCGTGTTCCTCGGCTGAAAAATGGCCTCCTTCTGGATCAAGATTTTCATTCATGTACCAAAGATAGCGCACATATCAAGCGTGGTTTAACTAATTATATGTGAATACTATTACTTGTATCGTGGCATAGGTGGGGAAGGGTGTTACGCTTTCGCGAAAGCGTAACTCAAACATATCCCAATTGACACTTATTTAAATCTGTGAGATGGGTTTTGAAGTTACCTTTAAAATAAAAATGAGACCTAAAGAATCCATGCCGGAACTAAAACTTTCCTTGATCAACGGAGCCATCTTTAATCTTGCCGAGCAAAATGCGAAGAATTTTACCATCTTGTATTTTTATAGAGGCCTACATTGTCCTATTTGTAAAAAACAGCTGGAATCTATCACGCGCCACTTGTCTGATTTTGAAGAACGTGGCGTGAATGTTTGTGCCATAAGCATGGATGATAAAGATCGGGCCCTGAAAACAGAGGAAGAATGGGATGTTGAATCGCTACCCATTGCGTATGGTCTCGATGAAGACAAAGCCCGTGAATTAGGTTTATACATTTCTAAGGCGATAAGCGATAAGGAGCCTGACCACTTTTCTGAACCAGGGATTTTTCTAGTGAACAGCGACAATAACTTGTATTTCTCCTCGATCCAGACCATGCCATTTGCGAGACCTAGTGTGGAGAATGTATTGAGCGCCATAGATTTTATAAAGAAAGAAGACTATCCAGCTCGCGGAGCTTATTAGCATAAGTAAATCTAACGGTATTAAATGCAAGGATCATTTTTGAGTCGCTTCGGTATGCTCAATAGCAATATATAGCAGCAAAATCTCAAATCAGTTATTTGTAACATAATCGGTAATTGAGTGTATAAGGTTGGTCCGTGGTCAAAAATCCGGGAACGTTCATATTTTTATAATTGAACTTGCGGGTGGGAAGGTCTGATCCTATGGGAGACGGCACAAATGAAACCGAATTATAGTATTTACTTTTTTCTACGGTAATAGCGGGCCTGATGTAATCCCACCTATTGGAATCTAGGAATTGTAAACTACCATCTATTTTACCGAGATTTTCTATAATTATCTTAAAGGGTTCTTTGAAAATAATCGGTTGGTCTTCAAATCTAATTTTAATCAATTGATTGTTATCTGGACTGACTTTACATACAGTCGATTCATAAAGAACGATAGGACGATTAAGGGTGTCTCGCTTAATTACCAGAAACCTGAATATTAGATTAGAGTTTTTATACTCAATTCAGTCCTTCCTTATATGGCCTTTATTTCTATGCATGTTCAGATCAAAACCCACTATCGCTTTATCAGCCAATAATTGCTTGGGACTCAAAAGGGTTTTGATATAGTGACCTGACCGTAATGTCGTATTGTTTACTATACCAGATTTTCTAAGTTTCCTCGTTGCCTTTGTTTTTATGTCAGGGTCTAAAATCAGTATTTCACGCAATTGTTCAGCTTTAGGTAGCAACGTAATGGTATCTTTTAGAACTGGAACTGGAATCATTCTAGTGTAGTAGAACGAACTTTTAAATTCTAATGAACCAATGTTCGAGATATTAGACAATTAAATTATACCGTATGGATTGCTAGGAGCTAGTATTTTCCCATCTCCTGAGACACTAACCTCATGGATAGGTTCACGGCTTAAACTATCTATTACAACAACATTTTGTGAACGTAAAGGGGTGTAGAGACCAGCCACCATTGACAAACCTAGTGCGATTATCAAATTTGAAAGTGAGCGCCCTTCTTGCATAAAGTTAAGGGCAAGATCTTTTAAAAATAATCTATTCAATATAGATCTTATCTTGATGTACTTTAAACAAATAAAGAAATTAATGACTACCGAGTAAAAAGGTTCGGTTAATAAGAAGATGTTTGGAAACTTGTAGCAAAATCGATGATATCAATTGGCTAGTAGTTGAGTTTCTCACCTAATAGCTTTTAAGTCTAGGATTTTAGTGGGGTGCGACTAGACGCAAGGCTGTAGTAGACAAATTATAAATTAACGTACGTATTGGGGCAGTATCCATAAGTCTTTTATAGCGAAGATGAGAAACGACTTCATAGAAGAAATAGATCAAGCTTATTAGGTTTACAGACTTTTTTTAGATTGGCAAACCCAAACAAAAAAGGCTCATCAATTGATGAGCCTTTGTATAATATATTGAGTTTTTAGTGGTTCATTTCCTCTTCAAAAGGTTGAAGCGGAATGTGCTGAGGAACGTAGTCCTGTCCCGGGATTACATAATCATCATTCTCGTTAAGCTTGCTGTAATCATAAGGCCACCTATATACGGATGGGATAGGTCCAACCCAGTTACCGTGAATGTGCTTGTCTCCTGTAGTCCATTCAAGCGTATTTGACTTCCAGGGATTTGCAGGGGCCTTTTTACCAGCAAATATGGACTTAACAAAATTGTAGACAAAGAATAATTGAGCAAATGCCGTTGCAATGGCAAAGTAGGTGATCAATTGGTTGGTATCAGCAAGATCATCAAAATACGGGAATTCAGTATTAGAGTAATAACGCCTAGGTAGACCAGCCATACCTACAAAATGCATAGGGAAGAACACCCCGTAAGCACCTATTGCGGTCAGCCAAAAGTGAATATATCCAAGGTTTTTGTTCATCATGCGATTGAACATTTTTGGGAACCAATGATAGACCCCAGCAAATAATCCATACAGGGCAGATATCCCCATTACCAAGTGAAAGTGCGCTACCACAAAGTAGGTGTCATGAACATTAATATCGAGTGTACTGTCCCCTAGAATTATACCCGTTAATCCTCCTGTAATAAAGGTGGAGACTAGTCCTATGGAAAACAGCATGGCGGGATTCATTTGAAGATTACCCTTCCATAAAGTAGTTATATAGTTAAATGCTTTTACCGCTGATGGAATGGCGATAAGTAGTGTGGTAAAAGTGAATACAGATCCCAGGAATGGATTCATTCCCGAAATAAACATATGGTGACCCCACACAATAGTAGATAGAAAAGCGATAGCCAATATGGACGCAACCATAGCACGGTACCCAAAAATAGGTTTACGTGAATTTGTGGCAATAATTTCTGAGGTTATCCCTAGAGCTGGAAGCAATACGATATATACTTCTGGGTGGCCCAGAAACCAAAATAAGTGTTCAAACAATACTGGAGATCCACCCTGGTTTGCTAGAACTTCACCTTTGATATAAATATCAGATAGGAAGAATGACGTACCAAAACTTCTATCCATTATTAAAAGTAACGCAGCAGAAAGTAATACTGGAAAGGATACAATACCGATAATGGCAGTTACAAAGAATGCCCAGATAGTCAAAGGCAGTCTAGTCATAGACATACCTTTAGTTCTCAAATTGATTACCGTTACCACATAGTTAAGTGAACCCAACAAGGAGGAAGCTATAAAAATGGCCATAGACACTAACCACAACGTCATACCTAGTCCAGAATTGGGCATTGCTTCTGGCAAAGCGCTAAGGGGTGGATATATAGTCCATCCAGCACCTGCAGGACCAGTCTCTACAAATAGTGAACCCAACATAATTAACGAGGATACTGCAAACAACCAGTATGAAACCATATTCAAAAAACCAGATGCCATGTCTCGTGCACCGATCTGTAAGGGAATTAAAAAATTTGAAAAGGTTCCACTAAGACCAGCGGTCAAAACAAAAAAGACCATTATCGTACCGTGAATTGTAACCAGAGATAAATAAATACTTGGATCCATTACACCACCAGGTGCCCACTTTCCTAACAATGCCTCAAAAACAACACTAGGTTCTGCTGGGTTGGCAATTTGCATACGCATAAGTATAGACATGGCTATACCTATAACTCCCATTATAAGACCAGTAATAAGATATTGCTTTGCAATCATCTTATGATCTTGTGAGAATATGTATTTTGTTACAAAGGTTTCTTTGTGATGGTGGTGTCCATCGTCGTGAGTATGCTCAGGTGCAACTGCAATAGCCTGTCCCATAGATGTTAATTTGTAGCGCTAGCTAGTGTTTGTTCAAAGGATTTTTGTTCACTCAACCACTTGTTGTAATCTTCTTCACTCTCTACGACAATCTTCATCTGCATATTATAGTGGGAAGAACCACAAATCTTGTTGCATAACAAGTAGTACTCAAATTCATAAGGATCTAGACCAACGTCTCCTGCTGCTTCTAATTCCTTGCTCTTCTGTCGACGAATGTCATTAATCTTACGAACTTTCTCAGTCATAAACTCAGTTGACTTGTAATCCTCTGAAGTAACTGTAGGCGTAAATTTAAATTGAGTTACCATTCCTGGTACTACGTTCATTTGAGCTCTAAAATGCGGCATGTACGCAGAGTGAAGAACGTCCTGGCTTCTAAACTTAAAAAGAACTGGACGATTCACAGGCAGGTGTAGCTCCATGGCAACTACATCATCCTTACCATCCACATCAGTAGGATCGATTCCTAATTCATTGATACCTTCTATGAAGCGCACGTTTGCATCACCTAGAATGTTGTCATTACCACTATACCTAACTTTCCAATTAAATTGATAAGCATACACTTCGACAATCAATGGATCATCATCTGTGCTGGCATCCATAATGTCGTTCCATGAGAATAATCCCCATAGAATTAAACCTGCTAGGACTACTACAGGTATTGCAGTCCAGATAAATTCCAATCGATCATTGTCTGCGTAGAAAAGTGCTCGTTGCCCCTTACGACCATGGTACTTATATGAAAAGTAATGTAACAAACCCTGGGTGAGTACTTGAACAATCATAATTACAATCGTAGTTGTAAGCAGGAGGCTATCATATTCTGCACCGTGTGCAGATCCAGCATCAGGAAGGAAGTAATCTTGATAGCCTACAAAACAAGCAATCATCATTGCATACATCGCTATAACGAAGTACAACATGTATTGACCCTGGCGCTTATTATCACCATCATTAGCAACTTCCACGGCCTCAACGTCTGGCTCTGGAGCTTTTCCCAAACTTACAATCTTGGAAATTTGCCATATAGAGATTGCAAATAATGCGGCAATTAATATTATAAAAAATGCTGTCATAACAGTTTTTCAAATAAGATTTTAATAATGAAAGTGCTTGCTTTCTCCTATAAAAGGATCGTGCTTGACCACTAGTGGAGCTTTAGTAAGCGTATTGAATACATACATTACAAAAAGCCCTGCAAAAAACAGAAATGCCCCAATTTCAGGTAATCCTATAAACCATGACTTACCTACAGTTGCCGGCATGATTGCAACGTATATATCTAGATAGTGACCTATTATGATAAAAATCCCCGCTGTGACCACAAACCAATTAACTCTTTTAAAATCTGAATTCATAAGAATCAATACCGGTAATAGGAAGTTGATAGCTACCATACCAAAGAAAACAAGGTTATAGTCCTGAATTCTGGTAACATAGTAAGTTACCTCTTCTGGAATATTTGAATACCAAATGAGCATGAATTGAGAGAACCATAGATATGTCCAGAAAATACTGAATCCAAACATGAACTTAGCAAGGTCGTGAATATGCGAATTGTTCACATATTCCAAATATCCTATGGATTTAAGATAGATGGTGACAATGGCAATAGTGGTAATAGCAGAAACCATCATTCCTGCCAGAATATACCAACCAAATAAAGTGGAGAACCAATGTGGATCAAAACTCATTATCCAGTCCCAAGACATAATAGATTCTGTGACTAGAAAAAACACTAGAAACATTGCAGAGTGCTTGAAACCTTTTTTATACCAAACATTCCCTTTAGGCTCTTCATCCTGTTTTAAACCGAACCTTCTAATATTCCATCGATACAAATTCCACCCAATTAAAAACGCGGCAGCCCTCGCTAGAAAAAAAGGAACGTTCAAAAAGCCTGTTTTACCCGCTATTAAAGCATCATAGTGCGGATTATCTATATCAACAACTTCTGGGTCCATCCAGTGGAAGATGTGGGTTACATGAAATCCCGCTAGACATAACAAAATGAACATTATAATTCCACCAGGAAGTATATAACTACTTACTCCTTCAAAAACTCTAAATAAAACGATAGACCAGCCTGATTGCGCTGCTTTTTGCAAAGCATGAAATACCAAAGCACCCAACCCTATCATAAAGAAAAAGAATGCAGCAACATATACTGCGGACCATGGCCTGTTGTGAACTTGGTGCGATACGTGTTCAAAATCAGTATCGCTACCATGGTGCTCACCCACTTCATGACTATCCATGTGTACGGAGTCATGCTCCATCGCGTGGGTACTGTTATCAGTTACATATCCTGTCTCTTTGTGTGGGTTAGATTCATTATGGTCGTGACTATGAGAATCACCATAACCTACTTTCACGTATTCAGTACCGTGATGGTCGCCATGACCAGAAATCATACCCCTGATGTCATCATCAGTAGGCACTAAGAGAAAACCGGCAACTGTCATTAAAGCACCGATAACCATAAGTACTATGGCAAAAATCTTGAGCTTGCTAGTAAGAATAAACATAAATATCTTTTCTAATGGCTACCTACTGGCCATCGGTTATTGTGCTGTCTTTTAATTTCTCAATTTCTCCAGGTTGAAGAGCATCCTCTTCAACTTCAGAATCCTTGTCTCTAGGACCCATACTCATTATAGAGTCCCCCATAGTCATCATGGCTTCCCCGCTTTCAAATTCACGAGCCGGCTCCTTTTTTAACTCCCGGGTCAACCTATCCACGTGATGGGCGATTTGCCATCTTTCTTCAATTGATGTTTGCGACGCATAGGATCCCATGGTATTAATACCGTAGTACAATACATGGTAGATGGAACCTTGAGTCAATTCTCTAGAGTCATAGCTGGGAACACCAAGGATCTTTTCAGTTGTTACTAGATGTCCTTTTCCATCGCCTTTCGTGCCGTGGCATATAGCGCAATAGATAGTGTAAAGTACTTGTCCACCAGTCAAATTTTCCTCGGTGTAGGGAAGTGGGTTGGTAAGTTCTGCTTTCGCGGAAGCGTAACCCTCATTACTATCTTCATAATCATAAGGCATCCACCCTCTTGATACGGTGCCCTCGACAGGTTTCTGAGCTTCCATATTGTTCATGAAAACTGCACCCTCAGAATATGTGGAATACCCCACGTCTTCGTACATATTAGGGAAGTACTGCGAACTACGATCAGACTTTGCGTCTACAATCTTAGTGTCATCTCCACAGGAGATGAGCACCATTATGCACAACGTAGCTAAAAGAAATTTAAACATTGTCTTCATTAGTGCGCATTTTTATCGTCGATTAAAACTATCTCAGTTGCGCCGGTGTCATAAATAAATTTTGATATAGAATCTATATCCTCACCATGAGCATCAATTTCCATCAAAAAATGATCGTCTGTGGTACGTACATCAGGATTTTCAGCTTTTTTAAATGGCCACAGCCTACTTCTTAAATAAAAGGTAATGACCATTAAGTGAGCGGCAAAAAAGACCGTTAACTCAAACATGATGGGAACAAATGCCGGCATGTTTTCCAAGTATGAAAAACTGGGTTTTCCTCCTATGTTTTGAGGCCAGTCTTCTATCATGATGTAGTTCATCATTGCCGTTGCCACCGCAAGTCCCACTAGACCATATAAAAAAGCATTGATTGCCAGTCTGGTATCTGCGATTCCCATGGCTTTTTCTAGTCCATGCACAGGGAAAGGGCAAAAGACCTCTTCTATATGGTAATGTTGCGCTCTGATCTGCTTGACCGCTTGCAGCAGTAGGTCATCGTCAGTATAAAGAGCATGTATTTTATGTGTAGCCATAATATTTCTTACTCGCTAGGGTGAGCTATAGGATCACCGGATGATGCAGCGTGGTTAGACGTCATTTTTTCTTCTCTAATTCTTTTGTAGAGACTTCCACTAGATTTGAGGATGGATTTTACTTCTGCTTGCGCAATAACAGGGAATGTTCTAGAATACAGTAGGAACAACACAAAGAAAAAGCCAATGGTTCCTATAAATATTCCTATGTCAACGAAGGTAGGAGAGAACATGGTCCATGATGAGGGTAGATAATCTCTATGTAGTGAGGTGACGATAATCACGAAACGTTCAAACCACATCCCAATGTTTACCACTATTGATATGGCAAAGCTGAAAAGGATACTGGTTCTCAACTTCTTAAACCACATAAATTGGGGCGAGAAAACATTACAGGTCATCATTGCCCAGTAGGCCCATGCATAGGGACCGGTAGCACGATTCAAGAATGCGTACTGCTCATATTCCACTCCTGAATACCAGGCAACAAACAACTCCGTAATGTACGCAACACCTACAATTGAACCCGTGATCATTATCACGATATTCATCAATTCTATGTGCTGGATGGTAATATAGTTTTCTAGATGCACAACCTTGCGCATTACAATGAGCAGCGTATTTACCATGGCAAATCCAGAAAATACGGCTCCCGCAACAAAGTATGGAGGGAATATGGTTGTATGCCATCCGGGAATTACAGAGGTAGCAAAGTCAAAGGATACAATAGTGTGTACCGAAAGTACCAATGGCGTCGCTAGACCAGCTAAAACGAGTGACACTTCTTCAAACCGTTGCCAGTCTTTTGCTCTACCACTCCAGCCAAATGCAAGAAGTCCGTAAATTTTTTTTGTAAACGGAGTCACGGCGCGGTCTCTGATCATCGCAAAATCAGGTAATAGACCCGTCCACCAGAACACAAGTGATACCGATAAATAGGTTGAGATTGCAAAAACATCCCAAAGCAAGGGTGAATTGAAGTTTACCCAAAGTGAGCCAAATTGATTGGGTATAGGTAAAACCCAGTAAGCCAGCCATGGACGTCCCATGTGTATTATAGGAAACAATCCAGCCTGAATAACTGAGAATATTGTCATCGCTTCTGCAGACCTGTTGATGGCCATACGCCATTTTTGCCTAAATAATAGAAGAACCGCAGAGATCAAAGTCCCTGCATGCCCGATACCTACCCACCATACAAAGTTAGTAATATCCCAAGCCCAGCCTATAGTTTTGTTCAGTCCCCATACACCTATTCCCTCTGTAATGGTATAGGTTATACATCCCAAACCGTATAAAAACGCGATCAGGGAAATGGTGAACACGATCCACCATTGTTTGTTTGCCTTGCCTTCAACCGGTGCAGCGATGTCCCTAGTTACATCAGAGTATGTTTTATCTCCGGTAACTAGTGGTCTTCTTATGGACGCTTCATAATGAGCCATAATTTTTTCTGTTAGTTATGCCTGGTTAACTTATATGTTCCTGACCTTAGTCTGGTAAATCACATTAGGTTCAGTACCTACTTCTTCCAGCAAGTGATACATGCGATCACTTTGCTTTGACTTATAGATTTCTGACTCCTTATCATTAATATCTCCAAATACAATAGCATTCTCCCCACAAGCGTTGGAACATGCCGTAGCAAATTCTCCATCTACAATCATGCGACCGTCCTTTTTAGCTTCAAGAATTGTCATTTGTGTCATCCGAATACAAAGTGAACATTTCTCCATGACTCCACGTGAACGTACCGTTACATCTGGATTGATAACCATCCTACCTAAATCGTTGTTCATGTGGTAGTCAAATTCATCATTTCCATTGTATAGGAACCAGTTGAATCTACGTACTTTATAGGGACAGTTGTTTGCACAATACCTAGTTCCCACACAACGGTTGTAAGCCATATGATTTTGCCCCTGGCGACCATGTGAACTTGCAGCTACTGGACAAACAGTCTCGCAAGGTGCATGATTACAGTGCTGACACATAACCGCTTGAAATGCTACCTGAGGGTTATCTGCTGGAATTTCAAGTTCTCCAAAACCCTCAAGAGAACCGTTTTCACTAAACAATCCTAAACCATCAAAATTGTCTTTTTTCTCTTCATCACCCTCAAATGTACTGGTAGAGGAATAGTAGCGGTCGATACGCAACCAGTGCATATCGCGAGACCTACGCACCTCTGATTTACCTACCACGGGAACGTTGTTTTCTGCATGACAAGCGATCACACAGGCCCCGCAACCGGTACAAGCATTAAGGTCTATTGACATGTTGAAATGATGACCTACAGATCTATCAAAACTTTCCCATAAATCTACATCTGGAGAGGTTACAGGGGTTTCAATATGATTAAGTGACACCTCAGGCATGGGATTGAATAGATCCTTATCACCAGTCTTATAGGTTGCTAGGTCAGTCTCACGTATGATATCGCGACCCATCATGGTATTCTGTAGCTGTGTACAGGCAAACTCGTGCATTCCCATACCTGCCAGACTTACATTGACAGATTGGATATTATTTCCCTCTTTGTAATAAGGATAAAGATTGACCCCTACCTGCATTTCCTCTTGAATAGAGGCAGTCTGACCGTAACCTAAAGCAACACCTATGGTTCCAGGCGCCTGACCAGGCTGGATCAAAGCAGGAAGAACAACATCTTCCCGACCGTCCATACTTATGGTTACATACGATCCATCTAGCGCACCATTTGCGACATGTTCGTTCTCAACTCCCAGTCTTTCAGCATCCACTCTAGAGATAGTGGCGTAATTGTCCCAGGTAGTACGGGTTATGGGATCAGGCAATTCTTGCAACCACGGGTTGTTGAATTGCTTACCGGCTCCCATAGCGACCTTAGTATATAAAACCAGTTCAAAATCGCCTGTGGACTCACTACTATTCAATCTTCTTAGAGCCTCACTATTACCCATTACTTGAGTAGAGCTGTAAGTAGAAGAATCCTCATCAGAACTAGTAGCAGAAACGGTACCTGTATAAAATCCATCTTGTAGCGCCTTATTCCAGCTAGCTCCATTAGATTTTGAAGACTCTTTTAAAAAGTCCTTGTAAGACTCAGAACTTCCAGACCATTTTAAAAGCGTCTCTTGAACCTGACGTGTATCAAATAAGGGTTGAATGGTAGGTTGTGTCAATGACACGGTACCTCTCTTAATCTCAGTATCTCCCCATGATTCTAGATAGTGGGGGGTTGTTGCTACATAATCACACAAAGCAGCGGTTGCGTCCATGCGAGTGGCAAATGACACTTTGAGATCTACTTTTTCCATTGCTTTCGCGAAAGCGGAACCGTTATAATAGCTATATACTGGATCTACCCCAGTAATAAATAAAGCACCCACATTACCAGCCTCCATATCTTGCAAGAGCTGTTGTGTCTTGCGGTTTGAACCGGTTCTGGTTAAAATGGGAGCATCAGTATCCACTATGGTTGATCCCAATGCCTCGTTGATTGCGATAGTCAATTGTTGGGCTCCTTGATCTGCGATACCACAAAGAACCACAGACTTACTACCACCCTTGCGTAGCGCTATGGCGGCTTGTTCTACGGCAGTTTCAACAGCGGTGTCTAGGCCGCTAGATGAGCCACCACCTACTATTTTACCGTAAAGACTTGCAAGCACCTTCTTTTGTTGAGTAGGGGATACCGGGAATCGCCGGTCTGCGTTTGCCCCACTCAAACTCATGTTTGCCTCAAACTGCAAGTGCTGGGACATTTTCCCATTTTTTGGAACCCTGGACGCAGAATATCCATGACTAAAGCCACCACCCTGCCAGTCTCCAATGAAATCTGCTCCTACTGAAACGATGCATTGTGCATCAGTAAAATCATAATCTGCCAGGCCACGCGTACCGTATCTAGCACTAAACGCATCAACAGCAGCTTCCTCACTAATCGCATCATAGGTAACCACCTCAACATTTGAATAGGCACCTCTAAATTGTTCAATGATGCGAGCCATAGATGGGCTGGAATAGGTTTGGGATAGAATGACTAGTTTTCTTCCTCCCAATTGTTGGAGCTTTTGAGCTACCTCTTTATCCAGTTTTTCCCAAGAAGCATCACTACCATTTACCTGCGGAGCCTGTAAACGATTGTTATCATATAAAGAAAGAACTGACGCATGCACTCTTGCATTTGCGTGTCCCCTAAACTTACTATCCTTATTACTCTCAATTTTAATGGGGCGCCCTTCTCTAGTCTTGACCAGAATACTGGCAAAGTCATGACCATCTGCAATAGTAGTGGCATAGTAGTTTGCCATACCAGGAATGATCCGTTCTGGCTGGTTCACATAGGGGACAGAATTAATCACGGGACCCTCACAAGCAGCAAGTGACGCTGCCGCGGTACTGAAACCTACATATTTCAGGAAGTCACGTCTACTTGTCGCAGACTCTTCCATCGCTTGATCATTTCCTAAGAAACCATCTACGGGTACGGGACTAGCAAACTCATTCTGCTCAAGATTTTTGACAATATCGTTGCCCTCTTGTAGCTGTACGCTGCTTTTCCAATATTTTTTAGTAGTAGCCATATAACTCTAAAACTATATAATTAATAGTGGCATTTACCACATTCAAGACCTCCTAAATCTGCAATGGTCAACTGGCGACCACCACGTTTTTCTGAAAGTTCTCTATGAATTTCCTCATAATAACCATTACCCTGCAGGTCTACAGTAGTCTCGCGGTGACAGTTGATACACCATCCCATGGTAAGTGGTGAGTACTGGTACATAATTTCCATTTCCTCTACTGGACCATGACAGGTTTGACAAGCTATGTTACCCGCTGTCACGTGTTGTGCGTGATTGAAATAGGCAAGATCTGGCAGGTTATGAATGCGCACCCATCTTACTGGCTGTGTTTTACCACTATATGACATCTCATCCTCATTCCAGCCTACAGCTGCATAGAGTTTTTGAATCTCTTTGTTGTAATCAACCCCGTATTCTTCCATCCCTTCTTGGTAGGTTTCAGGAGCAACCTCGGCAATAGCTTTGTGACAGTTCATACACACATTCAAGGATGGTATTCCAGAATGCTTAGATTCACGTGCGCTGGAGTGACAGTACTTACAATCAATCTGGCTTGCACCAGCGTGTATCCTATGTGAGTAGTGAATAGGCTGTAGTGGCGCATAACCCTGGTCAACCCCTACAGACATCAATGCACCGTAGGCAAAATAGGCACTACCCAATAATAAGAGTATAGAGGTTACCAGCACCAGAAACTGGTTTTGCAGGAAAGCTTTCCAGATAGGTGCGCGAGATACAGATTCCTCTTCCTCAAATTCAGTTTGAATCCCATTAGCCTCGGCAAAGCGTTTTAGGGTCTTGTTTACGACGATCAATAGTACCACTAGTAGTAACAGCACCAGTGCCAGCGCCCCCAAAATGATGTTTTGAGTCATTGCATCCATGCCAGTAGGAACAACTTGTTCACTACCACCACCGCCACCACCTACCGGCGGTTCAGGCTTGGGGATATCAGTATAAGCAAGAATATTGTCAATATCAGTATTAGAAAGACCCAGGAACGTGTTCATGTTCTTTTGTCCCCACTCGTTGTACAACTCTACCGCCTGCTGGTCGCCACTTGCGATCAATGCAGGTGAGTTTTTTATCCATTTGTACAACCACTCACGCTCGCGACGTTCATTCACGCCATGCAGCAAGGGACCGGTTGCATTTTTATACAACTTGTGACATGAGGCACAGTTTGACTTAAAGAGTGCCTCACCCAGTTTAGCATCACCGCTGCTAGCTTCTACCGGCAGGGCATCTTCACCATCGTTAGTCGTAGCACTATCTTCCTGGGCGTAACCGTTTAACGTTGAAAACGTTACAAATACAAGGGCTAGGATAAACCTCCAGGCAGAAAAGTGTATTTTTTTATTTATCACCATCATTAATGATTATTGCAATACTTTTGGCACAATAATTACAGCATTTTACCGCATCACGCGTGCTTTGGCAAAAATAAGCGATAATGAGCTACAGCGGTGTAGGTCAAATTTGAAATATTAATTTAAAAGCGTTCTAAATAAATTTAGCTTTCGCGAAAGCGTAAACATTTACACTATGAAAAAGGTACTGGTCAGTTTTTTTATCTTAATAGGGGGATTTGTTATTGCTCAAGATGGTGAGCAAGTAGATCCCAAGGTGCTGGATCAATTGATTAAAGAAAAGGCGGTGCTTGATAAAAAAGGTACTTTTAAGGAGCGGTATACGATTCAACTTTTCTATGGCGACAGGGCTGCCGCAAAGGATATCGAGTCCAAATATAAGAGACTGGACTACACCTGGAATGCTGAAATGTTTTGGGAAGCGCCTTATCTCGCTGTAAGAGTAGGCTCTTTTAAAAATCGTATAGAAGCAGAAAGAGCACTATTGAAACTAAAGGACTTTTTCAAACAAGCCAAGGTAATGAAACCTTAACCGCTTTTTCATTTAAAAGGCCCGATAACTAAAAGTTATCGGGCCTTTTTTATTAAAGAATATTGTTCTTACTTAAGAGTACGTTTAACCTCTACTTCACGGAATGATTCAATTACATCCAGTTCCTGAAGGTCGTTGAAGTTCTTAATTTGAACTCCACACTCATAACCCTTTGCAACTTCCTTAACGTCATCTTTAAATCTTCTAAGCGCGGCAAGTTCCCCTGTATGGACTACAATGCCATCTCTAATAATTCTGATTCCGCTATTGCGATAGATCTTACCGTCGGTAACCATACATCCTGCGATGGTACCGATCTTAGATATCTTAAAGGTTTGTCGTACTTCGGCATTACCGGTAACTTCTTCCTTAAAGACAGCAGACAACATACCTTCCATCGCATCCTTAAGATCATTGATGGCGTCATAGATAATTGAGTAAGTCCTGATATCTACTTCTTCTTGCTCTGCAATAGATTTTGCATTTCCTTGAGGACGCACATTAAATCCTATAATTATAGCATCAGAAGCACTTGCCAGCAATACATCACTTTCTGTGATTGCACCTACAGCCTTGTGAATGATATTCACTTGTATCTCCTCTGTCGTCAATTTTTGGAATGAATCAGTCAATGCCTCTACCGATCCATCAACATCACCTTTAAGGATAATATTGAGTTCCTTAAAGTCACCTAGAGCTATACGACGGCCTATCTCATCAAGGGACAGCGTTTTTTGTGTTCTTACGGACTGCTCACGTTGTAGTTGGGTACGTTTTGCCGCGATTGATTTTGCCTCGCGTTCATCCTCAAATACATTGAACTTATCTCCAGCCTGTGGAGCTCCATCCAGACCCAATATGGATACTGGAGTTGACGGTCCAGCTACCTGGACATCGTTACCACGTTCATCTTGCATCGCTTTTACTTTACCATGTCTAGGACCCGCAAGAACGTAGTCTCCTACTTTAAGTGTACCGGATTGAACAAGAATGGTTGAAACATAACCACGACCCTTATCGAGAAATGCCTCTACTACGGTACCGGTGGCTGGTTTATCTGGGTTTGCCTTAAGGTCCAGAAGCTCTGCCTCCAGCAATACTTTTTCTAGCAGTTCCTTAACTCCGGTCCCTACTTTGGCAGATATGTCCTGAGACTGGATTTTACCACCCCAATCTTCTACCAGCAAGTTCATTTGCGCAAGGCCTTCCTTGATCTTTTCAGGATTTGCTGTAGGCTTATCAATCTTGTTGATGGCAAATATTATAGGTACTCCAGCTGCTTGTGCATGACTTATCGCCTCCTTGGTCTGGGGCATGATGTCATCATCTGCCGCGGCAACGATAATTGCAATATCAGTCACTTGAGCACCACGTGCCCTCATTGCGGTAAAAGCCTCGTGACCAGGGGTGTCTAGGAAGGCAATTTTCTGACCACCTTCTAGCTGAACTCCATAGGCACCGATGTGCTGCGTAATCCCACCGCTTTCTCCTGCGATTACATTTTCTTCTCTTATGTAATCCAGTAGTGATGTTTTACCGTGATCTACGTGACCCATTACGGTAACTATAGGAGCTCTATGCTCCAGATCTTCGGCGCTATCCTCTACTTCGGTAATACTTTCCTCAATGTCTGCATTGACAAACTCGACTTCATAGCCAAATTCTTCGGCTACGATGCTCATGGTTTCTGCATCCAGACGCTGATTCATAGTCACCATCATGCCTAGAGACATGCAGGCGCCTATAACCTTGTTGACAGGCACATCCATCATGGTAGATATATCACTTACAGTCACAAACTCTGTAACCTGTAGTGTTTTCTCCTCAGCTTGTGCTTGCTCCAGCTCAACCTTTTCGCGGTGTCGATCCCGTTTTTCACGACGGTTTTTTGCACCTCGATTTGAGGACTTTCCTTGTAGTTTTTCAAGGGTTTCCCTAACCTGCTTTTGGATTTCTTCTTCTGTAGGCTCTGCCTTGATAATAGGTTTACGGGGCTGGTTGTTGCCACCTCTACGATTCCTGTTTGCTCCTGGACCACTTGCACCTGGCTTTGTAATGCGCTTGCGCTTGCCACGGTTACCGTCAGTCTTTTTCTTAGGTTTAGCAAATTTAGTAAGATCAATTTTCTGACCTGTAACCTTTAGACCTCCTAATTTCTTATACTCAGTCTTAATTTTTTCTGGCTCGCCATCTGTACTAACCTCGGGAGCCGTGGTAGCTGCGTCACCAGTCTCCTTTGCTGGTTCCTTTACTACAGCATCCTGTGCATCAGCAACTTTACCTGCCTTAGGAGCTTTATCCTCAGTAATCTTGACGGCTACCGGCTCTGATCCTTTTGGCTCTTCGGCAGTTTTTGTGGCTACCTTTTTGGTCTTTTTTGGCTCAAGGTCTATTTTCCCTTTGACGGTCGCTCCTTTTGCTTTTGGCCTATTAGAGACTACCTCTGGTTCATCAGTAGCCTCTGGCTTTAGCTCTGATTCTTTACTAGCCGCTGGAACATTTTCAGTTGTAGGGATGCTAACAGCTTGTGGCTTTTCTTCCTTGATTCTTTCAATAGGAGTTGCTTCCTCAACTGGAGCTGGTTTTTCATCCAGATCAACAGTTCCCACTTGCTTTAGTCCTTCAAGATTTGCTTTGGCTTTTATTACCTCGCGTCTTCTTTGTTCCTTCTCTTCAATTTCCCTCTCACGTTGCAGGCGCAGTTCTTCTTGCTCCTTACGACGCTCTGCACCCACTTCCTTGGAGGCGACTTTTTTACTTTTATCAGTTTGAAACTCATCAGCAAGGGCTTGATAAATAGACGCATCGATCTTTGTAGTAGGTCGTGCCTCTATCTCTATCCCCTTTGCAGATAGGTGCTCTACAGCGCGATCAAGAGAAATATTAAATTCTCTTAGCACCTTGTTGAGTCTCATATTTTTAACTTCGGCCATATAATGGTAACAAATTGACTTTATTCTTAATCCTCAAATTCTGATCTCAAGATAGTCACGACTTCAATAACCGTTTCCTCTTCAAGATCTGTACGTTTTATTAAGTCGGCAACGTCTTGCTCTAGAACACTTTTTGCCGTATCCAAACCTATTTTACTGAACTCTTCAATTACCCAACCCTCAATCACATCAGAGAATTCAGTTAATTCCACATCTTCTTCAACACCTTCTCGTATCACATCAATATCGTAGCCAGTAAGTTTACCCGCCAGTCTTATGTTATGACCTCTACGACCTATGGCTTTTGACACCTCTTCAGGATTTAATCTAACCTCGGCCTTCTTATTCTCTTCGTCCAGGGACATAGATACAATCTTTGCAGGACTTAGCGCCCTACTTATATACAACTGTGTATTATTTGTCCAGTTGATTACATCTATATTTTCATTTCCTAATTCACGTACAATACCGTGAATACGAGAACCCTTGACACCTACACAGGCACCTACAGGATCTATTCTATCATCGTAGCTGTCCACAGCAACCTTAGCCTTCTCACCTGGCTCTCTTACAACTGCTTTAACTTGTATAACACCATCAAAAACCTCAGGTATTTCCTGCTCAAATAGCTTTTCCAGAAACTTTGGCGAGGTGCGTGACAGAACGATATTGGGCTTATTCCCTCTTAACTCCACGCTTTCAATTACTCCACGGACGCTTTCCCCTTTTCTGAAAAAATCAGATGGAATCTGGCGGTCCTTGGGCATTACTAACTCATTGCCGTCGTCATCAAGCAAAATTATGGCGCGGTGGCGTATGTGGTGAACCTCTGCATTGTATAACTCACCTTCAAGCTCTTTAAAGTGTTTAAAAATGTTTGTGTTATCGTGCTCGTGAATTTTTGCGATTAAATTTTGTCTAAGTGCAAGTATCGCCCTGCGCCCTAACTGAATCAGCTTAACCTCTTCAGCAACATCCTCACCTACCTCATAATCTGGCTCGATCTTTTGCGCCTCAGAAAGGGAAATCTCAGAGTTCTCGTCTTCCACCTCACCATCTGCAACAACTACTCGATTACGCCATATTTCTAGATCACCCTTGTCTGGATTAATAATTATATCAAAGTTATCATCCTCACCATATTTCCTCTTAAGCGCACTCCTGAAAACATCTTCCAGAATGGCCATCAAGGTGACACGGTCAATTAGTTTATCATCTTTAAACTCAGAAAAAGACTCGATCAACGCGAGATTTTCCATACTTCTTTTTAATTAAATGTTATAACAACTTTTGCCTGCTTGATCTCTTCATAAGTAAGGCTCCACTCCTTTTCTACGGTATGCTTTCCCTTGCCAATGGGTTTAGGCTCTCTAGCCTTCCACTTTATCAATACCCCATCATCACTTACCTGCGATAACTCTCCCGTTTCCAGTACGCCATCCACAGACTCAACTTGTAACGTACGTCCCACATTGCGCTTGTACTGCCTAGGCAATTGCAATGGGGTAGCGGCACCGGCGCTAGTCACCTCGATTGAGAAGTCAATTTCATCCCGATCTAGGTTGTGTTCTACAGCTCGTGATATAAAGATGCAGTCTGACAACTTCACACCCTCATCACCATCAATTACAACATTGATGTTGTTTGCACTACCTATAGTACAGTCAATCAGGAACAGATCTTGTCGCTCCTCAAACGCCTGTGACAGCAAATCATCTACTCGTTCCTTCAACATACCTTAAAAAAAGAGGGGACTTTTCGTCCCCTCACCTTTCCTTAAATTCGGTGCAAATATAATACAATTTTATAGTTATCCTAAGTAGTGGCGACGTAAAGGAATGGTTTTAAATTCATTATCTTTAAAGCAATCAAAACAGCTAGTTATGAAAAAAATAATCGTCCCTACAGATTTTTCAACTGAAGCAGAAAATGCATTGAGAGTCGCTGCAGATATAGCGAGAGAAAACGATGGTGAAATTTACCTGTTGCACCAGCTGGCACTTCCTCTACATCTAGCAAATAATGCCAGTAGCAACCTCCCAGAAGCTGTTTTCTTTATGAAATTGGCAAAAGAAAAGTTTGACAATCTCATGAAAGAGGATTTTCTGGACGGGGTTACCATTCATGGAGATGTTGAAACTGGGGCAGCTTTTAGTGGTATTATGGAATCTGTAAAACGCCGTAACGCAGATTTGATCGTGATGGGTAGTCACGGGAGTGACGGGATCAGAAATCGCTATGTAGGCTCAAACGCAGAAAAGGTAGTACGCAATAGTGATGTCCCTGTATTAATCGTAAAAGATAGAAAAGAACGCCTAGACGTAAACGACCTTGTTTTTGCTACTGACCTAAATCCAAAGAGCATAAGTGCCTTAAAAGAAGCTGATATTTTTGCGCGACATACTAATTGTAGGCTACACATCATCTATGTCAACACCCCTAACAATTTTAAGAGCACCCAGGAAGCTGAAGAAAAGGTAAAAGCCTACCTTAAAGACCAAGACGTGCAGCCTCACGCTTACGCTATTTACAACGATTACTCCATAGAAAAAGGAATTTTCAACTACGCACAATCCGTTAAAGGAGATATTATCGGTCTAGGAATAAAGGGACGTCGTGGACTTAGTCACTTTTTCAATGGCAGCAAGAGTGGTGATATGCTTAACCACGCCAGTATGCCGGTAGTCACTTTTAGGATCAAGAAATAAAAAACTTAAGTTCAAAATTGATTTAAGGCAGTAGTATAGCAACTTTAAATCAGGCAGAGTAAGAAATAGCTCAAACAAAAATCCCCAGCTCAAAATGAACTGGGGATTAACAAGTAGTCCTACTAGGACTCGAACCTAGAATGACGGTACCAAAAACCGGAGTGTTACCATTACACCATAGGACTAAATGGGGTGCAAATTTAATACTATTCCCATTTCCTGCAAACGGTTATTAAAAATATTTATAGTCGATCCAGAACCACGGGGACTTAGGTTGTATCCACCATTTTGTCAGCCTATTGATATACGTAAAGTCATGGCATACCGTTACAAGGTTGAAAGTTAATAATACGTAATTTAGCCCTCTTTAATTTTGAACATGACATTAGACTACGGCAAACTCAACAAAATTATCGGTTGGGTAGTTTTTGCGATAGCACTATTAATATTTTGGAGCACGGTAGAGCCTACAGTAAGCTACTGGGATGCAGGAGAATACATCGCCACATCTTCTAAACTTGAGGTAGGCCATCCCCCAGGAGCACCTCTCTACCAGATGATGGGCGCGGCATTCTCAGTCTTTGCCCTAGACGTGACTGACATCGCATACACCGTCAACCTACTGGCGGTTTTTTCTAGTGCATTCACCATTCTGTTTATGTTCTGGTCGCTCAGTTTATTGCTCAAGAGGCACATTATAAAAGGTGAGGCAAATGATGTAGTTATACTGGGTGCCGCGGCGGTGGGCTCGCTCACCTTTGCAGTTACAGACAGTTTCTGGTTCAATGCCGTAGAGGCAGAGGTCTATGCCCCAGCCGCCTTACTCATGAGCCTGATTTTTTATCTGGGACTCCTGTGGGAGCGCGATATGATGCTACCTCGTGGCAACAAGTGGTTGCTGTTAATCTCTCTTATGGTGGGCCTGTCTTCTGGAATTCACTTTCTGGGATTCCTTACCATTCCAGCCGTAGGATTACTGTGGTATTTTAAACATTATAAAAAAATAACAGTCCTTAACTTCATCGTCGCAAATATTGCCGTGGTAGCCGCGCTGCTATTTGTTTTTATCCTCTTACTTCCATTTACACTTAAGGTTTTTGGTAATCTAGAGGTCTTCTTTGTCAATGAGATGGGATTGCCGTTTAATTCTGGTACGATCATCACGTTCCTGTTAATCGTGGGTATTTTTGTTCTGTTGATTACGCTTTCGCGAAAGCGTAACCTACCCCAGCTCAACCTCATCTCACTATCTGTCATGTTCATCTTGATAGGGTTTTCCTGCTGGACCATGCTGCCCATAAGAGCTAATGCCGGCCCGCCGATCAACGAGAACCGCCCAGAAGATGCCCGTTCATTGCTGGCCTATTTCAACCGTGAACAATATCCCAGCGCACCCTTGTTCTATGGAAAATCTTTTACAGACAGTTACGCGGGCCTCGATCCCGACCAGCCTTACATAGATGATAAGCCTAAGTACGAGCGAGACTATGAAAACGGTAAGTATGTGGTCGTGAACCAGTACAAAAACGCCATGCAAAACACTCATAATGACCACAATGGATGGTTGCCCCGCATGACAGATGGCTCCAGGGCATCAAATTTTGTGGATTTCATGGGTGGCATCAACTATACCATTAAGGATGATTATAGGGGAAGTGAGGAGTTGAGCGGTCTACTGGAAGATTACAAACGACAGTATGAACGAGGCAGGATAGATAGTGGCGAGTATCTTGAGGCCATAAGTTCATTGCGTGATTATGTAGATATTGAGAGACCCACTTTTGCACAAAATATGCGATACCTGGCGCAATATCAGGTAAGTTATATGTACCTGCGTTATTTTATGTGGAATTTTGCCGGGCGGCAAAACGATATTCAGGGAGAGTGGGATATGTTCAATGGCAACTGGTTGAGTGGTATTGATTTCATTGACTCCATGCACATAGGTACACAAGATGAGTTAAGTGATGACATGCTTAACAATAAGGCCAGAAATACCTACTTTTTCTTACCACTTATATTAGGTATCATAGGTTTGATATTTCACGCCACTCGTGATCCCAAGAGTTTCTACGTCACGCTAGTACTGTTTCTATTTACTGGGCTTGCCATCATCGTTTACCTTAACCAGAGCATGTTCCAGGTAAGAGAACGTGATTATGCATACGTAGGATCCTTCCTAGTTTTCAGTATGTGGATAGGAATGGGGGTTTACAGCATTTATGAGGGGTTAAAAAATTACATCAAGAGCACACCCGCGCAAGTAATATCTATTGCCGCCTGTTTTATTGCCGTACCCTTATTAATGGGTTTTGAAAATTGGGATGATCATGATCGCTCCAATAAATATACTGCCCTCGCCAGCGCCAAAAAGTACCTGGACAGCTGCCTGCCTAATGCACTAATCTTTACTATAGGAGATAACGACACATTTCCTTTATGGTATGCTCAAGAAGTAGAGGGTTACCGTACAGATGTGCGGGTGGTCTGTACTTCATTATTAAGTACAGACTGGTACATGGACGACATGAAAAAACAGGCTTGGGAAAGTGAGCCCGTACCCAGTACACTTGCACACGATAAGTATGTCTATGGGACGCGCGATGCGGTAATTTTTCCAGGTAAAGAAAACCTTCAAAATATCGTTGATCGCACGGGCGCCAACTATAAAGTTCCCGACACCGTGAGCTTAAAGGAATGGATGGAATGGGTCGCTAGTGAGAGAGAATTTACTAAAGCCTATTTAACGGATAATGGTATTGCAGACCATACTTTTCCAGCTCAGCTCGTGCGCATTCCCGTAAACAAAGAAGCTGTTTTGAAAAATGGCGTGGTGCGTCCAGAAGATGCCGATAAGATCGTAGATGAAATCGTGATTACCATTAAAAACCAAATCGTTTATAAAAATAGGCTCCTCATGCTGGACATTATAAATGCAAACAATTGGGAACGTCCTATTTATTTTTCGGGTGGTGCCTTTAGTGATGCAGACTATATCTGGATGAAGGATTACCTGCAAATGGACGGCTGCGCCTTTAGGCTTATCCCTATTCTCTCTGAACCTGAAAATGCGAGAGATCCCTTTGATATGGGACGTATAGACGCACAATATTCTTATGAGGTGATTAAAAACTGGGACTGGGGCAATAGTAGTGATCCAGACATTTACCACGATATTGAAACGCGTCGCAACAGCGTGGGTTACCGCAGTAACATTACCCGCGTTGCAGAGGCGTTGACCAAAGAAGGTGAGTATGAAAAGGCCGAGGAATTACTGGATCTGGGTATGAAGCATATGCCGCTGGACTACTACCAGCATTATTCAATGATTGAACCTTTTATATCTGGGTACTACGAGGTGGAGAAGAATGAAAAGGCAAGAGATCTTCTAGATAGAACCATTGCAAAGTATCAAGACGAGATCGATTTTTACAAAGCCTTAAAGCTAGAGGAACAAGTTGAAGCCCAAACCGAGATCTTTACCGCAATCTTGCGTTATAACTCATTAGTAGAAACAGCAATCTACTATGACGACAAGCAAATGATGGATAAGCACATTGATATCTATAATGCCTATCTCGCTTCATTCCCTAGGTTTTTTGATGATGAGTATTTGATTAAACGCAACCAGGATACCGGTATGTCCATAGATTCTATCGAGGCACAAGAGCTTAGGGATTTGCTGGACACTGGGGCTGATAATTTGCGTACGGAGCCTGCACTAGAAACCATACCAGAAGAACTAGAAGATTAATGCCCTTTTATCCAGATCGCATTCCAGACTGGATATCGGGGCTTTGGTCTGGATTGTTTTGGCATGGTGATAGGAGATTGTCCCGTGTCTATCTTACCTTTGACGATGGACCTACACCGGGCGTTACAGACTTTGTGCTGGAGCAACTAACTACGTATGACTTTAAAGCAACTTTCTTTTGTATAGGAGATTGTGTTGCTAGAAATAAAGCGCTTTTCCATAAAATTGAAAGTGATGGCCATAAACTAGGTAATCACACCTACCACCATCTCAACGCCTGGAGGTCTAGTACAACTGATTACCTGCAAGATGTGGATAAGGCTGCAAGACTTATTGATTCAAAGCTGTTCAGACCACCCTATGGCAAGATAAATCCTGCGCTAGCAAAGCAGTTAATGCATAAAGGTTATACCGTAGTAATGTGGGATGTGCTTTCGGGAGATTTTGATCAGAGCAGAAGTCCTGTAAGTATTCTCAAGAACCTAAAGAAAAACACCCAAAATGGAAGCGTCATCGTTTTTCACGACAGCTTAAAATCTGAAGTTGTTTTAAAACAAGTCTTACCGCTGTATCTGAGATTTCTAAAGGATCAGGAATATGATGCCGTAGCGATTGAACCCGGAGTGTAATTTGTTACGTGGTGATGAAGTGAATCCTTTGCTTATTGATATTTGAAAGTCAAGCATTCCCTTATATTGAATAACGCCTCTAATTGCGATTACTGATTAACAATGCTATCAACTTCCTAATCATACTACCTATGGGAAATAGAATGATAATAGCAGTAGTGACAATTCCAATACAGTTGAGCCAAAAACTAAGATCCAAGCCGATTAACCAGAGGAAGGAGGCAAACCGCAATCCAGTATATAAATTGTCCAGATTTTTTTATAATAGAATAAATCTTCTGTACCTGTTATATATGGATATCTTTATTTATAATGACTAATAAAACAGCCCTAGGCACTATTAAATATTGATCCTTTCCTTTTAAAAAATAGAATTATGGATTGCAATCCTGTTCATAAACCCTTGTTTAACCTTCTTCAACAAGTTAAGCATCTCGCTTATTTCACTTATACCATTTGAATAGAATAAGACCTATCTGACAAATTAATAATGCCGCAAGAGGAATGATCACAACATAGTTTAACCAAAAGTTAAAATCAATTCCTAAACTCCACCAGAACAATATACTTAAAAGACCGAAAAGTAGATAAAACAACTCTAGCTTAATTTCTGAATAAAATTCTTTCATAATAATCAGGTTATTAATTCCTAATCAAGATTGCAGAACCTTGATGAGCTACAGATAAAGAAGCTTTAAGTGCATTTTTATCATAATTGGTCGTGTTTCCGTTGATGGAACTGTTTTAACTAAGGCTCATATTTCACTTTGTTCAGAAAGTCAAGCCTCTTGTTTGTTCCATTTATACCATTTGACTGCAATGATGCTAATGGACAAAATATAGATTATGGTAGTAGGAACAATTATAAAATAATCTAACCAGAAGTTAAAATCAATTCCTAAATTCCACCAGAACCATGTACTTAGAAACCCAAAAAGCAAAAAATATAATTCTAACTTTATTTCTGGATAAAATTCTTTCATAAGATAGATTGGAAATTTTAATAAGTCATTCCAGGGGCTAAAATACTTAAAACGGATTTATTACAGATCTTCTAATCCCTATAAGAAAGTTTTTTACATAATAATGAGCATCAACACATCCTTTAAATAATACGATATGTCTTGAAATTTGTCTTGACAAATGCTACATTACTTTAGGTTCAACTGTTCAATTCCTTTTCCTCAGGGTAATCTGCGTAATTTCTGGCCAGATACCAGCCCTACCAGAATAACCCAGATAACCAAAACCGCGGTTGACATTGAGAAACTGTCCGGCTTCTTTATAGATCCCAGCCCATTTTTTATAAACAAACGAGGCAGGACTCCATTTAATAAATCCAGGTATTTCAATCCCAAATTGCATTCCGTGCGTGTGACCACTCAATGTTAGGTGGTAAGTGCTAGCAGCATCCTTTACCTGCAAATCCCAGTGCGTAGGATCATGGCTGAGCAATACTTTGAAGTCTTCATCGGCAAGACCTTGAGTTGCCTTTTCTAGATTACCGTATTTAGGAAAGCGGCCGCCGCCCCAATTCTGGACTCCTACAATGTTCAATGTGTCTTTATTGCGCTTTAGCGTATGGTTTTCATCCAGGAGCAGCCGCCAACCCATTTTCTTTTGGATGGTTTGCAGCTCATCCAGATTGGCTTTTTTGGCAGCAGGACTGTCCCATTGTACGTAGTCCCCGTAATCATGGTTTCCCAGTACAGAAAATACGCCGTCACGAGCCGTGAGCGATCCCAGAATTTCCTCCCAGCCGCAGAGTTCGCGCGAAACATTATTGACCAGGTCGCCCGTAAAGAAAATGACATCGCTTTTCAGGTCGTTTGCCATTTTTATAGCGCTACGCACTTCTTCCTTATCGTCAAAACTGCCCACGTGTATATCGCTCAGCTGGGTAATGGTATAACCATCAAAAGCTGCTGGCAAATCATCAAAACTGAGTTCATAACTGCGCACTTCATAATTATACTTGCCCTTCCAGGCACCATAAAGAAGCGCACCAAAAGGCAATGCAGCAAGTGCCAGTCCCACTCCAGAAACAAATTTCCTGCGAGACGGGAAAAATCCATCAGCATTTTGATTGTCTAAAAAGAATTTCTTGACCAGTCCCTCACCCAGGCGATAGATATCCTCACCCAGCATGAATAGGATGAAGACAAATTTTGCCGCCATAAATGCCAGGAATAAGGTTACGGCAAGATCCCTGGCAGGAACGGCTTGCGTGCGATCTGGATGAAGTGAAAACTGTAAGATGATATTGATGATAATCCCCAGCGATACGGCTAGGTAAACCCATTTCCACCAGTGCCCACGTGATAGTGTCCTGATCAACTGGAACGAGTAAACTTCAAGCACCGCAAATATTATAATAGCAATAATCCACCTCATGGTTCAAAAGTATAGGCAGAGCTTTTTAGAAGCGTTGGTGTATTGTTAAGAACACGATTGGGTAGTTTTAAATCTTAGGCGATTACTACATTAAAGTAATTAGATATGAATACTTTCAAGCTATGAGTTATGATAAAATTAATTCTCGGTTTAGAACAATTCACTTCAATAAACAGCGAGTCTTTTAACGATCGATACATTAAAGCCTATGAAAACTACATCGATCCCATCTTGAACCCCAGCATCATGGCCAGCAGTTATTATTATCGCTGTGCAACTTTAAGATTATTCGGCAACTATTGGTTTGATTAGAATTCCGCTTTCGCGAAAGCGGAACCTTCATAATTCTACTGCTAGAAGTCAGGCTTTGAAAAAAAGGAAAACAAGAGGGCACAGCGGTCACATAATATGCTGCCTCTTATGGTTATCGCCCCGTCATAATTATTCTGTGTGGCAAGAATTTCGCTTTCGCGAAAGCGTAACTACAATCACCACTCGTACCGTAACTTTGTCCCATGGTCAAGATAGGCGACATTGAACTCCCAGAATTCCCATTACTGCTGGCTCCCATGGAGGACGTGAGTGACCCACCATTCCGCACGCTGTGCAAGGAAAATGGCGCCGATGTAGTTTATACGGAATTCATTTCCAGCGAGGGATTGATACGCAATGCCGCAAAAAGCACCATGAAACTGGACATCTATGAGACGGAGCGGCCCGTGGGAATCCAAATCTTTGGCGCAAACCTGGACTCTATGCTACAATCTGTAGCCATTGTAGAAAAGACCCGTCCAGATATTATAGATATCAACTTTGGTTGCCCGGTCAAAAAAGTGGTTTCAAAGGGTGCCGGAGCAGGCATTCTTAAGGACGTTGACCTTATGGTTTCCCTTACTGAGGCAATGGTCAAGCATACTGATTTACCCATTACGGTAAAGACCAGACTAGGCTGGGATCACGATTCCATCAAGATCGTTGAGGTTGCCGAGCGTTTGCAGGACGTAGGGATCAAAGCCATTTCCATACACGGCCGCACACGGGCACAAATGTATAAGGGCGATGCAGACTGGGCACCTATTGCTCAAGTAAAAAACAATCCCAGGATGCATATTCCAGTATTTGGCAATGGAGATGTAAATACCCCGGAACGTGCGGTAGAAATGCGCGATCGCTATGGTCTGGATGGCGCAATGATAGGCCGTGCCAGTATAGGTTATCCCTGGTTTTTTAGGGAAGTAAAACACTTTTTTGAGACTGGAAAACATCTCACCAAACCGACCATGCAGGAGCGGGTTGATGTGGCACGTAGGCACCTGGAAATGGCCATCGCTTGGAAAGGGGAACACCTAGGGGTTTTTGAAACCAGGCGGCATTATACGAACTACTTCAAGGGAATCCCCAGTTTTAAGGAATTAAGGTTGAAAATGGTCACTAGTGACGGTGCGCAGGGTGTTTACGATACGCTTGACGAGGTGCTGGAGCGATTTGGCGATTATAGTTTTGCTTGATCCAGCAATCTCTTATTGATGCGACGGGAACCTATGTGGCTTGCCAGTATTCCCAGTACGGCTATGGTAGCAAACGACACCACCAGATTGAAGAACTCCATTCTGAAGGGATAGGGCAACGCCGGGTTTATATAGATGAGCTCAAATTGCAACTGGGCATAGACAAAGCCCACTCCCAACAATATGCCTATGAGGCCCCCAGCTATGGTCATCAACGACCCTTGAATAAAGAAAATCTGACGTAGGGAATGAACATCTGCACCCAGATCAATTAGTGTGCGCAGATTTCTCTTTTTATCCAGAATCATCATGATGATAGAACCTACGACATTGAATAGCGCAATGACCAGGACTAGGGTAAAGATTAGATACACCGCTATATTCTCTGAATTGAGCATGCGATAAAGCGTATCATTAAGTTGTTGTTTGTTCTTGATCTCGACTTCAACGTCGTACAGATTTCTGATCTGACTGCGCAGCTCATCTTCATCTGCCGCTGGAGAGAGTTTTAATTCTACAGCGGTCGCAACGCTATCGCCATAGCGTAATAACTGACGCGCCGCGGGTAAGGTTGAAAATACATAGGTATTATTTAGATCTTCATTTTGTGCTGCAAAAATACCCGTAGCGACCACATCCAGCGTAGTGAATGAGTTACCGTAGTTAAGTGCATTGATCGCCCCCTTGCCGGGTCGTGGCACCATAATTTGAAGAAAGGACCCGTACTGGTTAGTAGGTAGAGATAACTTTTGAGCGATTCCATAACCTACAACCACCTGTAGATCGATACCAGTAAGCCACGTACCTTCATACAAAACAGAATCTACCTCAATGATGCGATCATAATGATCTGGTACTCCCTTGATAAAGGCAATGTGGTTTTTACCCTCGTAGTTGAGAAAAGTCTTTTCCTCTATGATGGGTGCCACTTCCTCAACCCCTGGCAGCAGCGATAGCTGCGATTCTATAGAAGGAGTAATGGGTATGGTTTTACCATAAACCGCGGTGACCTTAAGATCTGGGTCAAAGTAACTAGAAAAACTGGTGCTCAAATCCTTTAAACCAGAGAATCCAGATAATACGATAAACAGGGCGGCGGTACCTATTACCGTTATAAAAAAACTCAGGAAGTTGATGATGTTGATGGCACCACGTCCATTTTTTGAAATGAGGTACCGGCGCGCTATGTAAAGTGAAAAGTTCACTAGGACTTTTTACGTCGTGGCAATATTTCTGGATTCTCAATAGGATTGTTTTCCCCTTTAAGTTCCTTGTTGATTTGATCCATGTATTCCAGGGAGTCGTCATTAAAGAACTGTAGGTCTGGCATACGACGTAACTGGTGACGCACCTTACCGGCTACGGCATAGCGTATTTCATCACCCATTTCTACGATCTCATTGACTACCGCGGTAGCTTTGTCTGCAGGGAAAACAGAGAGATAAACCTTTGCATAACCTAGATCTGGTGTGACGTGGACCTTGGTAACAGAAACCAGTAAATTGCTCACGGCGTTTTTGCGCAAGACCTCTTGTATGACATTAGACAGGTCCTCCTGTAAAATTCCGCCTATCTTCTTCTGTCTATTGGTTTCTTCCATAGTGGCAAAGTTATGAAATAGCCCCTTGACTGCTTGGGTAGAAATGAAAGCTTAAGTCCAGCCATTTTTAATGTAGTAAACCTCAACAGCCCCTTACCTTTGTATCAAATTTAAAGGTATGTTAGGAAAGATTGAACACCTAGGGATTGCGGTAGAGGATCTTGACGCGGCAAACGAGGTCTACACAAAGTTACTGGGTACGCCTCCCTATAAGGAAGAATCAGTTGCCAGTGAGCAGGTCCATACTAGTTTCTTTAAATCTGGCGAGAACAAGATTGAACTGCTGGCAGCAACACATACCGATAGTGCCATTGCAAAATTTATTGCAAAAAGAGGAGCTGGTATTCACCATGTTGCCTTTGCGGTAAATGATATAAGTGCAGAACTTAATAGACTTGAGAACGAGGGTTTTCAAATCTTGAACAAAGAACCCAAGCGTGGCGCCGACAATAAATGGGTTGCTTTTGTGCACCCGCGAGATACGAGCGGTGTATTAGTAGAATTGTGTCAGGAAATAGAGTAGTCACACCTAATTCCCTGAAGTTGTATTATGTTTTAAGATAATGTTGCTTTCGCGAAAGCGGAATAACCGCAACCCACAAAGTTTTATACTTAGCCTTTGTAGAAGTAGCTAATTATAGTAAATTTCCAGTCCTTTGGGATAAAAGGAGATTTGGGCCTATAACTCAGTTGGTTAGAGTATCCGGCTCTCCCGATAGCTATCGGGACAGAAAGTCCACCGTTTCAATCTAATGCACGATTCCACAATAATTGCCACCCAATATTATTGGAAATTCTACCCAATACACTAAA
>JBARYP010000048.1:0-56006 GCA_049647945.1 Nonlabens sp. | reverse complement strand
GAATTATACCCTGTCTGGACATCAAAGATGGTAGAACGGTAAAGGGAATCAACTTTGTAGGTTTGCGTGATGCGGGTGATCCCGTAACGCTTGCTAAGCAATATGCAGAGCAAGGTGCGGATGAATTGTGCTTTCTCGATATCACGGCTACCGTGGAAAAGAGAGACACCTTAGTCCCGCTCGTGCGTGAGATTGCGGCTGTTTTAAACATTCCATTTACTGTAGGCGGTGGTATTAATAATGTCAAACTTGCTAAGGAAATCATCAAGGCTGGTGCTGATAAAATCGGCGTTAATAGCGCCGTGGTAAAGAGACCAGAGTTAATTAATGAACTTGCTGCTGAGCTGGGAAGTCAATGCGTCGTTGTGGCGGTAGACACTAAGAGAATGAGCTTAATTGAAGGACAGATTCAGAAAGCAGTGCAAGTTGACAAGTTTATTGACAAAGTTTTTGTTGCAGGGGGACGTGTGGAAACGGATAAGGAAACAATCAGCTGGTGTGAGGAGTGCGAGCAACGAGGCGCTGGAGAAATTCTCTTGACCAGTATGGATCACGACGGTACTAAAAACGGTTTTGCTCTTGAAATTACAGATACGCTTTCGCGAAAGCTAAACATTCCCATCATCGCATCTGGAGGTGGTGGTACTGCTACTCATTTTGCAGAGCTATTTAATAAAACAGAAGCCAGTGCGGGTCTCGCGGCAAGTATTTTTCATTTTGGTGAGTTGCCTGTACCTGAACTTAAACAGCAATTGAATAGTAAAGGTATTTCTGTGAGAGTATAACAATTGCTCTATACGTACTAATTAATTTTTGTACGTACATTTGTAGAAATGCGTGGTAATGAATACAAAACTCACTTTAAAACTGGATAAAGAGATCATAGAGCTGGCAAAAGTATATGTAAAAGAACGAGGTACCAGTCTTTCAAAATTTGTGGAAGATATTTTAAAAACTCACGTAACAAAACGAGAGCAAATAGAAGATGAAGATCTCCACCCAGACCTTCTTGAATTTGTAAAATTAATACGTACTGGTAACGACCTCAAAATTGACGAAGATTTTGACTACAAAAAAGCCAAAGCAGAATACCTCATTGAAAAATACGGCGAGTGAAAGTTTTTCTTGATAATAACATAATTATAGATCTACTGCACGAGAATAGGAATGGTCATAAGTTAGCAACCAGAGTTTTGGATACACTTCTCAAAAAGCAATGTTTATTTATAGTAACTCCTTTGACGATTGCAAACGCCCACTATATTTTAAAAGCTCATTATAAGGTTTTAAAACCCGTAAAAAGGATCGAAGCACTTACTAATTTAGGATCGATTTCAATTATGGATGAATCCCAAGTCAAAAGGAGCTATAAAGACAATTGGAAAGATTTTGAGGACTCCCTGCAGTACCAAAGTGCACTAGAGGCAAAATGCGATTGCATCATTACAAACGATAAAAAAGGATTTAAACAGTCCACTATTGACGTTTATTCTCCCATTAAATTTCTTGAAGAATATAAATAATGACTCCAGATTTCAATAAAAGCAAGGATGGACTATTGCCCGTAGTCATACAACATATAGAGACCCATCATGTACTCATGGTAGGCTACATGAATAAGCAGGCCTTTATATACTCCCGCCAGCGTAATAGAGTAACCTTCTTCTCACGCAGTAAAAACCGTTTATGGACTAAAGGTGAAACCTCTGGTCACTTTTTAAACATAGTGGATGTACGGCTGGACTGCGATAGTGATGCTATTTTAATGTTAGTCCATCCCGTGGGACCCACGTGTCATCGCGGTACAAATAGCTGCTTTGACGAGTTTCCTGATCAGGATAGTGAGACGGCAATCGCCGGACAACGCAGGATCGTGGTGGCAAACGATATTATAGGCGCCATTCCCAACGATTCTGAAATAAAAACAGGAGAGGACAAACTTGATCATTCAAATGCTGTAGATGCTTTTACCATTTACGATCTGGAGAAAACGATACACCAGCGTATTGATGACAAGGTTAAGGGATCTTACACCTATTCTCTGGTAGAAAAAGGAATCAATAAAGTAGCTCAAAAAGTAGGAGAAGAAGCCGTAGAAACTGTGATCGATGCCATAAATGGAAATGATAAAGATTTTCTCTATGAGGCAGGTGACCTGATGTACCATTACCTAGTCTTGCTCAAGGCAAAAGGTTTTTCAATAGCTGATATTGAAAAAGAATTACAAAAAAGAAAATAGGCACTCTTTAAATAAGTGCCTATTGCAGATAATTGGGCTAATTGAAATATGTAGATTCACCTCCAGTAAACTGCAAACACGCCAAACGGTGATGCTACATTCGAGTTACTGGTATGTCAAATGACCCACCGGTTACATCAATTATTTGATTTGTATCCTGATTGCTCATCATAGCATTAAATGTACCTCTAATGTTGTTACTGGTCAATTCTGTAATTGTAATTGTCCCCACGTCACCGCTATCCATAAAGGGTGCTACAAAAGAATCTGACTCAAATGTGCCTGCATCTATACGAGTATAGGTAATGGTAGCGGTAATATTTAGATTACTGTCAAAATCGTATGCAGCTGTCTCAATCGTAGGTCTTATAACCGTAATGGTAACAGCCTCTCCCCCAAGATTGACAGAGGTGATCTGCAAGAATTCAGTACCGTTGTTGTTTGTAATGTTTGCCGTAGTCCCAGCAGCGAGTGATTGATATACTGAGCCATCTATGGTAGCAACGATCTGTCCGGCTCCTGCAACTGCCGCGGCTGGATCTCCCCCGGCATCATCATCACTCGTACAAGAAGTCATTGCGGTAATGGCCACTACAACAAGCATCACAAGAATGAATTTTGATTTTTTTAAAGTTTTCATAAGTTTGGTATTTGTTGATTACAAAGATGCTGTTGTATCCCAGCTGGCACAATAAGACAATTGCCTTATATATGATAGGTACGTAGAGTCTGCATAGTGCATCAATCAATTTTTCTACCTATCTGTCAAACGACAGGAAGAGCATCTTTGTTGCTGCACTATAATTATGATGAAAATCAGGGCGCCATCTGATCTTCAGGCTTCTGCTACATGTTTCAATTATGCACTTTACTTGAATGTGAATCAGTTAAATATTGTTTCAGGATGTAAGAGATTGTAACGAGGTGGTTATGTGTACCGCTTTCGCGAAAGCAGAACTCTCAAAAATCTACCATCTGATTCATAAAACCATCTTATAAAAACTAGTATTAACCCAGTCTTAACCAGCAGAAGGTGGTGGATAAATAACTTTGGTAAAAAAGGTAAATATGTCAATGATCGTACAGCAACCCGTGTTGCAGCCCATAACGCTGGGAGCAGTAGAACTTAAGAATCGCGTCGTGATGGCGCCCATGACCCGCTGTCGTGCAGATAACGATGCACAGGCCCCAGTGCAAAAGCACATCGATTACTATACCCAGCGCACGGGCGCCGGGCTTATCATTACAGAAGGTAGTGAGGTGTCGCGTCGTGCCAGGGGATATAGAAATGTAGCGGGAATTTTTAATGAAGAACAGGTAGAGGGTTGGAAAAAAGTAGTGGAATCTGTACACGCCCACGACGGTAAGATCTTTATGCAGCTGTGGCACGTGGGTCGCACCTCGCTCCCCGACTACCACGAGGATGGAAAAACCTGGGCGCCCAGTGCGGTAAATCCAGATACCGAACTTCACGGTCCCGACGGAAACAAGAAAAAAACCAGTACTCCGCATGCTATGACCATAGACGAGATCAAACAAACGGTTGGTGAATTTGGCAAGGCAGCGGCAAACGCCAAAAGAGCCGGGTTTGACGGGGTAGAAATCCATAGCTCAAATGGATATTTGATCCATCAATTTTTCAATAACAATAGTAATCTTAGAACCGATGAATACGGCGGCAGCAAGGAAAACAAAGCACGCTTTTTCTTTGAAGTCCTGGAAGCCGTAAAAGAATCATGGCCTGAAAATCAAATAGGCTGCAGGCTCAATCCATCGCTCAATGGAGTTTTTGGGATTGAGGCAACGCCAGATACGATACCCTTCTTTGATTATTTGATCAATCGCCTTAACGATCACGATCTGGCTTACCTACACTTGTCAGAACCTTTTACAGATGTGAGCGATATTGATTTTCTAGTAAGCGATATTGCAAATCACTACCGTCCCATCTATAAGGGTAACTTGATGATCAATAGTGAATTTGACCGTGAGAAAGGCAACGAAGTAATAGAGAACGGTCACGCAGACTGTGTCGCCTATGGCAAACTCTACATCTCAAACCCAGATTTAGTACATAGGTTTGAACTACGCGCCCATACGGCAGACTGGGACCAGGATACATTCTACACCCCGGGACGAGAAGGATATACGGATTATCCCATTCTGGAACGCGAGTCCGTAAAGGAGGAGGAATAAGCTAGTGAGCAATTCCAGATAATAGTTGAAGTGGCAATTCTCTTTTAAGGGTTGCCACTTCCTCTTTATCGCGCTTAGGAATCCACAGATACAAGGTTCTCAAAGTAGAAAGTAGGTTGAATAGCATGATTCCCGGAGTAAAGGTCTTGAACTCACCGGTATGCATACCATTCTTTAAAATCAAAAGAAAATTGTACTCATAGGTTTTTCTACTCTCTATGTAGTTGCGATACGTCTCGCCCTCCAGGTGCATCCAGTCATTGTTCATTACCGCTAGGCTTTCTGGGCAGGTTTCGGCTAGATGAATATGTAGGTCTATGAGTTGTTTCGCTTTCGCGAAAGCGGAACTTTCCTCACTCATGACTACCCGCTCCATTCCCTGGGTAAATTGACTGGCTACATCCATGATAAGCAGCGATAAAATTTCCTGCTTTCCTGAAATATGGTTGTAGAGACTTGCCGCCTTAAGATCCATCGAGGCGGCCAGATCACGCATGCTGACTGCGCTATAGCCTTTTTCCTTAAAAAGTCGCGATGCCGTTTTTAGAATTTGCTTCCTACGGGTAGTCATATCACAAATATAGACCGTGGCATAAGGAAAAACGTGAGTAACAACTGCAGGACAGTATGGTTTCTGGTTTAATTTTACCCGTTTGCCATTCCCATGTTAGAGAAAATTGCAACTAATCCGCTTATTGATAGACTACCCCCTCACCTCAAGCAATTTATAAAGCCTCAAAATTATGAGCTTTATACTGCTCAAGATCAAGCGGTATGGAGGCATGTAATGCGTAAAAATGTAGAATACCTTGCTCTGGTAGCACATGGATCCTATCTGGATGGGTTGGAAAAAACGGGTATATCCATAGAAGAGATTCCCTCCATGTATGGCATGAACCGGATCCTGAAAGAGATAGGCTGGGCTGCCGTAGCAGTAGATGGATTTATCCCGCCTGCTGCATTTATGGAATTCCAGGCGTACAAGATCCTGGTAATTGCTGCAGATATCAGGAAGTTTGAAAATATCGAGTACACACCAGCACCAGACATCATACATGAGGCCGCTGGGCACGCCCCTATTATCGCCAGTCCCGATTATGCAGAGTACCTGAGACGGTTTGGAGAGATAGGCAGCAAGGCGATTTCCAGCGCTCACGACCACGAGATGTACGAGGCGGTACGACAGCTTTCCATTCTTAAGGAGCTGCGCAGCGGGAAAAATGCCGCAGACCATAGCGAAATCAAAAATGCAGAACTGCGCATAAAAGCGCTGCAAGACAAAAAGGTAGCTCCCAGCGAGATGGCGTTGATACGTAACCTGCACTGGTGGACGGTAGAATATGGGCTGATAGGCAGCGTCGATAATCCCAAATTATATGGAGCAGGATTGCTGAGTAGTCTGGGTGAGAGCAAAAGCTGTCTTGATCCAAGCGTGGAGAAAAGGCCTTATTCCATTGCCGCTGCCTATCAGGAATTTGATATTACAAGACCGCAACCACACCTATACGTTACTCCGGATTTTGCATACTTAAGTGAAGTACTGGAAGAATTTGCCAATACTATGGCAGTAAGAAAGGGAGGTCATCGCGGTTTGAAAAAATTAATCGACTCAAAGTCATTGGGTACGATTGAACTGAGCACCGGACTTCAAGTTTCAGGGATTTTCTCAAGAATGATCACTAACGATGATAACGAGGTCGTCTATTTTGAAACAAAAGGGGCAACAGCGCTGGCAAACCGTGAAAAAGAACTGATAGGTCACGGTTTATATACTCACAAGCACAAATTTGTCTCGCCTATAGGAAAGCTGAAAGGCATCAATCTCGCCATTGAAGATATGGGTCCCAGAGATTTACAAGCTTATAACTTTTACGACAATGAGCGTATTGAATTCACCTATGAGAGTGGTATTAAGGTTGAAGGTTTAAATGTTACCGGGATGCGTAACCTGAATGGCAAATTAATGTTGATACAATTTACGGATTGTACCGTAAGCTATAAGAATGAATTATTGTTTTCTCCAGAGGATGGGATGCTGCATCTCGCCGTAGGTAAATCCATTATAAGCGCATACGCCGGCCCGGCAGATCCTTATAGCTTTGATCTGGTTTATCACGAGAGCACTACCAAAACCATCAAACCTAGCTATACGCCTAATGAAGTTCAACTTCATGAGTTATATCAACAGGTCAAGGATTTACGCCAGCAGGGGCCCGTTTCAAAAAAGAACCAAGAAAAGTTACTTGAAGAAGTATCCAGAGACCATAAAGAGCAATGGTTACTTATAAATGAAATAAAAGAATTAGTGACCGTGTCGTGAACAACACAACCTTCAATACTTTAAAAAAAATTATCGCTAGCGACGTAGAGCAGGATTCTTTTGGCGTTCAATTTTTTAATCAAAATCGCCTTGTTCTAGAAATCCTGAGGATGGATGGAGTGCGCCAGAAAAGGGTCTTTCTCTATTGTGAAGATATAGACCTTGAGCTGCTTAAAGAATGTATCACCTTTTTTGAGTTAGAGATACCAGGCGATTATAGCTAGTGAAGAGCTTTTATTTTTGAAAAATCATCTATCATTCTAAGTTCTAGAAGCTATTGGTAATAGAACTCCTATTTATCGTCTGGATGGTAGGTGCCGTCTCCTTTGAGCCAGCCTTTTTCACGCATCCAGTTGTCGTTGAAAAACTTACCTACGTATCGGGAACCATGATCGTGGTAGAGAATTACTACAACATCATCTTTAGTAAAGCCTATTTCATCGTGTATCTGGCGCAATCCCTTAATAGCGGCTCCGGCACTGTTTCCTAGGAACATCCCTTCTTCTTTGGCAAGGCGGCGGGTATAGACCGCTGCGTCCTTATCAGTAACTTTAGTAAAACCGTCGATCACTTCAAATCTTACATTGAGTGGTAGGATATCTTCTCCTATACCTTCGGTAACATAGGGATGGATTTCATTTTCATCAAATATCCCGGTTTCATGGTATTTCTTAAAAACTGATCCGTACGTGTCGATTCCCCAGACTTTGATGTTGGGGTTTTGCAATTTTAGGTAGGTTCCCACCCCGCTTATGGTACCGCCGGTTCCCACGCCTACCACAAAATGAGTCACTTTACCATCTGTCTGTTCCCAGATTTCTGGGCCCGTGCTTTCATAGTGCGCCTTGCAGTTTGAGGGATTGTCGTATTGATTTACATACCAGGAATTTGGGATTTCTGTGCTCAATCGTTTACTGGTCGAGTAATACGATTGTGGATCGTCTGGCGCTACATCAGTTGGGCACACGTGCACCTCTGCCCCTACTGCTCGTAGAATATCCATTTTTTCGTTTGATTGTTTGTCGCTCAGCACACAAATAAGTTTGTAACCCTTGATAATTGCCGCAAGTGCCAGTCCCATTCCCGTGTTCCCGCTGGTCCCTTCAATTATAGTTCCACCAGGTTTGAGTCTTCCATCTGTTTCAGCATCCTCAATCATTTTAAGCCCCATACGATCCTTTACTGAATTTCCTGGGTTAAAGGTTTCATATTTTGCCAAAACAAGACAAGGTAAGTCCTCAACAAGTTTGTTCATCTTGACAAGTGGTGTATCACCTATAGTTCCTAATATGTTTTCAGCGTATTGCATGGTATAATTTTACGGCTGCAAAAGTACAAGAAGCTTTGCGATATTGCCGTGGTATTTGCGATACCTCAATAGTCACAAGTGTAGATAAATACAGCATTTAATGAGTACTAAATTTTATTCCTCAGAATAAATCCTTAATGCTTATTAGTAATCCTGGCGTAGAATTCTTCTTTTGCCTGTTCATCGCTACCGAATAGCCATTGAACCACATTTTGATCCCACATCCTGTCTGAATCGGTCTTGCTGATGATGCTACGATCTATAGCTAGATCCAGTATCTTACCTGGGTATGACGATTGTTTCTCACTATCCATTTCCCCTAGTGGATAGGGATCATCCAGACCCACCAGTACCTGATCCATCCCCTGGTTTTCCACAAGTAGTTTAAGTGATCCCGTATCGTGAACCAGGGTGTCAAAAAAGATATTGGGATGACCTACTGATTTACGTGGGTGCGTTTTACCTTCAAAAAGATCTGGTCTACCATCAAAACCCTGTATCCTACGACCCAGGTTCATTTGTGCCAGCTGCCCGCCATGAGCAAAACAAATGCGCATATTGGGATATTTAAAAACATAACCATTCAAGGTTAAAAAATGGTAGGCATCTGCACATTGAGCCAGCATCCAGATCAAATGAAAACGCCATGAGGTATTTTGCAACTTGATGAACTTCTCACCATCGTAGGGATGGATTTCTACCGCAAGGTTAAGCTCGCTAGCAAGCTCAAAGATGGGTTCGTTTTCTTCATCAAATATGCAGCGCCATTGCCCTATGGTGTCCATGTAGTGTGTAGGTAGGCAGAGTAGTTTCATACCCAGCACTTTTACACAACGCTCGATTTCCCATAGAGCCCCTCGTACAAATCCCGGATGTACCACAAACCCACAAGTGAACTTATCGGGATGCGCGTGCTGCACCTTGGCATTGAAGTCATTCTGAAATCTCAGGGCTTGCTTCATCTCCTCGAGCCGCAGTCCATTCCCATAAAGCTGACTTAGATTTAAGATTACCGCATGGTCTATGTCAAATTTTGCCATCCAGTCCAGCTTTTCATTCAAGAAAAAACTGGAATCGGTAACGGGTCTTGACCAGCCTTTTTGCAGCATGTTCTTGCGTTCTGGATCTACCCAGAAAATACCCTTCTCCCGCATGAAATCCGGAATTTCCTCTGGATAGGGAAGCAAGTGGGAATGGCCGTTGATCCTTAGTTTTTTTGACATTGTTCTTTGTTGAAAATTAAACTGTATACCGGGTGACAGACTTTTCATCAATCAAGACATGGCACAGACCATGTTATGGCTTTTTACAAACTTTTAGTCCTACCGCCATCTACCGGTAGATTAATACCGTTGATATAGCCCGCTTTATCACTTGCGAGAAAGGTAATGGCATTTGCGACTTCTTCGGGTTGTGCAAATCGGCGTAGGGGTACGTAGTTTTTCATCTCTTTTGCAACCGCGGCTTCTTCCTGGCCGCTGCGCTGGGATTTACCACTTATAATCTTATCCAGTCTGTCAGTCGCCGTAAAGCCGGGTAAAACATTGTTTACCGTTATGGCGTGAGGTCCCAATTCATTAGATAGGGTTTTTGCCCAGCTGGCCACGGCACCTCGTATCACGTTTGAAACACCCAGGAAGTCAATAGGCGCCTTGACACTGGTAGAGATGACATTGATCACACGACCGTATCCCGCTTTCTTCATTCCCTCCACGCAGGACTGGATCAATACCTGGTTGCATTTAACGTGCTGGGTAAACGCGGCTTCCAGCGCATCCACGCCCGCCTCAATCAGGTGTCCCGGTGCAGGTCCTCCCGTGTTGTTGACTATGATGTGTATGGGGTTCGCTTTCGCGAAAGCGGAAACCACCCGTTCCACTTCCATATAATCAGAAAAGTCTGCGACTAGATAGGTATGATCATTCCTGGTTGCGGTATCCAGCGTACTAAGGACCGCCTGGAGTTTGTTGGGATTGCGCGCCAGTAGTATCACGCGTGCCCCTGCTTGAGCAAATTGCTGGGCGGTCTCGCGCCCTATGCCAGTACTACTACCACAGACTAGGGCTGTTTTATCTTTTAAGCTTATTTCCATAAAGCTAATTTAGGACTTTATATAGTTAAGATGCCACGTTATTCTATGGGTAGTGCCTAGTGGGAAACTCTTATTTTTGCCATCTGTTTTACCATTTTATGATAATTACAAAAACTGCCGAAGAACTTGAAATCATGAGGCGTGCCGCTCTTATGGTAAGCAAAACCCTGGGGATGATCGCTAGCGAGATCAAACCTGGAGTAACCACGTTGCGTCTGGATACACTCGCAGAAACTTACATAAGGGATCATGGAGCCATCCCTGGATTCAAGGGTTTGTACGACTGCCCCAGTACGCTACTGATCTCGCCTAATGAAGAGGTCGTCCACGGGATCCCAAAGGATGTTGCGATAAAAGAGGGGGATGTATTATCCGTGGATTGTGGAGCCATTGTCGATGGATTCTATGGGGATCATGCTTATACCTTTACCGTGGGTGACATACCAGAGGAAACACGGCTACTACTGGAAAGGACTAAAAATTCACTTTATCTGGGGATCGATCAATTTAGGCTGGGCAATCGTGTAGGTGATGTGGGATATGCCATTCAAAGCTATTGTGAGGGCTACGGCTATGGTGTGGTTAGAGAACTTGTGGGACACGGTCTGGGACGCACGATGCATGAAGATCCACTAATGCCCAACTATGGCAAGCGTGGCCGCGGTAAAAAATTTGTCAACGGCATGACTGTAGCCATAGAACCCATGATTAATATGGGTACTAAAAACGTCAAGCATTTTCCAGATGGCTGGACCATAAAAACCAAAGATGGTCTACCTAGTGCGCATTTTGAACATGATGTCGCTTTAATTAACGGCGAGCCCAGATTGCTCAGCACTTTTGATTATGTTTATGAAGCGCTGGGAATCTCTTCTAATGAAGAAGATCCCTACCGCTGGATCGATTAATTCCCATTATTGTAACCTGTTGAAGCAAACATTTAAATTTTTCTTGAATCTGGTACCGCGACCATGGCTGATACGTGCCAGTTACATCGTGAGACCCGTAGTAACCTGGTGGTACAAAGGTGATCGTTATGAGGACCCCATTGATGGAAACACCTTCAAACAGTTCTTACCTTATGGTTATGCGCAGGTAAGGGAGAATGTACTTTCCCCCTCTACCCTTTCCCTAGAAAGGCATCGGTTGCTGTGGCTATACCTTACAAACAAAACCGATTTCTTTACGGCACAGCACAAAGTCCTGCATTTTGCTCCAGAACAGTGCTTTCTGGACCGTTTCCGCAAATATGACAATCTGGATTACACCACCACAGATCTGTTGTCACCCATTGCAGATGTCAAGGCCGATATCTGCAACTTACCGTTTCATGATAATACCTATGATTACATTCTTTGTAACCATGTCCTGGAACACATTCCAGATGACCGCAAGGCTATGAAAGAACTATACCGAGTGCTTAAACCTGGCGGTACGGCAATCCTACAGATCCCACTTGATAATGATCGGGAGGTCACATTTGAAGACGATAGTATTATCGATAAAAAAGAACGGGCAAGAATTTTTGGTCAATATGACCACGTGCGTATTTATGGAATGGATTATTTTAAACGATTGCGCGCGGCAGGTTTTGAGGTAGAGACTATCGACTATACCTCACAAATTGAACCTGAACTTGTCAATCGTTACCGCCTGGCTGCGGGTGAATTATTACCCGTTGTGCATAAACCAAGTTCCTGATTATAGCTAACTCGCATTGCACAATTGATTGTCAATAGCCAGCAATGTGCGCTATGCTTGAACATGCGTTAACAATAGACTATTCACGCTTGCCTTTTTTAACTTTGTAAGTAGGTGTAGAATCTCTTTATACTACTAAGAACTATTTCCATTCAATACCTGCCAGTTTATGTGGTGAGTTCAATTTGTAAAAAAGAATTGTTGTCAAGTTCTTAATTAAGTCTATAGCTTCTGAATAACGCACCTTCGACCTCAAGACTTGTTCAAGGTACTGTTTATACATTATTAGGCATAAAAAAACCCGCTTCAAATTGAAACGGGTTTTAATGAAGTAACTACTAATCTATTCTACAAGCAGCTTTTCGGTTTGTTCTCCTTTCTCAGTTGTAATTTTAATTAGATAGGTACCCGTAGTAAGATCTAGATTCGAGACTAGATACACATTTGACTGTTGAGTTGTATATGTTATTATCTTTTGACCTAACAAATTAAAGATCTCAATACTTTTATCTCCTTGTATTCCATTAAAATCAATATTAAAGTACTCACCTTGAGAAGGGTTGGGATACAATTGAATTTCTAACAGAGCAGCTGCAACTGGTTTTGTAGACAATGTTGTGGACTGCCATACAATCTCAAACCTAGAATCAAGAGCCGCTGCGTTCCCATCGTTCACATCAAAAATGTATGAAGTGGATTGAGTTCCTGATATTACGGTAGTCACACCAGTTTCATTGTCAAGCAAATAAGGAGTCATACCAGTAATAGTCAATGGTTCAAAATCTAGATAATATGTACCGCTGCCGTCCACCGTCAAGTACAATGGTAGTGACTCACCATCGACTGGTAGGGCGCGACGCTCGATCGCTAGGTAACTACCACCATTATTACGCGCTAGATTGTTGCTGGAACTCAAGAATTTGATTGAGTCATCTCCATTCACATCATTTACAAAATCCTCGCTAAAACCGATGATTGCCCCGTCAAGATTAACGCTAGCTGCATCTTGTAATTTAATACGCATGATACTAGGTGGCGTATTTGCGCTATATACCGTATTTAATGGTACGCTAGTAAGTGCGTACTTCTTTTGTAAGGTAATTGAATTACTTGCAGTACCGTTGCCTTCAAAGAAAACCGCCTGTCCAGGCTGTAAGAATCCATTAAAGTCTCCTAGACTGGCACCCAGTAAGGCATCGTAAGATACATAGTTACCACTAGTAGGTGTAACTGTAGGATCAACGATCCACATCTTATTAGGATTAATTCCCGTAAGGCTAGCGGCATCGTTCACATCTGCAGCTTGTCCTGCTATATCATAGATGGCTTGATATGGATTACCGATCATATTGAAAGTTCCCAGACCGCTACTGATGTCATAGTCACGATCCCAACGTAATAGTTCTCCATAAGCCCTGAGCACAGTAGGACTTGCGACCGGATTACTGGAACCCAGCACTACACCACGATCACCCCGCACCATTAATCTGTAAGAGTCTCCTGCCCTTAATATGCTGGATGAAGAATTAGTTTCTGTTACAGTAGTCCAGTTCTGGGCTAGGTTATCAAACCCAAACATACTGGGAGGATTATTGGGTAGACCGTCAAAACCGTTTGCAGATCCACCAGTACCCGTAATTTGAGTACCATATCCAGCTTGATAACCAGCATCTCCAGGATCTTTACCCCCCTCTTGCCAGTTATCAAAAATAGTTGTGGCACCTGGAAGAGTTGGGTTGTAGAAATAGCTAGTGCTAATAGGAGTGGACACAAGTCTAAATTTACGCACACCGCTGAACCAGCGCTCCACCATAACTTTTGGGGCGTTGATGAAAGAGTAGGGATTGTAATAAAAGTCTATATGTTCATAATCCATCACGGCCGTTCTCGCAGCTGAACTTTTAAATGTAATCCTAAAAGATTTATCGCTAGAATAGATTCTTGATGTACTTGAGCCATTTCCAGTAATCGATCCGGTCAGGTCTATATCACCATAGAAAGTAGTCTGACCTACATTCTCTCCCAGCTCTATATGTCTCGCGCTGGTGGTACCAAAGTTCCATCCATTCAATGATGCCCTTCCGCTTCTGTCTTGAGCATTGAAGATAGTCGCACCATATACATCAAATTCAAGCGTTCCAGCTACCCACAAGTCATTGTGAACCGTCATAATCGTTGCAGGTAATGCGGTTATGGTCGCTCCGTCAAATACGTTGACATCAAGTGCTTCAAAAGTCCCTACGATAGCATTACCGTCTCGTACCTCCACACGGTCTGTAGCGGTTGATCCTATTGTAGGCAATGCGGGATCGTTAGGCGTCCAGATTCCGTTTTCATAAACAAAGTCTGCATCCTTAAAGACGATCATAATGGGATTATTATCTGCCAGCGATGACTCGTAATGGCTGTATTGATTCCCGGCACGATCCGTCACTCTACCGATTTCCCACCAGTCTCCCACAATTGTTTCATCTGAAGGCGTTGAAGATGGACCCCCTATAGTCCAAGTAGTTGTTATTCCTTCAGCTGGCACCACATAACTTGCCTCGTAGATATAGTTTGCTGAATCCACAAGTATGATGTCTCCATTTGCAAAGCTGAGCGTAGTGTTTGCTAACTTGAATATAGAGACCTCAAAGTCCTCGGCCACCGGCTCTTCAAAATCAATGCGTAGTTTGACTACGTCACCCGGTTTTGCGATGTGCCCGCCGCCGGTTACGTGCTCCGTAACTTCGGACTTTGGATCAGTCAAGTCAACGATCACAGCACTACCATCAGTTGTAGAGGTTACCGTTGTACCAGCCTGACCTGAAAGGTCACTATAGTCTATGCTTATCGCAACGCTTCCCTCTATATCATAGTACCTGCCTATGATATAGTCGATCTGATACGTAGCGGGATCGATCTGGTTGAACCTCCAGTCACCGAGCACATCACCATTAAGGATTACGTTATCCAGTTGTATGGCTTTGTCGGCACGTATGTAGAGTGTTATTACGTCATTTTCTTTTGCATAATTACCATCAAAAGCGTTGTTGCTGCTTAAGCGTACCTCTTGCATTACGGGTGGTGCTGCGGTTACCACATTTACCACACGGTCTACGCTTATCGCGGCATTGCCGCTGGTATCCGTATAGTCATAGGTAAACACATAGCTTCCTTGTACCGAGCTGTCAAAGGTTGCGGGTTGTCCCTCACGGGTAACTGTGGTTACCAGCTGGTTCATATTCACGGTACAGTTATCACTCACATTTGCTCCAGGATCTGTAAAAGTCCCACCTAACGGGATCTCATTATAGGCATCTCCCAAATTTGAAATACTGATCACGGGCAGTTCATTATCACTTATGGTTACATCAATATTTTGTGCATGTTCATTTCCAGCCGCATCCTTTACGGTAATAGTCACACTTACTGGTGCAGACGTATCTGCACAGTCAAAGCTAGTTCTTGATGCCGTAATTGAGTCTACTTGTGCAAGCAGGGTATTGTTTAAACTTTGCCCACTTTCTAGCACTGCCAAGATTTCGTTATTAGTTCCAGCTGAGCCGTAGCTTAAATTAATATTGGTACTGCCAGTACTCACATATCTGTTCTCAGAAACCAACTTCAAGTAGAATGGCTCGTCAAAGTTGATAGGCTCGCCGGCAGTCTTGCCAGTTTGGGAAATGCTCATGCGCATGTTAGTATCTCTGCTAGAATTATGGAGCTCCCAGACGAATCTTCTGTCCCAAGATCTCCACATCATACCACGACCAGCAGATTCATTGAATCGGCGATTAACCGTTTGCAGGTATAACTCGTCGCCTGCTCTTACCGTTGCGTCCGTCGCGTTCAAAGCCGTCATCGTTACCACCTCACCACCAGATGTCATGGTTGCATAACCGCTTGCATAATGAATAAAATTGTTTGAGCTAGGGTGCTGCGCCTTGAATTGTACCGCATCGTAGGTCATGTAATTCTCAGGATCTACAGCGTCAATGCTTACTAAGGCATCCATTACATCTATGCTTGCAGTACCGTTTCCGTCCAGCACGCGGTTTAAATCTTGAACCACGGCCAATGGAGCAGTAAAGTCGGCCGTAACGCTACTACTGTCTGTTGTAGCAGTGACTTGTGTACCGCTCGTTCCACCGGTAGATTCAAAGTCTATGGTAAAGGGTACGATTCCCTCTGCCTCGGTACCGTTAAATGTATAGCTCGCCGTCCAGTCATTACCGCTGGTGTTTGTTACCGTTGCTGGTTGACCAGCGATGGTTGCCGTCACGTTGTTTAATGCGTTGCTACCAGTAAAGGAAAGGGTGGCGGTGTCTCCCGCTTTCGCGAAAGCGGAATCACCATTATCACTTGCTATACTTAGAGAGGTAAGGCTGGGAATGGGATCAACCACATTTATGGTTCTAGTCAATTGAACGGCCGCATTACCCGCACGGTCCATCACATCATAGGTCACTACGTAAGTACCTGCCGTTGCTGTGTCTACCATATCCCCAGCAACCACGACCATATTGCTGCCAATGTTTGTGTCTGTTGCATTAGCATTTTGCTCTGTGTAGGTTGCTCCTAGATTGATATCTATTACCGCATCACCATTTAGTGTCAGTACCGGCGCAGTAAAATCTGTTATGAGACTACTGTTATCAGTTACTCCGCTTACCTGTGCACCAGCACGTCCATCAGCAGACTCAAAGTCTATGGTAAATGCAACTACTCCCTCGCCCTCGCTACCATTAAAGGTATAATAGGCTTCATAATCATTACCTGCCGTATTTATTACCGTAGCAGTCTGCCCCGCAATGGTTGCGGTCACATTTTGAATACCTTGATCTGCGGTAAAGTTGAGTGTGGCAGTGTCTCCCGCTTTCGCAAAAGCGGAATTTGCATTATCGCTACCCAAACTTACTGATGTCAGTGTAGGCGAGACCTGTACGTTGATAGGACTCGCAAAAGCCTTGCAACCGTTACCATCCGTTACTTTTAAAGCATAGTCACCACTCATAGCAGGTGTAAATGTAGAGCCAGTTCCTGCTACGGTTCCTACCGTAGGTTGAGACAGGTTTGTTATGGATAACCACTCTAACATAAGAGTACCCGTACCACCAGTCGTACCGTTGTCACTCAGCGTGCCGTTGACAAGTATCGCCGAAGGTGTGATAGGTGTGGGATCTGTCACGGTAAGGGTTGCAGTTGCCGTACAGCTACCAAAACTTTCTCTTACTCTTACCGTATAGGTTCCAGGACCTACACCTGTGATAGTATTAGAGAATCCCTGTCCCACCCACTCGATGTCCAGGTTTCCATTACCTCCTTGTGCTGTAGCTGTTATTGTAGCATCGTTTTCACCTGGACATGTAATTCCACTTACAACACTCGTTGTAATACGTATAGGCGACGGTGAATTAATGAACCCGTTCACGCTAGCGGTCTGGTTGTTTGCATCAGTTATAGTTACATTATAACTACCACTATTCAAGCCATTAAAGGTGTAGTTAGTACCATTTATGTTAGCCACTATAGGGAGACCGGGACCCGATAGGGTATAAGGCGCCGTTCCATTGTACCAACTTACCTCAAGGCGACCATCACTACTACCAGCACAGCTTACAACTCTTGTACTGTCCACAAATATATCAGGTGTGCTCACAACGTTTACCCGACGGGTTATCGTGCCAGTATTATTCTCAGAATCACTATACTCGTAGGTAAGGGTTTGTAAACCTATTGTACTAGTATTAAGATTACTGGTAGCGAAGACTTGGGTATCGGCAGCGCAATTATCCGTAGCAATTGCACCTGGATCACTAAATGCAGCGTACTGTACCACTATCATGGAACTGTTACCTATAAGCGTTAGCGTAGGTGCAGTAACATCGCTTACAGTCACATTTGCCATCGCTGTGGTGGTGTTATTTGTATTATCCGTTACCGTAAGTGTGACTGGAATGATAAAGGAGGCATCATCACAATCAAAAGTCGTCCTGTCCAAACTCAAGGTTACCGCACCCTGTACATCGCTAGAACCATTGTCCACCATTTGCGGTGTGATGGTTGCCTGACCGTTTGCATCCAGTTGTACCGTAAGGTCTTGCGCGACGGCAGTAGGAGGTGTGTCCAGATTAACGGTTACGTCAAAGCTGCAGGAATAGCTCTGACCGTTTATTGTCCACTCGTTTGTTACCGTGGTGGTTCCTACCGGGAATATCTCTCCACTCGCAAAACCAGTGGTTCTACCATAACTTGCGGGTACTTCAATTATTGCTCTAGTATTACTTGAGGTAAGTACGTCCACCCATTCCCCAGAGTTCCTAGCGATAGCCGTAACATCCTCGCCGCCATTAGCATTATTAGGCTCACCAGCGGCCCAGCTATTGTAGATTAACGCCGTACCATCCTGCCATACAAAAGTACCTTCGGCAGCTATGTCGTTAGCTCCTATGTAAGCGTACTGGCTTCCAGACGTTCTGGCTAGTTGCTGGCGTATAAACTCATTTTCCCCTGCACTCTCGATCTTTGCTAGATAGCCGCCCATTGTTGCGGCATCTGCTAGGAACGCACTGTACTGTTTATCGATATCGGCCACATAATAATAGCTGTTTCCATAGAAGCCAGAAAGGCTATATCCATTTACAACTGGGACACCGGTAGGTGCGGTATAGCAATTGTCGGTAAATGTAGGGTCGGTATAGTTGACAGCTATTCCATTAGCATCAGTACTTACGACCGTAATGTCACTAGGACAAGTAATTACTGGTGCGATATTATCTTCCACGATGATGTACGCTTTCGCGAAAGCAGAACTACCACTAGTATCACTCGCATTGAGAAAAACAGGTATTCCAGAATACTGAATGCTAATAGATGCCAGGCTTGATAGGTCTATATGCCCGTTATTACTGGAATTATCAGTAAGCTGATTCATAGTATCTAATGATCCATCGTAGTGACGTAATGGATTGCCCACTACATTGCCTTTCATGTCTTCTAGTATTTCAGCTTGAGTTCTAGCGGTATTCCATATTAAGATATCGTCCATTTTACCACCAAATTGGTGAAAATTAGCGCCCTCGGTTCCTATTATAAACGGTACCCGTGATCCTTGGCTATTAATACCTTGGTTAACTGAGGTAGCTTCTAAAGCACCGTCAATATAAATCTTTATGTTACTACCACCAGAAGTAGCATCAGATCCATAACTTACGGCTACGTGATGCCAGTTGCCATCATTGATAGCGGTGGTACTCTCAGGCTGAACTGATAGGTCATAAGGGCCGACAGAATTGCTTGCTTTTACCCGACCGTCTGCCAGCTGCCATATAAGAAAGTGCCCGTAAACACCACTGTGAAACTTACTGAATAGATTTTGTTGACTGGTACTGGATGTGTTAAACCAACTTTCAATCGTATAAGCAGAAGTAAAGTTATCTACATTGCCTAGGTTAAGTGTTCCACTTGCAGTTCCATCTATACGAAGCACTCCCTCCATCGATGAACCACTTGCATCACTACAATTAAAAACAGTTTTATCAAGACTTAAAGTAACCGCACCCTCTGCATCGCTCGAACCATTATCCACCATTTGCGGTGTGATGGTTGCCTGTCCATTTTCATCCAATTGTACCGTAAGGTCCTGAGCAATCGCAGTAGGAGGTGTGTCCAGATTAACCGTAACGTCAAAGCTGCAGGTATATACCTGTCCATTTGCAAAGGACCACTCGCGAGTTACCGTAGTCGTACCTATAGGAAAGATTTCTCCACTTGCTATACCACTAAACCTTCTCGTGGTAGCCGGTACTTCTATCACACCTCGAGAGTTCCCTCTGCGTGAGGCGTTTGCATCATTCCATAAACCGCTACCCACAATTATTTCAGTATGATCTTCATTGTTTACGTTATTAGGCTCACCAGTTGCCCAGTTTAAGTAGGTTGCGGCGGTACCATCTTCCCAGACATAAATGCCTTCATTTGCGCTATCAGTAAGCCCTATGTAGGCAAAACCAAGATTGGGAACGTCTTCCAGCAACTCCTTGACATAGGTGTTCTCCTCGGCGCTGGTTATCTTAACTAAGTAACCACCCATATTGATTGCATCGTTCTGTAATGCGCTGTATGACTTATTCTGGTCTGGTACGTAGTAAAAACTATTACCGTATCGACCCGACAGAGTATATCCATTTACGACAGGTGCAGTGTTATCTTCGATAAGACAATTGTCGCTAAATGTAGGCTCGGTATAAGTGACCACCATACCGTTTGCATCGGTTGTAGAAAGTACGATATCTTCTGGGCAGGTAATGACCGGTGCGATGTTGTCTTCTACGGTAATATTTGCCGTTGCGGTAGCAGTACTACCATTAGTATCTGTAACGGTAAGTGTTACTGGAATCCCACCGTTCAGAGTAATTAAGCTAGGATAAGCTGTATCCCAGGCGTCAGTAGAGTTGATGTTTGAGATGACTAGATCTGCTCCATTTCCCGTAAGATCTGCTGTGGCATTACCTGTTCCCTCCGAGAATGGATAGTAGGCTACCAGCCCACTTTCAGAACCGGTTAGGATCTGGTTGCGTTGGTTTTGGATCTCCGTTGCCGTGAGCGCTCTGTCCCAATAACGAACTTCGGCCAATTTGCCTGTGTAACTTTCTCCACCAGAAAGTCGCCCACCTAAAACAACAGTTCCAGCACCCGTGTTAAAGGTCTTGTTTGCACTACCGACTTCAACTCCATTTAAATATACTCGCAGGGTTGTGCCATTATGGGTAGCGGCTATATGCGACCATTGGTTAAGAGGAACAGAGGTACCAGTATTGAGGTCGTTTGATTGACCTACGAAATAAAGATTACCGCCGATCATTAATAAACCAAATCGTTGATTAGTTGAAGTACCGTTGCCTAATTCTATAAATGACTGACCACCATTTGAAGTCGGATAGACCCACGCTTCAACGGTTCGCGCTTGATTACCTGTCGGTAATGAGCTGTTAGCCGCGGTAACGTTTTGCCCGTTGTTGAACACGATACTGTTGCGGTCGACAACACCCACGCTGGCATCACTACAATCAAATGTCGTCCTGTCCAGGCTCAGAGTAACTGGCCCCTCTGCATCGCTAGAACCGTTATCCACTTGCGCTGGTGTAATCGTAGCCTGACCGTTCGCGTCCAGTTGTACAGTTAGGTCTTGTGCGATGGCAACCGGTAAAGCATCTACTACTACGCTTCTGGTAACCTCTACCGCTGTATTTCCAGCGGCATCTGTTGCGTTATAAGTAATCACATAGGTGCCACTTGTGTTTACATCTACCGTATCACCTCCTATCATCACGCGGTTAGCACCTAGATTAGTCTCTGTTACCGTAGTACCAGGGTCTGTAAATGCGTCACCCGTTATAAGACTTACAACGGCATCCCCATTGAGGCTGATTACGGGAGCAGTATTATCAATGGTAAGGGCACCGGAGTCTGTAGTCGTTGCAATGGGATCATTACGCTCCGTGCGGCCAGGAAGTGTGTAATCTATACCAAATTCTAAATCTCCATCGGTCTCGGTTCCCGTAAGGATATAAGAGGCTGTCCAGTCGTTGCCTGTTGTGTTTGTAGCAGTGACGTTTTGACCGGCGATGGTTGTGATGACATTGTCTATAGGAGCATCTGCGGTAAAGGTAAGGGTTACGGTGTCTCCCGCTTTCGCGAAAGCGGAATTACCATTATCAGAAGTCAAGCCAACAGCTGTCAACTCTGGCAAATCATAGCGGACAAAACTAAGGCCCATCTGAAAAAATTGATTCCTTGAACCCCCAAAGCCATTAAAGTCATCATAGTAATAATCTACACTTATCCACATCTCATTTCCTGTAGCATAAGTAAATTCCACACTATCAGCCTGAGTAGAATTATCTATGTATACGTATTCATCTTCCTCATCCCCATCAGAGCTAGTTTCAGGACAGGAAGAGTAAATGTAAAATGAAATACTGTCTCCAGAAGCAATAGAACTTCCCATGACAGAATTAGCACTAAGGCGGTAAATACCACCAGGAGTCCCAGTGGGTACATTTACCTTGAATAATCTATCGTCCTCTGAATTTATATATTCTTGATCAAATTGTGCGGTAGTGTAGTTGATGGGTATTAAAGTATTGTCCTGACAAGGCTCTAGAATGACATATGAAAACGAAGTACCCGAATTAGAAGAGTCATAATTACCTAGGTCCCTGGTAAACTTTATGTAATAAGTCGTTCCTGAGTCGAAGGTAATATCCTGGCTAACATCCATAGGGAAGCCATTATCATCAGTATCTTCTTCCATATCAAATATGGTGTTTGAAGACTGATTAGAGACAAGGTTTCTTGTATCTACATTACATTCATCATAAATCTCTACAGTATTCCTGTAGTAAGCACTACCATCAGTAGGCAAGGTAAATGTAGCATCCACAAGATCAGCACCTGTAGTAAAGCGGAAAAACTGAGTCTGTATATTCTGACCATCCACATAGGTGTTATCGATATCCATGGTCACAGTATAGTTGCCATAGTCAGTAGTTAGTACAGTACCTGTAGAACAATTCCAGGAAGTGTCCTTAAATATGATGATATCCTCCAGATCAGTTACTTTCAAGAAATAATCCTGAGTACCATCCAGAGAGAAATCTACCTCTCCATCCACATAATTACTATTAATAGAGCTGCCACCACAACTATTGTACAACTCGACATAAGCTACCGTAGTACTAAAACCGTCATCCCGCCTGCCCGCAGTACGCCTTATGACGATGCGTGATGCTTCATTACCTATATGAGCAGGGGTAAGTTTGATCCAGTAGTCTACAGCTGGTAGAGTGGCATCACCGCCCGAAGAATACCCCCCATCGTGGTCTATACTAGATAGGTTATAAGTACCCAGTCCCGTCGTATCTGGTTCTGTACATCTATCCCCTACCGGTGTGTCCCTATATACATTTACATGACTGAGGGTCGCAGTTATATCTGAGTATGACGTACCTGACTGTCCCGTAATATTTGAAATATTATAGGTAAGAAGAACAGGAGTACCATCACCATTATCAGGAACGGTATAGGTAGCGGTAAGCGCGCTGTTTTGTGAACTAAAGACTACAGAGGAGGAAGGAATAGAAACACCTAAAACAGAAACGTCTGCACTAGAAAATCTATCGTAGTAGTCACTTGTAGATTGATCCACATTAAAAAAAGCCTGAACGGTAATTACGTCACCTGGGTAGACATTAGCATCCTGAGAGGACCTAGTAAGATCTTGTTCATCGGCGTTACCAGAACGATCCTGGTAATTACTAGAATTCACAAAATGAACTATGTTACTATTGTTTGAAATAGCTTCCTCATTCCTAATATCATTACCACGATTGCCAGTAGAATTGAGGTAAGAGTGGAATGGGGTATCACTGGAAACCACAGGAGTGTTACTTATGGACTTTGCATTTTCAATATCAATACCTGCAAATACAGTAACAGTTGTCAACAGAAACAGCACAAGTAGCTTGATTCTAGTTTGAAAAGTAAAATTAGATCTCATGTGTATGGATTTTATACAAAATTAGCTTGATGATAAATTGATGTTAAATTTTTTTTGATGCTATCCTATTAGTTTTTTCAACTAATTCGATACCAGGGTATTACAAATACTAAATTCGTTTAAGTACACCTTTATTCAGTTAAATGGCATAGGGCAACTTGTGGTAAGCCTATAATCTAGCTTTAGGAATTGTATTGTTAGTTTTGAAAAAGTTGCGAGTGGATCTCTCCCCTGGTTAAATTTCAGAACCATCCTGTTATACGATTCCATTCCCGCGTAATATTTGTGGATAACACCTCGAGGGTTTTTCCCACCCGTGGTGCACAATTCTGATACGCAAGCATAGAAGCATACCTTTTGCCCATAGGCAGTGGGAGCATCCTCGATAAATTTTTGAAATTGTGATTGCAATTCCCTCGCATTTGTAGCGTATCGTGTAATGATGTCGCGAGTACTGACACAACCCTGTAACTGGTAGATATAACGTAGAACTGAGTCCAACAATGGTGGCTGTTTGGGTATGGTAATCAATCTTAGGTAACGATTAAAATGTCGTTCCTTATCAATCTGTTTATATTGAAGGTTTAAATTATGGTTTATTTGGTTTATTGTCGTTTCACCGATTAAAGCATCCCTATCGTGAGTATCATTATTGATATAATACTGGGCAAGCGCGATGCATCTAGCGAATATTATGACAGACTTACCGCTACTGGACATCTCCAAGGTAGTGGATTGATGATGCAGCAACACTACACCTGAAACTTGTTTTCCATTCAATAAAATCGGGTCGCCATAAATTGCCATTATATGACACAAACCACAGGGCACTATTGACAGGTTTTCTTGAGTATCAAGCCTTATGGTATAAACCTGGTGTACAAAGTGAGGCGCAGCGAGCATACAAGGTGAGACGGTATTCATACTACTAGTTTTGACGGTTAACAAAACTAGCTAGACAGACTACCTACTACCTATACGTAGGTCTACGTAGTAGCAATCTCTGGGTGTTGCTGCAACCAGATCAATAAGGCGTTTTGACCTTTGCCCAATTCCAATTTCTTAATTATGTTGCTGCGATGTCGCTCTACCGTCCTGGGGGATATCAACAGTTCCTGAGCAACCAACCGTGACGTTTGCAATCTAGCCATTGTTTTAAGTACCTTGACTTCGGTTGGGGTCAACAGTTTGATATAGTCAGGTGAGCCAGTATCATAAAGCCCTTTTGACAATTGGGAACTTACATAATTACCTCCATCCATAACTGTAGAGATCGCCCTATCAATCTCTACGGCCGTATCCTCCTTTATTAAATAACCATCTAATAAATTACCTACTTCCTGTACCAGTTCCCTGCGCTTATGCATGGTTAACAGAATGATCTTACAATCTATCTTATTTCTTTTTACTGCAGCAGCTACCTCTAGGCCAGTCATTACCGGCATATCCACATCTAGAATTGCAAGGTCCGGCTGTAGTTTTAATATGGCGTTATAAGCTAGCTGACCATTTTTACAACCTTGCACCACCTGGTAAGCTAGTGAATCCAATAATGCACTAGTGCCTGCCAGTAACATGGGGTGATCGTCTGCAACGATAATATTATAAGTCCTACTCACTTACCGTAAGTTCTATTAATGTTCCTTCTTGTTCTTTACTAGTTAAGTTGAGAGTTGCCCCAATATTGTGTGCTCGCTCCTCCATGGATCTAAGGCCTAACCCTTGACTCATGCTCTTGATCGATGGCAGGCCCTTACCGTTGTCTTGAACCTTAAATATGTAATTATTTCCTACCCGATCAACGCTTATCTGGCAAGCAGTAGCCGCTGCGTGCTTCTCTACATTATTTACCGCTTCTTGAATGATGCGGTAAATCTGTATGTTCTTCTTAACGGGAATATTTACGTGACTGAGAGCTGTATCCAGGCTATAGAATATCGCCGACCCCTCTTGCAGATCTTCCACCATACTTTGTAAAGATTGCAATAGTCCCTGTTTTTCAAAATTGAATGGATGCATGCGGTGCGACATCTCACGCACCTCATCAATAGTATCGTCGATAATACCCAGATCGCCCTGATCATTGATCAACTTATTGCGTATAAGTAGAAGGCTGTTACCCACACTATCATGTAACTCATGCGAGATGCGTTTACGTTCCAGTTCAACACTATTGATGATATCCTGGGTAAAGGTGCGTTGTAGCTGCTCTTTAACTTGCTGGTTCTTACGGTATCGCCAGTAGGTTATCGCCGCGGCGACTAGTAAAACAAAAAGTATTATTATGGCATAATAAAGCCTTTCTGTTTTAATACTTTCATCAAGTCGCTGAAGCTCCAGCTCCCGATTTTTAATAATATTATCTCGTTTCTCGGTTTCATAAAGAGTTTGATAATAAGAGAGTGCATTTCTATTTTGCCGGGCAATAATACTATCATTCAGTACATAATATTGCTTACGTATGCGCAGCTCTTTGTCAGTCTCCCCAGTTTTCTCATAAATTAATGCTAATTGATTGAGAGTAGCGAGCTGGTTGTCGTAATCCACACCCTGCATTTGCAATTCCACCTGTCTTTCCATTACCTGGGCAGCTTTGGGGTAATCAGCTTTTGCGTAAGCAAATAGACCGTCCAGAAGATCTAGCATCCTATCATTTGGTGGTTGTTTGTAGTGAGGCGGTCTTGCGTCCAGTGTATCCATATATTGACTGGCAAGCCCTACCTGGTCGTTAGCTAGCAATGCAGCGATATAGGACGTCAAGATGCGAGGCTCTATAAAAGACCTGCCTTCAAACTTTTGAGACGCTTCCAGGCTCTTCTTCATAAACTCTACCTTACGAGGATAGTCACCTATCTTGTCATACGTGGTAGCCTTGTTATAGTAAAGGCCCAGTAGATTTCTATAATCTGCGGCTTTTTGAGCAAGCAGTATGGCCTCGTCATTTGCGTCATGGAACATATCGTAAAAACCAGCTCGAGCATAAAGCGTAGATAACAAATTGATGCCATCAATAAGTCCCAGTGAGTCTTGTGTTTTATATCTTAACTCAATACTTTGGTTGACGTTGCTTGAGGCTTTGGCCAGTTCGCCTGTTTCTGCTTGACCTTTTGCAATATCCTCTAGAATATCTGCCTTAAGCTCAAGGTTATCGTGTTTGAATTCTGCGGCCTTGAAAAAGACTTCAATTGCTTTGGTATAATTACCTAAATAACCGTAAGAATTACCTAAATGCCTGTACAAAGCAGCCTTTAACTCGCTATCGTCAGACTTTAGTGCTGTGCCTCCATATTTATCAAACAATTGCTGGGTAGTAACAGGATCTCCCATCGTATAAACGTAGACATCCATGGTTTTGACCAGACCCGCTAGAACAGCATCATAATCTTCTTGCTCTTGAGATAATTGTATATAGTACTCACCCAGTCTTGAGTAGGTTAGGGGATCTACCTCCTTGGCCTCTAGATAGTCCTGTAGCCGTGTAACCTGGACTTTCTTGTCCAGTTTATCCAAGTCGGTTATAATAGAATCTGCTACGGTATAATCCTGAGCTACGAGATGGTTGAAGTGGAACGCAAATAATACTAGAAATAGGTAATGTACTTTCATAAAAGTTAGAAATGGGAATTTTCTGGCAAAATACAAAGTGAGGATTAATTTATCTCAAGTCAATTTATTTTTAAACAGTATGAAACAGATTATACCACAAGTTGCTAGAAAGAAATGTGCTCACTATCTAGTAATAGTTGCTATTATTCTAGATCTCTTTTTTGATCGCTGCTTTAAAGCCATCAGTCATTTCAAACCGCAACATATCATTGTCATCTAGATGCATGATCAACACATCAATATTATCTAGGGAATGCATCAACTTAATTGATCTTTCAAGTGGCATAGCCATAAAAGCAGTAGCGTAACCATCTGCCAGAGTGCAGCTGGGCGCCATAACGTTTACTCCCAGGATCCTGCTAGGTCGTGCAAGGCCGGTAATGGGATCTACGGTATGTACGTATTCCTTACCCGTCAATTCATCAACTTTGTATTTTCTATAATTCCCACTACCCGCCATCGCGCGGTTTTCAAGATTGACCACGCTTATATAATTGCGGTTGTTAGATTGTTTTTTAGGATCATCAATTCCTACTGCCCATGGAGTATTTCTTTCTTGATTCACGCCCCGGGCGACCACCTCACCGCCTACTTCAACTAGGAAATCAGTTACGCCATTACGCTCTAGATAGCCAGCAATGTAATCTACCAGGGTACCTTTACCTATGGCATTAAATTCAAGATAAACACCTTTTCTGGCAGAGTTAAGGAAAAATGAATCAACCACCTTACTTGCGGTAAGTTTGATCTGGTCAAAGCCCACCAATGACTTAAGACTGTCAATTTTATTCTGGTTGGGCACCGCTTGCTGGTTACCATTTGCACCAAAACCGTAGGCGTTCACTAGATTACCTACTGTGGGATCAAAGTAGCCCCCCGTTGCTTTATAGATCACCTGAGCCTGATCAAAGACTTCTTTAAATGGTAGTCCCACCAGTACGCTATCTGCACCGTTATTGAACTGATTAATAAGTGAAGAAGGAACCCAGGTGCTCATTGATTTATTGAACATATCAACGATGCTATCCACGGGTTGTGTGACCTCAAGATCTGTGCTGTGAAAAAACTGTATGGAATAACTGGTACCTATTGCCTTGCCGTAATAGGCCTGTTTTTGCAAACCTGACGCAGTAGTGGTCACGGTGCCCTGCTTACATCCCATCAAGAGTAAGTACAAGGCGATTACAGTTCCTAAGATTCTCATTTTATCTCAATCAAACCGGCAAAATTAACGACAAAATCGTCCTCATGATGAACTGGCATGTCATAGTCCCGTGCATTTGCGATACCCACACCACCGTAATAGGTACGTGCCTTGTACTTATCGCCGTGGTCTTTCATCATTTTTAACAGGTCTTGATCGTAATCCATGGGATCTAGAGGATAACGTACCGCCCGTACCACCACAAAATGAAGAAACTTATCCTTGAGCGCAACAAATTGTGGATCCTTTTTAGGTTTTGAATTGATGGACAAGAACTCATAGCCCAGAGATTCCATCTCGTCGCCCACGGTATTCATTGCAAGATGGTGCAGTTCCTGGTCGGTTAGTAGCGTCATGGGTCCAGATGTGAATTGAGGTAAGATTAAAGTCGCTGGGTAGGGGGATTAATTACGCTTTCGCGAAAGCGGAATGCACCAGAATCGCTACAGTCCTATTAGTCCAGAAAGATGATTTGAGCATAAGCTTATGTACAAAATTAGAAATACTGACTAATACACCTTAATTGGACCAAAGAAGTATGTTATCAATAACCCTGTTCTCATCCACCTCATAAAACATGGGCAATCGCACAAGGGTGTCTGAAAATTTGTCGGCAATGGATAGTTCCCTGCCATCGTGTTTATTTTTATAAAACTCGCTGGAGTGCAGGCTCAAGTAATGAAATACACACATAATTCCTTTTTCCCTAAGTTCTTTTATAAACGATGCCCGTTGCCCTGCGGTAGGAAATTCTAGGTAGAACATATGGGCGTTGTTTGTGGCAAAATCAGGAATGGTAGGCATCTTGACCTCATTTACCTGAGCCCAGTCGTAGAGCCTACTGTAATAGGCATCCCAGATTTGCTTGCGACGGTTTTGGATAGCTGTGATATTCTCCAGCTGGGCCCATAGAAATGCAGCGATAATGTCTGAGGGCAGAAAGGAGCTACCTACATCTACCCATCCATATTTATCCACCTCTCCCCTAAAGAATGCAGATCGGTTAGTTCCCTTTTCCCAAATGATTTCAGCCCGTTGCACAAATCTATCGTCGTTGACTACCAGCATGCCGCCCTCTCCAGAAATAATATTTTTAGTCTCATGGAATGAGAAGGCAGCGAGATGTCCTATACTACCCAAAGCCTTTTTAACACCGTCATTTCCCGTGTAAAAACTATCAATGGCCTGTGCCGCATCTTCAATTACAAAGAGGTCGTTCCTAGCAGCAATATCCATAATGATATCCATATCACAGGCGACTCCCGCATAGTGAACGGGAATAATGGCTTTAGTCCGTTCATTTACCAACTTTTCAATAGAAGCCTCATCTATTCCTGGGTGGTCCTTACGAGAATCGGCAAAAACAATTTTTGCCCCCCGTAGCACAAAAGCATTTGCCGTGCTCACAAATGTGTAGGAAGGCATGATTACCTCATCTCCAGGCTTGATATCAATAAGGATGGCAGCCATCTCTAATGCGTCTGTACAGGATGTGGCCAGTAAACACTTTTTAAAACCATATTGATCCTCAAACCATTGCTGGCATTTTTTTGTGTAGATCCCATTACCAGAGATCTTCCCGCCTTTAACGGCGTCTTCAATATAAGCTGTTTCTTTACCTGTGAGATAAGGCTTATTAAAGGAAATTAGATTGTTGCTCATATGATTATAGCTGGGAAATAGAGAACTAAACGAGTATCAAAGGTGAATAAACTACGTTGAACTGAGTTTAGAAATTGTCCTTATTTGTGAGCCGCAAAAATATTAAAATAAACTCAAGCCTTTTTCAAAAAAACTGCTTTGTCATATGCCTCTGTCGCTTCAATTATTGAGAAATCGTAATTGCTGAAGTCGATGCTTTCAGCTGAAGTCGATGCTTTCATAGGTCTAGATTAAATTAGTTGATATTTCTTGAATCGACCGGTCAAAAAACTTACTACCACAAGTGTGACCTTTTCCCAGTATATTAACTTAATTTCAAAATTCGTTCTAGTTTTATAAATTCCCGGGATTACTGGACTAACCAGATCTATTATGATCAACCGACTAGCAATATTTTTCGATAGGATTTTTACTCGCAAGAAGTTGCTTGCTCTTCTAGTGGTTTTTTCAGTCAGTTATATCGTTACGATTTCTATTGTCACCGTAAACTTTCTACAAGAATTTCCCCTGGTTACTAACAATGATGACTACCAGTCCAATTTTTTAAAATTCCACGAGAATAAGTATGACGCGATACTAGATGGTACTACCCCACTATACTTCCAGACCATTGAAATTCTTTACCGTATGACCGGTAGCGTGGATGTATCTTTCTTTCTATTGAATATGGTGGCAATCATAGGATACATCATCATTGCATTGAGGCTAGTAAAGAAGTATGCCAGATATGATTTATACCACGTATGCCTTTTGGCGATATTCATATTTCACTTCATTTATCTCAAATCTTATTTCAGAGCAAGTAATGACACCTTTATGGGGTTGTTCATTTTTATAATAGTTTACCAGCTGATCTTGTTGTTTAAAGGCAATAGGTCCTACTGGAGATTTATAATAGCGGGATCTTGCGTGGGTGCTATGGTATGTACAAGACCTACTTTTCTACTGCTGTGTCCCTTGTTGTTCTTAATCACGCTGTTCTATTTCAAGCAGAGTAGACTAAAAGAAGCACTATTAAGGACAACAATAGCTTTACTGTGCTGTATGACGATAGTCCTAATTTTCAATTGGGATTCTTTACAAGCAAATGGGTCTCTTAGTTTTATTGATAAGAACCCTACTAATGGGATGAATTGGACCCAAAAGAATTACCTGGGTCTAGATAAAATGTTCAATAAAGGTGAAAGGCTACATGAAGAAACCAACTGGGGGACCACTTTTGATGAGGTTCAAGAACACCTGGATAGAAACGGTAAAGATTCCTTACCCACAAATCTATTAGAGTTTGTCACTCACGATACCACTCTGTACGCTAAATTGGTGCTTTACAATATAGCTCGCAGTTTGTTTGAGCTTATGAGATCTTTTGGACTTTTTATTTTTCTACCCTTGATCATTGTGTTCCAGAAAAGATTCAATTTTTTCCTGCACGCATACTTCTTTCAAATTGTTCTGGTAAGTGCGGTATGCTTGACTCTTGTAGAAGTCCGCTGGTTTATAGGATACGAGTTATTTTTTTTCTACGGTATTTTGTGCTACTTCAAGAACAGCAAAATTGCTTATATAAATTCTTTGCTCTCGTTGTCCTTAATACTCCTGACCTTATTCAACATAAGAACCATCGTAAATGCATTGTAACATTATTTACTACATGGGATAGGGCTTATTTTAAAACACTTCTCCTTGATTTATACGAGCAAGAACTACTCAACTACTAGAGGTTATATTTGTGTAAAGGTTTTAGTATACCTACAACTGGTTTTGTACAACTCTTTCAAAACTTCAATGTCACCTACTACAAGCGTGGTACAAAACTAGATTACTTTAGATGCTTTAAATAGACACCATAACCACTCTTCTCGAGAGGTTTTGCAAGTTTCAATAATTGATCTTTATCAATATATTTCATTCGATAAGCAATCTCTTCAATACAGGATATCTTTAAAGAAGTACGTTTTTCTATGGTTTTCACAAACTCTGTAGCCTCGGTTAGTGCTTCATGTGTACCGGTGTCAAGCCAGGCATAACCGCGGCTCATGACCTGGAGTTTCAATTTCTTCTGGGTTAGGTATTCTTGATTGACTGAGGTTATCTCCAGCTCGCCCCGATCAGACGGCTTGATTCCTTTTGCGATTTGAACGACACTATTGGGGTAAAAATAGATGCCTACAACCGCGTAATTACTTTTGGGCTCCTTTGGCTTTTCAACAATGCTCAGAACGTTTCCATCTTGGTCAAACTCTGCCACACCATAACGGTTAGGGTCTTCAACGTAGTAACCAAAGACAACGGCCTTGTCTTCCCCGGTCACCGTTCTCACGCTTTCCGTGAGTAAATTCTGTAATCCTGCACCATAGAATATGTTATCACCCAAAACTAGACATACGTCGTCATCGCCTATAAATTTTTCACCTAGAATAAACGCTTGCGCAAGTCCATCTGGCGAGGGTTGTTCCTTATATGAAATTTCAAGTCCTAGGTGGCTCCCGTCCTTAAATAACTTTTGGAAATTAGGTAAATCGTGCGGTGTGGATATAATCAAGATCTCCCGTATTCCAGACAACATAAGTACTGACAGCGGATAGTAAATCATCGGCTTATCGTAAACCGGTAATAATTGCTTTGAAACTACCTGTGTCAATGGATGCAACCTAGTACCAGAACCTCCTGCTAGAATAATACCTTTCATACAATTTATTGTTTCACCGCCCTAATAGGTAACGGGTATCGGTAAATTTATAACAAATTAAATGGATATGCCGTTAGAACAATATAACGGGAATGGTTTGCGAACCACGAACAATTATAATGTAGAATTACTTTTATTCCGCTTTCGCGAAAGCGTAAAATTCAACCCTCACCTTTCTGCAATCTAAAAATCTATCGCATTAAAACTTCTCTCTGGAAAGGGATAGCAAAGTTCTTCCTGTTGTGAGTATTGACTAACGACACAATCCTAAACGACCACCTTTCAACGATGGATAAGAGCAATAAAATTAATCAGCATGCGTAGTAAAAAACCCCGATCAAATTGATCGGGGTCGTAAAGTTTAGTGGTCTATCCTCCAAAGTCATCAAACCTGATGTTCTCTGGTGGTACTCCAAAGTCTTCGGCCATTTTTCCAACGGCGTTATTCATGAGCGGCGGTCCACAGAAATATACTTCAATATCTTCTGGTGCCTCGTGCTTATTTAAATACTGGTCTATAACCACCTGGTGAATGAATCCTACAAACCCATCAGCCTCTTCATCGTGGATGTCTTTCTTAACCGTCCAGTTGTCTTCTTCCATGGGCTCGCTCAATGCCATAAAGAATTTAAAGTTGGGGAATTCTCTTTCCAGCTCTCTGAAGTGTTCGATATAGAAAAGTTCACGTTTAGAACGTCCACCGTACCAGTAGGTCACCTTCCTGTCGGTTTTTAAGGTTTTAAACAACTCATATAGGTGTGATCTCATAGGAGCCATTCCTGCCCCCCCACCTACGTATAACATCTCTGCGTCACTATGATTGATAAAGAATTCACCGTAGGGTCCTGAGATGACTGCCTTGTCCCCTTCCTTTAAATTAAAGATGTAAGAACTGGCAACACCTGGATTGACATCCATCCATCCATTTTTTGCCCTATCCCATGGCGGGGTGGCTATACGCACATTAAGCATTACCTCGCGACCCTCTGCAGGGAAAGAAGCCATGGAATAGGCTCTCTCTACCGTTTCAGGGTTTTTCATAACGAGAGGCCACAAGTTGAATTTATCCCATTCTGCCTGGAATTTATCTGGTCTGTCGTGTTCTTCTGGGTGAGCGGTAATGTCCATGTCCTCAAATCGCACCTCACATTTAGGTACCTCGATCTGAATATACCCACCTGCCTCGTAGTGCATGTCTTCTGGAAGTCTCACTACAAACTCCTTGATAAACGAGGCAACATTGTAGTTACGCACCACGGTTGCTTCCCATTTCTTGATCCCAAAAACCTCTTCAGGAATTTCAATCTTCATATCCTGCTTCACCTTTACCTGGCAACCCAGTCTCCAGCCAGCAGCAATTTCTTTTCTGGTAAAATGGGGAACTTCAGTAGGTAAAATGGTTCCTCCACCATCACTTACGATACATTTACATTGCACACAGGTACCACCACCTCCACAAGCAGACGGTAAGAATAGTTTGTTATCACCTAGTGTTCCCAGTAACGTGCCGCCAGAACCTGTGGTAATATCCTTCTCACCGTTCACATTGATCGTAACGGGACCAGAAGGCAATAATTTTGATTTTGCGGTAAGTAGCACAGTTACCAGTAGCAATACCAGAACCAAGAAAATAATCAGACTCGCCGAAATAGTTGTAATATCCATCGCGTATGTTGTTTAAATTTCAATACCCATAAAACTCATGAAGCCTAGAGCCATAAGTCCGGTAATTATAAAAGTGATTCCCAGGCCTCTCAACGGGGCTGGAACATTAGAATACGTGATTTTTTCACGGATAGCCGCTATGGCAAGAATGGCAAGAAAAAATCCGACTCCTGAACCTATACCGTAAACAGCACCTTCTGCAATGCTGGTAAAATCCTTTTGCTGCATGAATAGTGATCCCCCTAGGATGGCACAGTTTACAGCGATTAACGGTAGAAATATACCCAGCGCACCATATAATGCAGGAGCAAATCTTTCCACAATCATCTCTACCAGTTGCACCATACTCGCGATTACCGCAATAAACATGATAAAGCTCAAGAAGCTTAAATCAACGGTTTCATATTCCGCGCCTAACCACTGACTCAACGCACCGGGGCGCAAGAGATAAGTGTCAAGTAAATAATTAATGGGTACGGTAATGCCCAGTACAAAAATTACCGCGGCACCTAGTCCTACCGCGGTCTTAACTGATTTTGATACTGCCAGGTAGGAACACATTCCCAGGAAGTACGCAAACACCATGTTTTCAATGAATACGCTACGTACGAAAAGATTGATTAAATCCATTTTATTGCTCTTTGGTAGATTTAGCTTTGTTCTATTAGTTGACGGCTACGGCTGCGCTGCACCCATATAATGATACCTACGGTGATCAACGCCATAGGAGATAATAACATCAAACCGTTGTCTGAATATCCCAACTGGTACAGACCTGTGGAATCTGCAAGGGTGGTTCCTTTATGTCCCAGAACCTCAAACCCCAACAATTTACCAGATCCCAGTAATTCTCTAAAAAAGGCCACTAGAATCAATATACCAGCGTATCCAGCAGCGTTACCGATTCCATCCAGAAAGGATTTCCACACTCCATGCCCTAGAGCAAATGCCTCTAGTCGTCCCATCACGATACAGTTTGTTATAATTAGACCTACAAAAACAGAAAGCTCTTTAGAAACATCATAAGCATAAGCTCTTAAAACTTGATCTACAAGAATTACCAGCGCTGCAACAATTACTAATTGAACGATAATTCTTATTCTCGATGGAATGAGATTACGCAATATGGATACTATCATATTACTGAAAGCCATTACCGCCATTACGGCAATACTCATCACAATTGCCGGCTTGAGTTGTACCGTAATCGCAAGTGCACTACAAATCCCCAGCACCTGTACAGTAATAGGGTTGTTGTCAGTTAGTGGATCAGAGAGTAATTTCCTATTCTTCTTGCCCAACAATCCTTCCCTCTCGTCCGTATCAGATAGGAAAAAGATCATTTCTTCTTTTTTGGTCATTTGTTTTTTGGCCATAGCACTCTATTTATTCCGCTTTCGCGAAAGCGTGATTCTTCTAGTTCATTGCTACCTTCATTCCCTTCTGGGCCTGGAGGTAGGGCAAATAATTCTTAAGGCGTTCTGAGATCATGTCAGTTACACCATCACCGGTTATCGTCGCACCAGATATGGCATCAATGGCATTATCATCCTTGTCGTTACCACCTTGATATCCCTTTGCTACACTCACTCCTACAAAATTTCCTGAACCGTCCATGATCTTTTCATCATCAAAACGCTTCTTGAACCACATTTGTGTAATTTCTGCGCCCAGTCCTGGGGTTTCTGCTTTGTGATCAAATACGGCACCCTTGATCGTGTTCACGTCATTTTTCAACGCCACATACCCCCAGATTGCATCCCATAGGCCTTTACCACGCAAGGGAATGATGTAATATTTTTCACCCTCTACATTTGCTACGTAAAGAGGGAAGTTTTGTTCCTCTACAGGTCGTTTCATTTCCTTTTTGAGATCCAGTTTAAAGACCTCATTCCCTTCCAGCCTTACATCACCATTTTGATCCAGTCCCACCTGTTCAACAATGTATTTGTTGAACAACTCCTCTGCACCCTCGCGATCAGTTTCAATTCCCACCGTACCCAGGATATTCTGCATTTTTTCCTGTTTGACATTTTCTGCCTGTGCAGGTTGCAGGCTGGTTGCCGCTAGCGCTAGGGCTACGGCTACTACGGCCACCATGATGACTGCAAATAATATTGTATAGGCGTTTGATTGTCTATCCATGACTATGCTGCTGCTGTTTTAGTTTGTAGAGAAGCCTGTGCTGCAAGTGCTTTTGAGGCGCGTTTCTTTCTTTTGTTCACGTTTGCCTGGATCACATAATGATCAATCGTAGGCGCAAAAACATTCATGAGTAGAATGGCGAGCATAATCCCTTCAGGATAAGCTGGATTAAAGATTCTGATCAATATTCCAAAAAACCCAATCAGTATTCCATAGATCCATTTCCCTTTAAATGTTTGTGCGGCACTTACCGGATCTGTAGCCATAAAGACGATTCCAAATAATATACTACCCACCAGAAGATGTTGCCAGAACGGAAAATTAAACAACTGGTTCAAGCCCAATTCCACCAGCGTAGCATCCCAGCCGCCTAGATTAAGTGCTGCCAGCGCAGTTCCATTTGCCTCAATTTCCTCAAGTGTGATTTGCCCAGAGCTTACCAATTCATTGATAAAGTCATTACCTAGACCACCGAAGAAGTTGAAAATGCCACCCATAATAGCTCCTCCTATGATACCCCCTAGAATAATTCTCCAGCTTCCTACCTTGGTAGCGATGAGTATCGCAGCTCCTATTAGTACCATCAATGCAGATGTTTCTGCAACAGATCCAGGTATGAAACCCATGAACATATCCCATACTGAGGCATTTGCAATGGCAGATGGTTGATCTACACCAGTACTACTGGCAAAGGCAACAGAATCTGCGGCAGGCCCCGTAATATCACCTGCATAGGTCTTACTCGCAAGTGTTCCTAATATTGTCTCTCCTGATACTGCATCTGTACTACCTTCATGAACCCAGATGGCGTTACCAGACATATATAATGGATAGGCAAAAAATGCAAAGGCACGAGCAGTAAGTGCTGGATTCAGGATATTCATTCCGGTACCCCCAAAGGCCTCTTTACCGATCAATACGGCAAAAGCTACAGAAAGCGCCAGCATCCATAAAGGAATATCAACAGGGAAAATCATGGGTATTAACAGTCCAGTTACTAGATAACCCTCATTCACCTCGTGACCACGGTAGATTGCAAATATGAACTCTATCGTTAGTCCCACGATATAACTCACTAGAATCAATGGCATGGTAAGTATGGCCCCTTCTATAAAGGCGTCCATAAATGGAACATCGGTCACGCTAGCCAGACCCATTTCCTGGTAGAGATATTGCGCACCAGTATTCCACATACCGAATAACAAGGCTGGCACGAGGGCTAGCACAACGGTAATCATGGTACGTTTCAGGTCCACCACATCGCGCACGTGAGCTCCTGTTTTGGTCGTGTGGTTGGGGGTAAATAGGAACGTATCAAAAGCATTGATTGCCGGCGCAAATTTTTCAAATTTCTCACCAGGTTGAAAAGGCTTTCTGGCTACGTCCAGACGGGTTCTAATCCATTTCATAGTTTATCCTACTTCTGTTATCATTAAATCGAGACCCGCACGTATAATCACCTGCGACTCTAGTTTTGAGGTATTGGTAAAATCTACCAGCGCAAAATCCTCGGGAGCTACTTCATAGATCCCCAGATTCTCCATCGCTTCAATATTGTTTGCCATACACGCTTTAAGTAGCTGCATGGGGTATATGTCCAGCGGCATGACGTCTTCCATCTCGCCGGTCACCACAAGTGCGCGCTCTTCACCATTCAAATTGGTATCGACTTTTTTGCGACCGCCGAAGAGTTTGTAAAGCGAGGTACCCGCATTAGAGGGAACATCGTTTCTGGTAAACGGCAACCATCCCATCCACGCATAATAATTGCCCTCAGGGATTAAAGTGAGCGTATTTTTATAGAAATTAAGGAATTGATCGTTAGACAATCGGTCACCAGTCAATACATCTCCAGAAATGATACGGGTCTCTTCTGTATTAACATTGCTAACCAGGGTATTCACGTTTGCCCCGATCAAGGTTTTATAATATTTTCTATCGGCATCTGGAACATCGCTACCAGCTAGAGCAACCGTGCGCTCTGGATGAAATTGACCGGTAAGGAATAAATTACCTATGGTGGCAACATCCTCTGCTCCTACGGTCCATACCCGCTCACCCATATTGATGGGATCAATTTTATGGATCTGCACACCTACATTTCCGGCAGGATGTGGTCCTTTTACCGTATGAACGATGGCATTATTTAAGTCCTTAAGTTCAGAGTTCTTTCCTACCCCTACGTGTACGCCGCCAGTGGTAAGCTTGCTCAACGCAGTAATACCAGCCTGAAATGCCTTCTTTTTTGAAGAAAGGATAAACTCTACGTCTCCAGCAAGTGGAGCGGTGGTATGAGCAGAAATAAAAATTGACTTAGGTGTATCCTCAGAATTTGCGATAATATCGTAGGGTCGCTGGATTATAAATGGCCAGCCTCCGGACTCTAGCAAGAGTTCTCTAACCTGCGCCCCGCTAAGATTATCCAGTTCCCTAGTTCCATGATTCACACTCCCAGCGGCATCGTCTGGAGTAATGTGAACCTCCATGATGCGACGTTTTGCCCCTCGTACGATTTCAGATAGTGTACCAGAAACTGGAGAAACAAATTTTACTTTTTTGTCATATTTTGAATAAAAAACAGGCTCGCCAGCTTTGACAGCTGCACCAGCCTTCAATACCATTTTAGGAATAACGGCGTGAAAATCAGTAGGTTTGAGGCAATATATAGCAGATTTAGGCGCTTCTACAAGTTGCTTGTCTGCAACACCCTTGAGCTTCAAATCAAGCCCTTTTCTTACTCTAATGTCCTTTGACATAGGTGATTGTTTTAGTCCTTTTAAAGGTTTGCAAATTTAGTTAATAAATCTGCGCGTTTATAAATCGCGATATTATTAAAACTGTTAAAACTACTTGTGGATCGCATTTTGATTACGCTTTCGCGAAAGCGGATTTCTCAACAGAACCCTATCTTTATACCTTATTTACCATTATTTATGAAGTCGTTCTTTTTACTGGTCATTACACTATTGCCATCTCTGGTAACAATGGCACAAACGCTGGATGAACTGGTCCTGGACCCAGATTACATCAAGACGGTCACCATCAATAAACCGCCAGAAAACATGCTCCCGGTCTTTGAACTGGGACAGACGATCAACATCACCTTTGACGATGTGATAGGCGACGAAGCAGATTATTACTACAAGCTGGAACACTACAACTATGACTGGACACCCAGCGCACTTTTCCAGAATGAATGGATGCGGGGCATCGATGATGTCAGGATCTTTGACTATCGCAATTCATTTACCACCATACAATCCTACTCACACTACACGCTTACCATCCCTAACCAGTTCACCCAAGCGTTGCTGGTAAGCGGTAACTATATGATTCATTTTTACAATAGCGATCAGGAACTGGTATTCTCTCGTAGGTTCATGATCATAGAGCCACAGGCTCAGGTAGGTGTGGAAATAAAAAGGGCAAGGGATCTCAAATATGTAAACACCCAACAGCGGGTACAGTTTTTTGTCGATTCTCAACAGGTGCAGTTTATCAATCCCAATACACAATTGAAAGTTGCAATTTATCAAAACGCTGATCTTGATAGTGCCATAGGAATGATCAAGCCACAATTCAATCTGGGCAATAAGCAAGTATATCGCTATGACGGGCTTACCTCGTTCTGGGCGGGGAACGAGTATTTGAATTTTGAGAATCGCGATTTCAGGTCGCCTAACCTCAACATAGACTACGTTACTAAAGGTGAACTCTACGATGCGCACCTATTCATCGATGGACCCAGACAATTTCAGGAATACACCTATTTCCCAGATATCAATGGTAATTTTCTAGTGTCCACACTCACTAACGAGGATCCCGCAGTACAGTCAGAATATGTGAATATTCATTATAAGCTGTCGCCAGAAGGTCTCAACATACCATCAAGCGCGCAAGTTTACGTAACTGGTAACTACAATGCATTCCAGTTACAGGAAGAAAACCAAATGACTTACAATGCAAATAAAGGGATCTATGAAGCCACTATTTTACAAAAACAGGGATTCTATAATTACCGCTACACCGTAGTGGATAAGAATAAAGTGGACCATGGACGAGTAAGTGGCAACAAATGGCAAACAGAAAATGTCTATACCGTCCTTGCCTATTATCGTGAACTGGGTGGCCGGTATGATAGGCTAATAGGTATGGGAAGCGCTAATAGTGAGAACATTACCAACTAGAGCCATCTAATTCCTCTTAAACTACCTATAAAATCATTACTAGCAAAAAATTGAACAGAACAGATGTAGGAACTGAGTTGGCTGATATTCAAGAATTTAATGAACTTTCTATCTACTAAATCCCTACTGGTCTTCAACACACAGGCATCCACCTCGCTCGCCGTCGGGTTTGTCTACTACGACGGTATGGAGTGGGTAAGCATCTGTAAGAAGAAGCAACAGGAATAGATCAAACCCCTTGTTGAACCAAGGGTCTGTAGGCATAAAGCCTACAGACCTTTTTTATTTTCACCATCCCATCGTGGCTCCACCCACTTGTGTTGGGTTGCGCTTTCGCGAAAGCGTGACCGTCATCAAACCCTGTCCCTAGATCTAATGCAATAGAGACGATGGACACCTAGGTTCTTGAAATACCGCAACTATTGTCATGAATAGAAGCGCCTATCATGGGAAAACTAGGAAAAACTTTGAAAACATCTTCTTCCTCGAATGAGAACAGAGATAAAAAATCCCATCTACCGTAACTAAAAGCAAGGAACTAATCCTCATGAAATATATAAACTGTATGATTTAAAGGCTTGATTATTTAGTGCTTTCAGTTAGTTGCGGTTTTTTTTGCCAGTCAGATAAGATATCGTCTAGCAGACATTTGGTTTTCCAGTAATGGCCTATAGTCTGATCTTCTAAATAAAAAAGCCCGCGAATAGTCTCACGGGCTTAGATAATCCTACTGTATAGTTAGATCTCTAGTCGATAATCAGCATGGCATCTCCAAAAGTGCTAAAGTTATACTCCTCCTTAATCGCAATCTTATACGCCTTCTTCAACAAATCGTAACTAGCAAAGGCTGCTGCCATCATCATCGTGGTTGATTTGGGATGGTGGAAGTTTGTGATCATCGCATTTGCGATACTGAATTCATGAGTAGGGAAAATGAACTTATTAGTCCAGCTGTCATAGGTATTCAGGTGACCATCGCTACTTACTGAGCTTTCAAGCGTGCGCATGGTGGTGGTACCTACCACGCAAATATTGCGCTTCTCATTAATGGCGTTATTGACTGCATCGACAGCGTCCTGGGTAATCATCGCCTGCTCGCTATCCATCTTATGTTTTGATAGATCCTCTACCTCTACCGGTGAAAATGTTCCCAATCCTATGTGCATGGTCACGGCAGTAGTTTTGATCCCCTTGATTTCCATACGCTTTAACAAGTGCCTGGAGAAATGCAATCCTGCGATGGGTGCGGCTACCGCCCCTTCATTCTGTGCAAAAATAGTCTGGTAGCGTTGTTCATCCTCATCCTCTACCTCACGATCCAGTTCTTTGGGAATGGGGGTTTCACCCAGGCTTCTTAACGTCTTGCGAAATTCCTCATAACTACCATCAAAGAGGAAACGCAACGTGCGACCTCTTGAGGTGGTATTATCAATCACCTCTGCAACGAGGTCATCATTTTCCCCAAAATACAGTTTGTTACCAATTCTGATCTTACGAGCAGGATCTACAAGTACGTCCCACAATCGGGTATCGGGATTAAGCTCCCTTAAAAGAAAAACCTCAATGCGAGCACCTGTTTTTTCTTTGTTGCCATAGAGTCGAGCGGGAAAAACCTTGGTATTATTAAATACAAACAGGTCATCTTCATTAAAATATTCAAGAACATCCTTAAAGAGCTTGTGCTTGATTTCCCCCGTGGTGCGGTGAATTACCATCAACTTTGACTCGTCCCGATTTTCTGGTGGATATTTTGCGATACGCTCTTCTGGGAGGTCAAAACCGAATTGTGATAACTTCATGCAATAATTTTTTGAATAATTTGCAAATATACAATTTGGGCATAGGGGTTGTCAAGTGTTTGACCATATCATTTACCGCCCATCATCACATAATCCCATAACAGGTCACTCTAGACTGGATCTATACGGCAACCCAAGGCTTCCATGTGCTTCCAGTACGACGGATAACTTTTACTGACTACACCGGCATCTTTGATTATGACATTGGTAAACATGGTTAACGGTGCAAATGCCATTGCCATGCGATGATCATGATAGGTATCCACCACTACCCGCTTATTAAAAGTACTATCTCCATCAATATGCAGGATGATCGAGTCGTGGGTGGTTTTGATTACGCTTTCGCGAAAGCGAGATCCCACCACCTTCATTGCCTCTATACGATCAGTTTCCTTAATTTTCAAGGTTTGCAATCCGGTAAGATGAGCGTTTATTCCCAGACCCAGGCAAGTAGCAAACAGGGTTTGCGCTTGATCGGGTTCCTTACTTAAATCAAGCATAACCATATCTGGTAGTGTTTCCTGGACCTTAACTAGTTTGAGAAGCCTATTTTCAAAAATACTTTCTACTCCCAAGGGCTTATAAATATCTTGTAGCTTGCTATCGCCCTGCAACGAGTTTGGAGTATAAGAGGTAAGTTGTACAGTATAGCCTGTATGCTGTAACGCCACCCAGCTATACCAGTATCCAGCGCTGCTCCAGTCTGATTCTACCGTGATACATGATCTATTCAGCTTCAATAGCGGTTTGACTTCTATCACTAATCCAGCCTGTTTATCCATTGCATTCTGAGCATGGACTTCCACACCTATTTTCCTAAGTAGCTCAAGAGTCATATCTAGGTAGGGCCTGGAAGCTAGTTTCTTCTTGATTCTAAGCAATAGCCCGTCTTTCATGGACGGCGCTATCAACAGCAATGCAGTAAGGAACTGACTGGATACGCTTCCATCGATAATAATACTACCACCGGGTAAATTTGCTCCCTTGATACGTAACGGAGGGAAGCCCTCACGACCCTCATAGTTTATAGAAGCTCCTAATTCCCTGAGGGCATCTACCAGAATCCCTATGGGTCGTTGATGCATTCTTTCACTTCCTGAGATCACGGTTTCCACTCCTAGTGTTGCTGCAAGAAAAGCCGTGCCAAAGCGCATCGCAGTCCCAGCGTGGCCTATATCTATACCTTTATTGCTGGTTTGTTGCAACAAATCCTTGAGATGAACCGTGTCATCACTTATCGATAGGTTTGAGAGTTTGAGTTTAGGGAATAACGCCTGTAGAATTAATAGTCGATTACTTTCACTTTTTGAACCAGTAATCTCCAATCTGCCACCAGAATGCGCCGCGAGTGGCCTAGATAGTTTTAGATCCATGAAGATTTTATTTCAACTTTGGATTGTTGTGATGCCGATCGTGATCTCTAGATGTCTTAAGGTCTAGTTTTTTATTGAAGGCTTGTTCTAGATCTGTTCCCGTCTGGTTGGCGAGACACAGGACTACAAAAAGGACATCTGCCAATTCTTCTCCCAGATCCTTGTCTTTATCACTTTCCTTTTCGCTCTGTTCTCCATAACGTCTCGCAATGATACGGGCTACTTCACCTACCTCCTCAGTAAGCTGTGCCATATTAGTCAGCTCATTAAAGTAGCGTACGCCATGGTTTTTGATCCAGTCGTCTACTTGCTGTTGTGTTTTTTTAATGCTCATTTTTTCTTTTGAGTACGACTTTTTCAGAATCCTTGTTGATTATAGACATGAAAAATTCCCTGAACATAGGATAGTCTTGAGTGGAAATAATATAGTCGTTCAATTCAAATGTAGCACTTGTAGTAATCATACCTTGGGATTGAGCAATCGTATAGGTGTAACTTCCTATACCATCATTATAAACAAATTTTTGACTATCTGGTATAGTTTCAACCTCATACCCATCTGGAATGGTAATATTAACAATACTGGTATTCTTCATGGGGTAAGGAAGCTCTACCGCAAAATTTCTTTTTTCCAGCTTAAAAGGATTCTCCTGCGAGGACTCAAATAGTAGCGGGCTGATATATAGTTTGTCACCTATTTCTTGAAATGCATCAGCATAATCAACTTTGTAATTTAATTTCAATGGTTGTGAAGGGTTTTTGAGATTCTCTATACTGTAATCAATGACCTTTACGTTATCATTGCCGTCTTCCAGATATTCCTTTTGTTTCTCTTGAGTTTTTACGTCAAGAGAATTACGACTGGTCAATGCTTTGTACACCAAATCCCTGCGGGCAACCGTACAGCTAGCGGTCTCATTTGCTATGTTCAAGCTCGCATTAACCATGAGCTGTTGCTTTGATTTTTTATTAGGTATACTTATGATTTGGATTGAATCCCCCTCCATTATGACATTCCCTGTAAAGTTTCTAGCTCTATAAGGCAATATGTCTTTGGGACAATGTTCACAAGTTGCGTCCATCAAGTAACTGTTGTTACCTTCCTCAACCTGCACAATTACATAATTAAAACCCCATTCTGAATACGGCGAAGGAATACCATTTTCCTTAGAACTTATGATTACGGGATCTGCATGAAAACCCTCTCGTCTCAATACAGCCGCAAGAAAAAGGTTAACCTCGGCAACATCACCGCTTCCTGACTGATAGGCTTCCTTTGTACCTTTACGGGAATACTTACCCATGTACCCGTTCCATTTAATTTTTGACTGGACAAACCCTAGAATGGAATCTAGCCGTTCTGTTTTACTTAAAGCTTTAAGGTCTATTTTTTTTAAGTCTTTTCTCGCAAAACTGGTCTGGTCTAGATGGACTCCAAAGTTTGGATTCAACAGCATTCTATGAGCTATTTTATACCAGCCGAGGCGTAACTTTTTGCTTGTTATTTTACCATAAAGGCTAGAAGTGTTTCTTTCAAAGATCAACTTTGCCCTAACACGATCCCTTGTTCCAGAAAAAGGCTCTAGAACTAGTGCAGGTGTGTTTTCTAGCTTACCTCGCATTTTTGCATTTTTTTTCAGTCCTCTTTTCTTTCTCCTCTTGGATTTGAGCTTTGGTTTGGGGAGAATTTCAAAATGAGGAACGTACGCTGCTAGCGGGTTAAGTGTTGCTTTGAAAGTAAACGATGGGTGCCGATACACGTAGATATCTTGACGTAAAATAGGTATGTCGTATTGCAAAACTATGTCTTGGATATAAGCTTGAAGACTAGTAACTGAATACTCATACTCAATAATTGTCCCTACACGCACTTCAGGCATGGTAAAACTCATTTGTTGTACATTCTTAGTTACTTGTTCTTGGAACAGACTACTCTCGTCCATTTTTGTAACTATGATATCCCCATTCAATATATTGTAAGATTGCCCCCTTACATCGTACTCCTGTTTAGAAAATTTTGATGGAATATATAGTAGAGTTTGATTAGTTGCGTACTCTAATCCTTGTTCATCGTTAATTTTGATACGTTCATGTACCGTGCGTACTTGTCTTATAAACTTGCCTATTTTTTTAAAATCAATAGTCACTTTTCTATAGATTACCTGTGACTTTTTAACTCCTGTCAACTCTGGATTGGAGATTTTAAAGTCATTCATACTAACAGCACCATAAGTGGAGTCAATTTTTTGCGCACTGTAGTCTTTTGAATAAACCATACTTGCTACTAGTAGCAGTAGTAATGTTATTCTTTTATTTAAAAAAATATAATTCATGCTTTTATAATTAGCTCTCAACCCCAAGATTCTCGTTAATTTTCAATTTAACCTTACCGTATTTCGCGCAATTTCTAATGCAAAAATTTCCAATCTACCTTGATTTTTGTTTATTAGGTGTTTTTTGTAATCATTCAATAAAGAACTTATTAGAAATAAGTGTCGTCTAGATCAACCTAGTTGAACAATCGATACACTCCTGGCTTCTCAGACTTTAGCAAATAAGTTCTATTGTAAATAAATTATGGATACCGATCTAGATCAGCAACTGCTGCTCTCTCAGATTCTAAAAATCAAATCTGTTTTAGAACTATTTTTTCTGCCTCCTTATTTACTACAGACATAAAAAACTCACGGAACATGGAATAATCTTGTGGCGAAATAACATCAATATCCAACTCAAACGTTGCCCGCGTTGTAATTAAGTTGTTCTTATTTGAAATTAGATAGGTATAGCTACCCGCATCGTCACCGTATATGTATTTCTGGCTTTCTGGCATTGATTCTACTTGGTAACCTTCTGGAATGGCAATGTTAACCATAACACTTGTTTTTATAGGATAAGATAGATTCAATGGAAATTTGCGATTCTCCAATTTGAACTGGTTCTCCCTGGCAGCTTCAAATAATAATGGACTTACGTAAATTTTGTCTCCTATTTCTTCGGCAGAGTTTTTTTGCTCGACCACATATTTATAAGAAATGGGTTTATAGGGATTTAAAAGATTCTGAATATCTAGACTGTCTACACTAAGTTGAGCATTATCACCAGCAAGAAAATCTTCTTGTTTGGAAAGTGGTTTCATAGCAATAGAATTTCTAGCTCGCATGGCTAGGTACTTAGTTTCCCTGCGTTGCACATCTCCCGTTACGGTTCCACTTTCTGGATCTAGTTGAGCTTTAACCATCAAGGATTGTACAGATTTTAAACTACTTAAAGGAATCCACTCGCTTATACCAGAATCTTTGACTAATCGCCCATTCCAATTTCTGGCGCGCTCAGGCAACATATTATGCCCTGCCCACGGCGCGGTAGCGTCAAGCAACATACCATTACCGTCTAGAGAGACGTGGACAATAACGTAATCAAACCCGTTTTGTGTTGGAAATAAAGGAATCCCATTGTTTTTTGAGCTAACTAGCACTGGATTTGCCTCAAACCCAGCAGCTCTTAACATGGAAACAAGTAGCAGATTAACATCAGCTACATTTCCTGAGCCTTTCTTATAAGCCTGCTCAAGACTGGTCTTTGTTAATTTTCCATACCAGCCGTCCCACTTTACCTTCGATTTTGCATGAGTAAAAATCGCAGTAATCTTTTCTTGAGGTTTAAGTGGGGTTGAAAGAAGGTTGTTTAAGTCTTCTTGAAAATACTTTCTACTCTTTAGTTGCTTTCCAAACCTCTTGTGGGACATCATTTTCTTGCCAACTACATCCCAGCTGGTTGTATAATCCTCAGCTCCACTATCAAACCTAGTACCTGCTAACTCCATAATGAGTTTTGCCCTATATTTTTCCATTCCTCCCGCCATAGGTTCCGAACTCAATGCCGGCACATTAGTTACCTCTAGGGTGAGTAGTTGCTGTTGAGATCTCAATTGCGTTGATCCTAGATCTCCCCTTGTTATTTTTTCACGTTTAAAATCAGATCCAAATTGCGGTACATAGTCGGCACTAGGATTAAAGTGAAGATTATGCACTAAATACTCTGAAGTCTGGATCTTGATTTTCTGGTTTAGGATTTTAACATCATACTGAATTGGAATCTCATCAATTTCAAAAAAGGGTGAAGTGATTGTATATTTAAATTCAATTACTGATCCTACTTTTGCGGCGGGCATTGTAAAACTTTCTTGTCTCCATTTATCATTTAACTCTTCGTTAAAAGTACCAGTGCTCTTGAGCTTAGTTCTTTTAGGCTCGCCGTCAACTAGATTATAGGTTGCCCCCTTAATTTTAATACGTTCCCTTAGTGCTGCCCTAGAGTTGTATAAACGTATTTTTTTAGTCGCGTAATCAAGACCTTCTTCACTATTAATTCTGATACGCTCATGAACCACCCTTAATTGATTGAGTTTATTGTCAACTGGTATAAAGCTTATGTTCACATCTCGCAGCAAAACTACCGCTGGTTCATCTTGACTTCCTGAATCAATAGTGAAATCAACATTTGAAACCTTTCCATATTTTAGATTGATTTCTTGTCCTTGAATAAGCCCTCCCGAGAAAAGCAGTATTAAAACTATAAAGTTCTTCATAATTAAATTTTTAAAACCCCTCTTTTATTATCGTACTTCACGAGAGCTGCACGGAATTGCCTATAATCCTCATATTGATCCTTTGACCAGGAACCTGTCTCTATTTTTAAATATCTAAAAACCTCGATTGAGTGATCATCTTTTTGAGTGACTTGCAATTTATACTCACCATAGGGCTTGGTGATCTCTACGGGTTTAGGCAGGGCATCAATCGCAATACCTTCCTCCAGTTTTATGGTGTAAGAATCTGTATCCACATAACCACGATCAATTTCAAATTTGTTATTTCTGTTTTCATACTCGTCGGGAATTGCAGAGTTCTTATTGAATACCACCGGAGAGAACAACAGCAAGTTGCCCGTTTTTGAGCCTAGTTTATCAATGGTCAACTGGACGTTTTCAGTTATCACGACCTTATCCTTATCCTCCACAAAGCTGCTTTCCACGATACTCAATCCGTTGAGTTGTTCCCAGTACTGCTGGTAGGATTTTGCTCTTTCCTTTGCTGTAAGATTTGCTAGAAAATCGCGATACGCATATTGTAGTCCCTTGACTTCCATTTTTAAGTTGCCAGTTGCACTACCATCCTTGCGTATGGTGATATTTGCCTCCGTATTTTGGGTGTTGACCTCGGTAGGATAAACTGTAGTATGAACAATGCGGCCACCTTCTGGAGTTACCACCAGCGCGTCTCTATCATCTGTAAAGTTTGCTATGTAACCAAAGGGGTTTGTCCTACTGGTACATTCTAACCATACATCTTCTTTATCATCTAGGTTGGGAAGGAATAGTACGGCGTGGTTTCCCTGGGTGGAAGAAAAGTCCTTGTCGATATCCTGAATGTTCCTGCCGCCGTAAATAACCGCATACTCTGCGTCTATATCCATCTTAGTCATTAGCGTTCTGGTATAATTTGAAAGCCCCTTACAGTCCCCATATCCCATCTTATGAACCTCGCTGGCAAGAATAGGTTTCCAGCCACCTATTCCCACCTGTACGCTTATATAGCGCGATCGCTGTTGCATAAAATTATAAATAATCTTTGCTTTTTCTCTTTCAGTTGTTGCATTACTAGTGAGGTTGCGTACCTCTTCAATAACCTCCTCGGGAATTTCCACGGTATCCTGTAACAAGTCATCGTACATCCATTTCCCAAAATCAGTCCACTCTTTATTGACCCCATCGACTCCCTCCATTTTAAATTTCTTCAGGGCAATTTTTACTTCAGGTGCATAGGTGGTAAAATCGGGACTATAGCTTTCTGGAACTAGCGCTGCGAGGTTAGATACCTCGTAGTTGAGTTCGTCATTTTTTGTGACATTAAAATCTTCAAGGTTACTTTCCTTCACTTTAATCTCAACACCAGAGTTATTAATAACCTTGAATGAGCTTGCTTCAGTACTGGCATAGAAATATTCAATAGGCAACCAGCGTGGTAAGAATGCGGTAGATTTTAATCTCACCTCAGATTCATAAGTTATGGTGACAGGGTAAGAATTAGGGACATAATTTAAATACTTGACTCGATTGTTGCTGTATAGGGTACCACCGGAAACAGCACTTTCATCCTTGAAATCCTTTTTTTTAACCTTGGCCAGTAGCTTACCAAATTTATCATATACCACTGCTCTCAATTTCTTAATAATGCGGTTCTCGTCGTACCCTTGTACGGCAGCCACATCACCCATGCCTCGTTTATTATAAACGGTAACCATGCGTTCTATAATAATATCTACATCGTCATAATCATTGACCACGACTTTAATATGGTTTGCTCTAATTACGGCATTAGCGTTTTCTTGTAATTTTTGAGGAATTAATAATGCAGATTTGTCATCTGGGAGCTGCGCATAAGATGAGTAGATCCCTGACAGTAAGAAAAGACAGAAAATGGAGAGGTTCTTCATAATGCCAATATAGTTAAGATTACGTTAACTCAAACAATTTCAACCTGCCTTATACTCGCCTAGAGAAAAAAATTGTTTCTTTATCAAATTGAGAGTTACGCAAGCGCTTTATGGAGCCGCTTTATAATTTTTACAATAGCAATGATTATTACCGATTCTTACTATCCAGCATGATGGTGACCGGACCATCATTTATAGATTTTACGTGCATGTGAGCCTGGAAGACACCCGTGGATATTTTAGAATTACGCTTTCGCGAAAGCGTATCCACAAAATGCCCATAAACCGCCCGAGCTTCATCAGGTAAAGCGGCATTTATGTAACTGAGTCTAGTTCCCTTTCTTGTAGATGCGCATAGGGTAAATTGGGAGACCACTAATAATCCTGCATCAACCTGAATTACGTTGAGGTTCATTTTTCCTTGCTCGTCATCAAATATGCGCAGCCCTACGATCTTTCCAGCAATGTAATCGACATCGACGGTGGTATCTCCCCTGCATATTCCCAGATAGACCAGCAAGCCCTCGTCTATGTTTCCCACCGTATTGCCGTCTACGTTTACACTTGCAGCCGTGACACGCTGTATCAAAGCCCTCATCTCGTGTATTTATCAGTGCGGTACTGCAGCTCGTCGTCTGTAATCAGGCTTATATAATTGTCGTATCTGGATTGAAAAACACTCCCTTCTTCAACGGCGGCCTTTACGGCACATTTGGGTTCTTCTAGATGAAGGCAGTTGTGAAATTTACAGTCCTGCTTTAAGTTCTGCATTTCAGGAAAATAGCTGGAAATTTCCTCCCGTTCCATATCAACGATTCCAAAGCCCTTTACCCCAGGGGTATCGATGATCCTTGCATCAAAATCAAGATCAAACATTTGTGCATGGGTCGTGGTGTGCTGGCCCTGCCGGTGTTGATCAGATATGGCTTTTGTCTTGAGATCCAGATCCGGCTGGACGGCATTTGCCATAGTGCTTTTACCCGCCCCACTATGACCTGCAAACATGCTGGTCTTGCTAGTCATCATTTCTTTAACCTTGTCTATGTTCTTACCCGTCGCAGCGCTTACAGCCAGGCAATCATAACCTATGGTTCCATAAAGATGCATGAGGTAGCGTACCTGGTCCAGCTGGGTCATCAATAGATAATCTTCTCCAGTAGCAGGATCCACCTGCGCGGGTTGTTGCTCGTCATCATAGGTATCTACTTTATTGAACAACAATACCGCTGGTATTTGATAGGCATGAGCGGTTACCAGGAACCTATCAATAAAAGAGGTAAATGTGGGCGGATTATTGAGTGTTACCAGCAGGAATACCTGGTCGATGTTTGCGGCGATTATATGGGTTTGTTTTGAAAGGTTGACAGATTTGCGTATGATGTAGTTGTCCCGCTCTGCTATGGAGTGTATAACACCCAGCTCTTCATCTCCTTTTTTCTCCAGATCAAAAAACACCCGATCTCCCACGGCTATGGGATTAGTGCTCTTGATGCCCTGCAGCCTGAATTTACCCTTGATCTTACAGTCGTAGAAACTGCCGTCTTCTCCCTTGACCTCATACCAGCTACCGGTTGATTTATAGACTACACCCTCCATTGTCAAAACAATATTGAATTGCAGACCGTCCCTCCTGCGATACCGCGTACGTTAAGAGTGCTTTTCCTATTCAAACATCTTTTGTTGATGGTGGATGCTTTCTTGATGGATGGCTTTATAAAATGCCTCGATAAAGGAGTCGGTCAGCCCGCTGGACATTCCCTGCTCCGTCATTTGCTGTAGGGTTCTCTTCCAGATCTCACTTTGTAGAATGGAAACATTTTCCCGTTTTTTTAGAGTTCCAATATCTTCGGCAAGTTTCATCCTTTTGCCCAGAAGCCCAATTATTTGATTGTCAAGATTATTGATGTCGCTGCGCAATCCCTCCAGGCTTTCCGTAACCATGGCGTCAGTAAAATCAAGTTTACGTATGCGCAAATCGTCCATGATCTTGATCATGGTGGCAGGCGTAATTTGTTGCGCCGCATCGCTCCAGGCGTCGGCTGGGGTGGGGTGCGTTTCTACCATCAATCCATCAAAATTGAGATCAAGGGCGGTCTGGCATACATCAAACACCATTTCCCGATCACCGGTAATGTGCGATGGGTCGCAAATGACCGGCAGGTCTGGATGCATCGATTTGAGATCAATGGGAATTTGCCACTGCGGGTTGTTGCGATATTTTGTCTTGCGATAGGTAGAGAATCCCCGGTGGATAACTCCCAGGTTCTTGATCCCCTGCGATTGCAACCGTTCAACGGCACCCAGCCATAGGGAAAGGTCTGGATTTACCGGGTTTTTGACCAGGATGATGCGATCAGTTCCCTCTAGGGCTTCGGCAATTTCCTGAACCAGAAAAGGATTGACCGTGGTGCGTGCACCCAGCCAAAGCACGTCAATGTCGTATTCAAGCGCAATCTTTACGTGCTGTGCGCTGCCCACCTCTATCGCTATTTGCAGTCCCGTTTGTTCTTTTGCCTTCATGAGCCACGGCAGGGCGATCGCACCTACTCCTTCAAAACTCCCTGGACGCGTGCGGGGTTTCCACACACCGGCACGCAACATGGTGACGTCGCTATCTTTAAGAGCGTGGGCGGTTTCCAGCACCTGCTTTTCAGTCTCGGCACTACAGGGGCCGGCAATTACTAGTGGATGGGTCAACTGTAGGTCGTCCAACCATGTTCTGTTCTCTCTGGTTATTGTCATTGCTGCAAAGTTACGCCAGGGCGGGCTAGTATCACGGCGATTCTACAGACCATTGCCGCGTTGTTAATACAGTTACTGTTCCCAGTCGTGGTATGTAGCACATCGCATTGACTAATTACGTAAAAGCTTAGGGATAAAGAAATTGAGGAAGAAAAGATAACCTGTACAAATACGATTTACGATGCAGAAATGTTCTCGCAAACTCTAACTATAATGAAAGATATCGCTTAATGCTTCTTGCGTGAGGGATTGAAGTGAAAATCCTTTTTAAGTCCTTTTAAGGCACGAGTAAATGGACTTAAAAAGATTGCAGCGTAAAGCCTGACCCATGTGGTCACGCCCTACAACCGCCAGCACTTATACATAAATTGCTGTCCAGTTCCATACCATTTCCCAGGGTGATGCGTTTAAACCTATTGAAACAACGCTTTCTACATCAGGCTTTTTATACCTTTACCCTATGTCCATAAAAGTAGATCAGATTTCTAAACGATACGGCAGCCAGCTGGCGCTGGATCGGGTGAGTTTTGAAATAAAAAGTGGTGAGATCGTGGGGTTTCTGGGCCCCAACGGTGCGGGAAAATCTACGATGATGCGTATCCTGACCACCTATCTCAACCCCAGCGAGGGCACGGCCACGGTCAACGGTTTTGACACGGTATCGCAAGGCAGGAACGTGCAGCACAGTATAGGCTACCTGCCTGAGAACAACCCGCTGTACCCCGATATGTATGTACGGGAATACCTGCAGTTTTGCGCGCGCATCTACAATTTGAAAAACCGTAGGGAAGCCATGGAACGCACCATTATCGCTACCGGGCTGGAGTCGCACCAGCACAAAAAAACCAAGGATCTTTCTAAGGGCTATAAGCAACGGCTGGGACTGGCGAGTGCGATACTGCACCAGCCCAAGGTCCTGATCCTGGACGAACCCACGACTGGGCTGGATCCCAACCAGCTGGTGGAGATCAGGAAATTGATACGTGATCTTGCCGCAAACAGTACGATATTGTTATCTACCCACATCATGCAGGAGGTAGAGGCTACCTGCGACCGCGTAATCATTATCAATAAGGGCGCCATCGTGGCAGATAGTTATCTGGCGGATTTCAAGAAAAACCGTGACCAGGTGATCCATGTGGAATTTGACTACAAGGTAGAACCAGAGCTGCTGCACCGCATCCATAAGGTACGCGAGGTTACTGAAATCAAGGGGACGGGGTTCCACTATGAACTGGTCTTCCACTCGCAGGAGGATATGCGCAGTGCGGTATTTGATTTTGCGCACGATAACGAGTTGAAAATCCTGGCGTTGAACAAACGCAACAAGGATCTGGAACACCTTTTCCGGGAATTGACGGGTGATTGAGATGATTACGCTTGCGCGAAAGCGTAAAGTCCACCAGCACTTTGACGGTGGTCTTATGACTGCGCCGTATCAACACGTATAGACAATAATTAAAACCTCTAGGTCTTTGAACTAGCGACTGGTGATGAAGCCGGCTGGCGGCTGGACCTGCTTTGTAGATAGGGCTAAAATGAAAACGATCCCGCTCAATAAAGAACAGGACCGCTTTAAATGTTTTCACAACGGAATAATCCTTATTGTGAATTGCTTTCATTGCAAATATACACAAAAAATATTGAAGCTGTCTTGCGGAAACCCGTAATCCTGGCTCAAATAATTTATCTAGCTTTCACAGCAGATAAATTAATAACCGCCATATAATCAACCTATTGCCATGAAAAGAACGGACTTTCTCAAATTGATAGGTTCTGGAACGGGAGGCATTGTTCTGGGATCAGTAGCAGGGCATCTGGACGATGTCAACTATCAACTTACCGATGGTGTGATTTATGACAATTATCTCAACGGGGTGCAGTATCGTGAACAAGATCTCAAAAGGATTCAACCTGTCCTAGGCGACGTAGCTCATTTAGAAAGAGATCACGACAACCCCTACGATTTCTATGCGGTAAAAGTGATCGTACGCGATACATTTATAGGGTACCTACCAGCACATGAAAACATCGTCATTGCAAACCTTATGGACGCTGGTGCACAACTTAAGGCAGTAATAAGCAAACTCAACCTTAACAATCCCAGCGATCATTACCTACAAAAAAGCTATTGCGGTAAAGGTGAGTACCCGCCTACTGCTTCCCATTCATCAAATCATAACTTCAAAAGACTGGCAACAAAGTGATGACGCGGTGGATGTGTATAGAAAAGGACCAGATTTATTGCCTGATAATCATTTTGAGGAGTGAAATATCGTACAAAAATAATTTTGGTTATGTTTAAAGCAATAACCAGCTAAATAAATAAGAATATGAAAAGAATTTTAGGACTTGATTTAGGGACTAACTCTATTGGGTGGGCCCTTTTAGAAGAATTGGATGACAATACTAAACGAATTGTCAAACTGGGAAGTAGAATTGTTCCCATGGATGGTGCAGAGATGTCCGATTTTAAAAAAGGGTTACCACAGACTAAAAATGCACTCAAAAGAGAAAAGAAAGGGGCTCGTGTTGGCAATAAGCGTTTTAAACAAAGACGCAACAAGCTGGTTTACTGTTTACAGCAACTCGACCTTTTACCTAAACAAATAGTAGCATCAAAAGAGTTTAGTGATCCTTTAAAACTACAAAAGATAAATATCCTTCCTATATCAAAAGGTGCTAATCAATTGACGGGAAAAGAATTCTTAGAGCTTAGAGTAAAAGCACTTACTGAGAAAGTTAGTCCAGAAGAGTTTGGAAAAATTTTATATCGCTTTAACCAGTTAAGAGGTTATGCTGGTGGAGATGAGCAGGATGATGAGACTGATACTGCTGAAATACTAGGGATAGAAAAAACCACGAAGAATTTCCCGAATCCAGAAAATCGAGTGGCGCAATTTAAGATAATTGAATTCACAGCTACAGAAGAAAAAAAGAAGAAAAAAACAGTCCATAAACTGAAAGTTCAAGACGAAGAAAACGAAGTTTGGGATGGAGAAACTTTAGTAGAAAGTCTTACTGTAAACGAAAC
>JBARYP010000047.1:0-13411 GCA_049647945.1 Nonlabens sp. | reverse complement strand
GCTTTGAATACGGCAAGATCAAAAAATAAAATCAAATGACACCTACTTACCTGTTTATGCTTGAGTTTCTAAACTAACTTTGCCGGAATCGCATGGGCTATTGCGATCGACCGTGTACCACCAATTTTTTTTAAGGTTAGTTTCTCCAGCATGACAGCAACCATAAGAAACATAAGCTATCATTTACCGCAGGATACCTATCCTGAGGATCGACTCTACGTTGACTTTAAAGAACTGAAAGGCCAAAAAGCACTACAACGGCTGGGTGTAAAAAACAGGCACGTAATTTCAAATGATGAGACCGCTTCTGGAATGGCAATAAAGGCGGCCAAAAACATGTTTGATGGATATGGAGTTAATGCTTCTACCATAGATTACGTCATCTTTTGTAGTCAGGAATTTGATTACTATACCCCGTCTACTGCCTGTGTGATCCAGCATAAATTAGGTATTCCCAGTACGGCAGGAGCACTAGACTTTAATCTAGGTTGTACCGGATTTTTGTATGGGCTAAGTATGGCAAAGGGACTGATCGAGACTAATCAATGCAGTAATGTACTCTTGTTGACCGCATCATGCCCCACACGTCGCGTACATCCAGAGGATGGTCACTTTAAAATACTCTTTGGTGATGCTGCGGCTGCGACACTTATCTCCTCGTCAGAATCAAATCATGAGTATGGTAAATTTATCTTTGGTACCGACGGTTCAAAGTATCAAGCACTTATTGTTGAAAAAGGTGCGGGACAAAATTTAAACCATAGTCCTGATGCGGCTAGTAAAATGGTCGATCGCGATTATATGCTTTCCATGGACGGTATAGGAATATTGAATTTTACGATGGAAGTTGTACCTGAACTAGTCAATAATGTACTCAATAAAAACAACCTGAAACTAGAAGACGTTGATTTGTGCATCTTTCATCAACCCAACAAATTTATACTGGAACAACTAAGAAAAAAGATAGGTATAGATGAAAATAAGTTCATTATCCATATTGAAGATACAGGTAACACAGTAAGCTCCACCATACCCATCGCACTAGCAGAGTCACTCAACAACGGGAAGGCAAAACGAGGAATGAAGATTATGTTAATCGCATTTGGTGTAGGTTTGTCCTGGGCCGGAACCGTAATTAAACTATAAATGAAGCTAGAAGATTTTGTCAAGGAAATTGAGCAGGAAATTGAGGAATTGCCGCCTAACTCACTTACGGCAGATCAAGATTACAGACAACTAGATGCATGGAGTTCTATGTACGCTCTAATCATTATTGCATTTATTACAGTAAATCATCAGGTAACACTTACTGCTGCAGACCTAAAAAGCACCAACACCGTGCGTGACCTTTATGAGCTAGTTAAAAGCCGGAAAACGGACTAATGGCGCTGTTCACCATCCCTAACATCGCCATTGCTGGAATAGCCTCTTGTGCGCCTAAAAATAAGGAGTCCAATCGTGATTATGACTGGATTACCCATGAAGAGCGTGAGTTGCTTATCAAGACAACTGGTATTGTGAACAGGCGTGTTGCAGCAGGGGGCATTACTACTTCTGACATGTGCTTTAAGTCAGCTAAACGCCTGATAGATGGTTTGCAATGGAAACCGGAAGATATACAGGTGTTGATTTTTGTATCGCAATCACCAGACTACTTTTTACCTGCCACGAGTGTATTACTACAAAACCGATTAGGTCTGCCTAAAACGACTATTGCCTTTGATATATCCCTGGGATGTTCAGGCTATGTATATGGACTCTCAACCATATCTAGTTTAATGGCTCATGCCGGAATAAAAAAAGGTTTATTACTCGCTGGTGATATTTCTACACAGTCGGTCAATAAAAAAGATAAAAGCACCTACCCGCTATTTGGCGATGCAGGTACAGCCACGGCGTTAATATATGACGAGAATTCAAAAGGCTTTCATTTCAACCTACAGAGCGACGGTGCCGGCGGCAATGCTATCATCATACCTGATGGCGGGTTGAGAAACCCACTAACAAAGGCGTCATTTAAGGATGAAGAGATGTCCAAAGGTATCTGGCGCAATAAAAGAAACCTTGAATTAAAGGGCGTGGAGGTATTTTCTTTCTCTATCACAGAGGTCCCTCCCCACCTCAAAGCGTTAATTGACTTTGCGAAGGTATCTTCAGAGAATCTAGATTTTGTTGTGTTTCATCAAGCAAACAAACTAATTATAGATACCATCCAGAAGATTCTTAAACTTGACGACCATCAAATACCCATGTCACTACATAACTACGGTAATACCAGTTCTGCCAGTATACCGCTAACCATCACAAGCCAAATAGCAACACGCTTGGAAAATGAGGATTTACAGCTAGCTTTTTGCGGCTACGGTGTAGGATTATCTTGGGCTAGTGTAATACTCAATACCTCAACTATTTACTGTCCAGCACTAATAGAAATATGACATCCTACCATCTACACAATAAAACATTTCTTGTAACGGGTGCGTCATCTGGGATAGGTAGGCAAATTGCTATACATATTTCTGAAATGGGTGGAACCGTCATCGCTACTGGAAGGAGTGATAGTAAGTTGACGGATTTGCTAAATAGCCTGAAAGGGCTGGAACACCAATTACAAATAGTAGATTTACTGAATGATGAGGAGCTGCAGGGACTTATCAGGAATGTACCTTTACTGGATGGAGTCGTTCATTGTGCTGGTGTAGTTCACCCATTCCCAATAAAGTATGTGGATAAAAGCAAAATAAATGAAACTCTGAGGCTTAATTACGAGACACCGCTGCTACTTACCGGCGGATTAACCCGGGCAAAGAAGATCAATCGTGGTGGGTCAATTGTATTTTTGTCATCTATTTCTGGCCAGCACCCTCATAAAGGTGGTGCTTTATATGCCAGTTCTAAAGCGGCAATCGAAGCCCTGAGCAAAACAGTAGCCCTAGAGAATTACCATCTAGGCATAAGATCCAATTGCATATCACCAGCAATGGTTAAAACAGAGATGTTTGATCGCGCAGAAGAAAAAATGTCTAAAGATAGTATGGAAAACCATATCAAAAAATATCCATTAGGAGTAGGGAAACCCGAAGATGTTGCTCATGCAGCCATATTCCTGCTCTCGCCAGCTGCTAGATGGATTACGGGAACTAATATGGTTCTAGATGGTGGGTTTTTATTAGGTGCTTGACTATGAACAAAGTAGATTTAAGTATTGTAGTACCCGTACATAACAATGCTAGGAGTATTGAAGAACTCGTTTATAGAATAAATTCAACCGCCAATAAACTAAACTTGTCCCATGAGGTCATCCTGGTGGATGATGGCAGTAAAGATCAAAGTTGGAAGGCCATACAAAAAGCTAAAAGCAGTTATGATCGTGAGGTAGTGGGCGTACGACTGGAAAAAAATGTAGGACAACATAATGCCATCATCTGCGGTCTCAATTATAGCCATGGAGCGCTGGTGGTCACCATGGACGCTGACTTGCAACACCCACCAGAAGAGATTGAAAAACTAATTCTTAAGCACAGAGAATCAGAAAGCGATGTAGTTTATGGCATTTATAAGACTAGGAAACATGGTTTTTTACGTAGTGCGGGAAGCGTGGTAGTGCAAAAATCTTCAAAGTATTTTGCTGACCATAAGGGTGGTGTAGGTTCTTCCTTTAGGTTATTTACCCGTAGTCTGGTTGATAAAATTAAGAATCACTCGCAAAACTTTATCTATATTGATGAAATTATTCACTGGTATACCGGTGATATAAACCTTGTACCTGTTGAACACCATGAGAGAAAGGTCGGGAAATCCTCCTACAGTTTTTATAAACTAGTAAAACTATATATCGCCATACTGGTTAATTTCACGGCATGGCCGCTTAAAATTATCACTTTTATAGGGTTTGCCTCTTCTATACTTTCTTTCCTTATAGGTGTAAGATTTATATTAAAAAAACTGTTCTTCAATGTGGGAGTGCCAGGTTTTACCGCACTTATCGTGACCATCACCTTTTCTGCTAGCCTAATACTGTTAAGTTTGGGAATAATAGGTCAATATATCTATAAAATATACCACCAGCAGAATGGCAAGCCGCCCTATGCCATAAATCGAGTGATCTAATGCAAATAGATGGTTATAGAATCATTCTGAAGAGGCTGTCGATCGACGATATAGAGCTGGTGCGATACTGGCGTAACAGCGACCTGATCAACCAATTTATGGAGCATCGCGAGTATATAAATAGCGTAGACCAAATTGAATGGTTCGAGTCCATCGACAATACGACCAATAACTTTTTTGTCATTTACATTGAAGACAAGAAAATAGGACTAATTTACGGTGCAGATATCGACTGGGAATTACAGCAAACAGGTAATGCAGGGATTTTTATTTGGGCCACCAGTTACTGGGAAACCAGTATTCCCTTGCGGGCTTCCATTTTACTAACGGATACCAGCTTGTTGCTGGGCTTGAAAAAGACGTATATAAAGATTTTGAGAAGCAACGGACCTGCCATTCATTACAATACCCAACTGGGATATAGTCTATTACCAGATCAAGAGGATATTGTCAATCAAAATTACGTGCTTACTGCCCCAGCTTACAGAAAAGCTAGGATGGATTTGCAAAAAATGCTTCCGGAAATTGATTTGTCAAGCGAGATTAAAATTTTCTTGAAAAAAGACAATGCTATCGACTCATTCTATATCAACAAGATCTCATCATCATCTGACCTGTCAGAAATGGGATATAAGATCATTATCAATTGATATATGCAAACCGATGAAAAGCTTTGGTTCTCGCACAGAAATCCGAGGTATGGGGGATCTTTCCCAGAGTATTTTGAACCTGGAGAATTCCCTTGGGCAATAGATGTTGAAAGAAAGGCTGCACAAATAACCCAAGAGGTTCTGGAGTATTTGGACAATAAACGTACACCATTCAATAAATACTTCAATAAAGTCCTTACCAATTTCCCGAATGATTGGGAATTGGTATTTTTTAGGTTTTGGGGCAAGCAATTGCAGCCATTATCCCAATTGCCTACATTAAATACTATTTTTAAGAATAATGACCAGCTGTTGTCCCTAGGTATAAGCAAGCTTGCAGCAGGAGCAGCGATCAAACCTCATGCGGGAGACTCTAACGCGTATGTGCGCTGTCACTTACCTATAATTGTACCCGATCGATCCCGACAATGTTTTATTGAGGTCAATGGAAAACCAAGAATGTGGAAAAAGGGTAAGTTGTTGATTTTTTGCGATGCCTATGAGCACCGTGCAGTAAATCTCTTAGAGACGGACAGGATCGTGCTTATTTTTGATGTACTCCTACCCCATTTTGCTCATAACAGGGAATACTTAATAAAAGATGTAAGAACTTCACTTTTTACACAGCGATACCCGATTCTACAACGGCTGCCATTTAGATTTTTGCTCTGGGTAAACCATTATTTGCGTCTATAACATGAAGTCTACCATTTTCATTCACATACCTAAAAGTGGCGGGTCTACCATGTATGACATAATTAGCAGGCAATATCCCGTCGAACAGCGTTTTGCAGTTAGGTCTATAAAGCAAATTAATAATCTTACCAGTCTTTCTGAACAACAGAAAAACCAAATTAGAATCTTACAAGGGCACCTACCCTTTGGCACCCATCGATACCTGCCGCATTCCCAGGGTACGGACTATTTCACGTTGCTGCGCAGCCCCGTGGAAAGGGTGAACTCACTTTATCATTTTATACTTGAGCGCGAGGGTCACTATGCCCACAAAGAGATCGTCCAGAACAATTATTCCCTTCAGGATTTTGTGTGTAGCGGTTTGACTAAAGAAACGGATAACGGGCAGTTACGCTTGCTGGGGAATAAAACTAACGCAGATTATGGCTCGTTAAAGGTTGATGATCTCGCTTTCGCGAAAGCGAAACTAAAAGAACACTTTACCGTTGTAGGACTAACGGAAAGATTTGATGAAACCGTCCTGCTGCTCAAGAAGCAGTACCAATGGAAATGGACTTTTTACCGCAGAAAAAATGTCACCAAATCGAAAATAACCGTGTCTGATCTGGATGAATCTACAGTCAATAGTATCATAAGATACAACGAATTAGATATAGAGCTTTATAACTGGGCAGCCCAGCGTTTTGAGCAACATATAGCATCACTAGGTAATAAATTTGAGAAAGAGCTTACGGGCTACCGCAAGCTCAACAGAATCTTCAGGCAGGCTGCAAGGTTTTCAGATCTTTTAAGATAAAGCCACTTTTAGTTATCCAGTCTGACCTTTTCCTGGAGCCACTCAAAATAATTGAATGATTGTATAGCTTTTTTATTTTGTTCATATCGCTGCTCTGACCACTGCTTAAAGTCAGTCAGCGCAAATGTGGGGTAATGGATGGTGGGATTCATGAGCCACTTGAAATGTCTCTTAAAAAAGGCTAAGCCAGAACCAGGCATGTTTGCTAGTTTTAGTTTGGATCTCTGGCGGCGTATGATCTTGAGGTATTCGCTTTTATTGTGATTGCGAATGTCTGCATCGCCCCAGTCTCTTACGAGCTCATAACCTATGTGAAAAGTAAGATGTAGTGAGGTGTATAGTTTAAAACTTTTAGCATGACACATCAGATTAAATGCCAGCGAATTGCCCACGTGTGGCACCCCTACACACACATCGCCTAGGTCAAGCATTTTTGCAATTTCTTTCTTGAAAACAAAGCAATCATAACCGTTGTGCATGGCACCCAGATCTGAATAATAATTATGTAAGCTAGGATTTGATATAGCTTGTGGAGCGACTCTTCTCCTATTGATGATAAACGCATCCATCCCTTTTTCAATAATACTTTTGATACTGTCATAAAAAAAAGGCATGACCCCTATATCCATATTAGTATAGACGATATAGTCAGCATTGTAGGAGTTTAAAAAATTAAAAATGTCGCGTAAAAGTGGTTTAGTGCTAGGTATGGACAGATTAGCTACCTGGTCCACAAATCTTTCCAGATAATGTAAATTTTGAATTGCGTCAGGCATTTTGGGTGAATCCTCCTTGTGCACAATTGCCGCAATCGTGACTTCTATGGATGGACAACTCTGGGAGCAAGCATGAACAAGGGATTGCAGGACAATTTCCTGCTCATTCTTGTTGCCACCTTCATAAGGATTGATAAGGTGTAGGATTCTCACGACAGCTGATTGATATGCTTATGAAAAGAAATAACCTCTGCCAGTTCCCGGTTTAGAATCTCGATTGTTTGTACTTCAAGTTTCCTTCTGTGCTCGCCAGGTCTAGCACTTCTGTGGTGGTTTGTATGATTCTTTTTCTCCGGTATCGATTTAATGGTTTTATTTATGTGCTTTATTAGTGATTGTTCTAAATCCATACCTGCAAAAGAAGCAATATCCTCGTACCATTTTTCTGGATCACGGATCATTTTCTCAAAGGTGGTAAAATATGCCTCTTCCTGGGAATCGTAAAATTCCTGATAATCCTGCATTACCTTTTTAAAACGAGGCAGGGCCTTGAGTACGTGGTCATCAATTGTGCCTTTTCTTGCGACTTGTCTTTCCTTATGTGCTCTAAAAGACCTATTGGTTCTTATATCCCTCACGTTATAATAATGAGACACTAGCAAATCCCTGGGATCTCTTAATTGAACGATTACCTTAAAATTCTCGATATTGGGTATTTCCCTGAAAGTTCTAAAACAACCATAGTAGTAACCAGAAGGCAAAAATGCTCGGTCTAAAAAAGATGGGTTGTTGAAAGACGCATTTTCATCTAACTGATTAACGGCTATAAACGAATCGTAGTCAATAGTAGTAAGACCGTTCTTATTAGCAAGCCTTTTTAAGAGTCTATTTGCAATAGATGAACCAGCCTTATGGGTTGAAAAAAATATAATGGATGTATTTCCATTTCTTTCAGGGAGTCGCGACTGCCTTTTAATGATATCATATTCCACCGTAGATCTTCTAGCCGGGATCAGTTTTAATAGAATTACGGCAGCTAGAGGAACTCGTTTGTCTAACACATCATAAATTAATCCCATACCTAGCATTATCGAGTTGAAGGCAACCAAAATTAAACTTTGCGAGCGGAAAGCATGGGCTATCGATTGATTATCTTTGAATGTCTGTGATAATGGTAAGTTCAAGTTTAGTAACAAATTATTGTGTAGAATTTAATTAGTCCCACCTCTATATATATTATCTAATTTCTTTTCTTGAGATAGATCTTCATTTTAAATATGTCAACCAGCTTGATCGCCGGTCTGAATAGGTTGTAATGTAGCCAAAGATGATCTTTTGAATACTTCTTTATGGTACTTTAGTAACAACAATAAAAATGGAGAAGTGTATGGCTTTAAGCATATTTATTCTCCTATGAGCTATGTAAAATCTAGATTAAGTAACGGCGGCCACTTGAGATGTATGACTATGATAAACCCTTTTTATACTTTTATCTATGTCTCATATGAATGACATTGAATCTACCTATAATAAGTCGCTGCTACTATCACCTGCCAGTCACGTTAAAGGAAGTTTCTTCAGAAAGGCAAATACCATTAAGCCATCTGTATTTATTATAGGGGCACAAAAGGGAGGAACGACAAGTCTCCTATATCAATTAAGCCAGCATCCTGCAGTTGTAAAACCTAGACAGAAAGAAATCTATTACTTTAATAACACTAACTTCTATCGCAAGGGTGAGCGATGGTATCTCAAACAATTTGACCCTCCCTTACGAGTAGATCAACTACAAGTAGACGCTACTGCAAATTATCTAGAGTCTGAAACAGCCCCGGCCAGGTTAAAAAAATTCTGTCCTGAAGCAAAAATCATCATACTTCTGAGAAACCCTACTGAAAGGGCCTTTTCCCATTACAAAATGTCAGTTAGGCTAGGGGTGGAAAAATGCAGCTTTGAAAACGCCCTTGCACTAGAAGATGCAAGGCTAGAATATGGGCAACAAACTTATGTACCCAAATATGGTCACAACTATGCCTTCCAGCGTTTAGGCTATAGATCAAAGGGTTGCTATCACAAATTTGTCCATAAATGGCTGGAAGTATTTAAACGCGATCAAGTTTTGATCCTAGAGAGTGAGGCATATTTTAAACGTCCCAAGGTATGCTTTGATACTGTTTTGGACTTTTTACATTTGGAAAAAGGTTTCGCTATAGACTTTGCTCCAAAAAAAAATGGCGATGGGTTAAAAATGAATTCAGAAATCAAAGACAAATTATCCAATTATTACAGGCCATACAATGAAAGGTTATTCAAGATGATTGATAAAACCTATAACTGGTAGTGAAAAAGGGTTCTAACAGTTTGATTGAGGACATAATAAATAGAGTCACCTATTTACTTGCCGTAGTCGGAAATCCAGTTTTTAGGACTGCTTTAGAAATTGACACGACTAGTAACCCGTTGTGGGTTACTGGCCTATTCAGATCAGGAACCACGATTACCACCCGTATTATTGAGGATCTAGGTTTTGATTTAGGACCTAAAAATCACCTGCTCAAAGCAAAAGGTAGTCGTAGAAAATTGAACCCAGATGGTTTTTATGAGAACTACCTTTTCATGGAATGGAGCTTGTACCTTTTTGTAAAAATCAACAGTTGGGGTGACATACCGCCAGAGAAAACTAAAGTCATCAACTTAAAGTATCATCATCTATCTTACAAAGAGTTTGTATTTAACGCCATAGTAAGCATTCATGATGACCGCCTTTCAAATTTTCAAAAGCTGAAGTTACTCAGAAGATTTCATCCATATAACCTTGGGGAATATCTTAAAAATCGATTTACTGATCGTCCAGCCGTTAAAAATCCACATTTTATTCCCTTACAGCCCCTACTCGACCGGTTCTGGCCTAATGGAAAATATCTAGTCACCTTTAGGAATCCCGTGGACTGGTTATTATCAGCAAAAAAGGTGTCTCCTAGAGTAAATTATGAGCTCTATTCATCATATTATACACGAGTGCTAGACCATCCACAAGTAATTTTTCTGGATTATGACAATCTTGTTCTTAATCCCAAAAAATCAGTTTTACTGCTTGCCCAGTCTTTAAATGTACGAGAGTACGATAGTTCAGTAGTTGATAAGATTAATCCATCGTGTAAAAACTCATCGCAAAAAGAGGTGCCTCAAACTCTCAAGATTCTCTATAATAACCTGCAACACTTGGCAATCAACCACAAACTGGCAATTGATGACAAAATAGATTGATTTTGTACAGGTGATGGTAGAAATTACGCTTTCGCGAAAGCGGAAAATCTAAAGTGATCCAATACTGATTGACAAACTACTAATCCAGCCAATATGTATCTTTACACTTTATTAACATATATTCATTTTGAGATCCACAAGTCTCAAGAATTGCGGCGATAGCCAGGTCTAGTGGTAATCAATATGGATTTTTAATATGATTGGAAAGCTGCACTTATCTATACAGAATCTTGCAAAACTTGTTTTTAGTGAAAAGCTTATAAGATTTGTTGGCTACTTAATAAACTTATCGCTTTTATTCTACCTCGCCTACCAGTTTAAGCTGGAACATGGCACGCGATTGCCACAATTATTAATGATTATTCTGGTAGCTTTTTTTATTCACTACTGGCTACCGGGTAAATGGAAGCTGCCGTTTTTTCTAGGAACTTCTTTTATTGCGATTCTTGCGATAATCGGCTTTTCATCTGGATGTTATCTAATACTGGTGGGATTGCTGTTAATTTCCCTATGTCATCTACCTATCGCATATAAAAAGAGACTAGGTATTATCACGATAGTTGTAACGATCCTCATACTAATCAGAATTAACTTTATCCAGAATGTAGAATTCTCTATTATAATTCCCTTTATAGGTAGCATGTTCATGCTGCGATTGATGCTCTACCTATACGATCTTAAATACCTAGATAATCACGACAATTCATTAAAGCGGTTGTCCTATTTTTTTATGTTACCTAATGTATGCTTCCCTTTATTTCCCCTGATCGATTATAAAGTTTACATGAGTTCTTACCATACAGATCCTGATGTTGAACACTACAACCTTGCTTTGAGAAGGATTTTTAGAGGAGTTATACACCTACTTACCTATAAATTTATCTACCTGCTGGTAATTCCTGACACGGCAGATATTGAATCCATCTATGATTTAATTACATTTATGGTTTTCAGCTACACCCTAGTTCTTAGACTGACTGGTATGTTTCATTTGGTGCTAGGTATACTGGGCTTATTCGGATTCAACTTGCCACCTATTTTTAATAATATCTTCTTTGCCTCAGGTTTTAATGATTTGTGGCGCAGGGTTAACATTTATTGGAGAGAGGCACTTATTAAGCTGGTTTATTTCCCTGTTTACTTTGCCTTAAAGCGTACCTATAGGTCACATGCCGTAGTACTAGCGATTATTGCTGTATTTGCTTTTAACTGGTTCCTGCATGGTTACCAGCTGCTCTGGATGACGGGCTACTTTCCTTTTATACCTAACGATATTCTGTTTTGGTTCCTGATAGGTATGGGTGTAATGGTAAACACCATTTATTTAAAAAACAGACTTAATAAAAAGAGAGAAGAAACCAGGCGGTCTGAAATGTTTTTAGTCTTGAAGACAATGGTAATGTTTATTTTTATGTGCTTTATGTGGATGTTGTGGTCTAGTTCTTCCCTTACAGAATTCGTTTACCTCCTGACTTTTGTAACAAAGGGTACATTGATAGATTTTGGTATTATTATCTTAGGATGTTTTACCAAAATTGTTATCTGTTATGCATTACTCATTTCCTATAAACGGGGATTACTCAAGAAACTCATATCCATCTATCAGCAGCGAATTATAACTACGCATTCCCTAATATCGCTAGTTCTTGTAGGTTTTACCTTCCAGTCGTTTGTAATGCCAGCTATTGATGATATATAAATCATACCATACCTGCAACAGAATAGACTAAGTGCGCACGACAAGAAAACGATGGAACGGGGTTACTATCAAACTGCATTGAACGGTGATCAATCTGCAATGCAATTGTGGGGTAAACAGTATAAACAAAAGCCGAAATGGACAAGCAGAAACAACGCTATTACAATTGTTAAAGAGGTTCCCTATCGCGTGTTACAACCTAACAGAAGTATAAGTTTTAAGGGAGAAAAACTAACCACTAATAGCCAAGGATTAAGAGATAAAGAGTATCTCCTCGATAAAAATAGTAATACATATAGATACCTTCTACTAGGCGGCTCGTATGAAATGGGATCTGGAGTTGCTAACAATCAGACTTATGAGAACCTGACCGAAGTTTCTCTAAACAATAGTGGACGCAAAGTTGAGATTCTCAATACCGCCCTGGGTGGATACCATATAGTTGAAAATGTATCGATTGCAAAAAAGTCGATACCTAAGTTTGTTCCAGACGCTATAATCTATACTGCGCATACCGAAGAATATGAGAGGGCAATTGCCAAAGTTGTTCAACTCATTAAAAAACAGGCTATTATTACTGATATTGAGCTATCAGAAATCATTAAACGCTCAGGCGCAAAGCATAATATGAGTAGATTAGAAGTTGAACATAGGCTACGACCATATCGTAAGGATATATTAAAATGGGGTTATCAATCAATTTATGATGCAGCAAAAGAAGGCAATGCAAAAAGCATCTGGTTATTTTTACCAGCACTAGGAGACTTAGTGAATGTAAATGAGCTAGATGAACTAAAGTCGCTTGCCATAGATATCGGTTTTGAAATTATTGTTTTAGAAGATATGTATAAGGGATACTCAACCGAGGAATTATCAATTGCACCATGGGATATGCATCCCAATGCTGAAGGTCATCAACTAATTGCTAAACAGTTGATTGAAAAATTATCCCAGAATTTATTAGATACTAGATGAGCATCGAGAAAAAAATACACGGGCTGTTAAAAGAGCATTTTGCCAGTATAAATGAAATTGAAAATATAGATTCAAATACGCCTTTAATTACGAGTGGCGTATTAGACTCCATTTCACTTCTTAGGCTTGTAGATATATTGGAAACTAAATTTGAGATAGCATTCAAAGCCCATGAAATAGATAGGGACAAATTCAATTCAATAAGTCTGATTAAAGATACGATCTCTGCTAAGATGAAATGATTATGAATCCATTACAGCATCTTATTCTAAAACATTTTTCACCACTAAATACTAATACTGCATTAATAGACACAAATTTAAATAGATTCACTTATTCTGAGTTGAACAAAAAAGTTTCCGTTGCAGTTCAACACCTTAAAAATTCAAAACTAAGTTCCCACAGTCGCCTAATTTTCCTACTAGATAAATCATATGAATGCATCGCCTATCTTCTTGCATGTATCCGTCTTGATATCATCTACATACCGATTCCTTTTAAT
>JBARYP010000046.1:0-83722 GCA_049647945.1 Nonlabens sp. | reverse complement strand
ACTGCCAACGTGTGGGAGAGTATGTCGCCGCCCTCCCCTATTTACCAACACCCCCCGATATCCATCGGGGGGTGTTTTTGTTTTATCCTAAGTCAGGAACGAAAGATCGCATTAATTATAAATACTATTCTGAACCATATTCAAGCTATTTCTCAGATCAGGTGTATATAGTTATGTAAGCTGGATCAGAAGTAGTTGTCTATTCGCTTTGCCACAACTTTAGATTTCGACCACTCTTTTGAGTGAAGTCGCATGATTCTAATAGTTGGCTTTTCTCTGTAGTATCATATTATTTGAGTGCTTTAAATTCAACGTGGTTTAAAATTGAATTTCTATTAACCCGTATTGCAGTTTTGTCAACAGCCATATCAAGACAATTTGTAGCCATCTAGTCTACGATGGCGGATGGTAGTCAATATATTGTTGGAATAAGATCTCTACACTTTCCTATAAGCCAACACCACCGGCGGTTTGCCATTAAATGGATTGAATACCTTACCTATAGTTTTTACCCCCATACTATTTGCTCGGTACAAGGTGCGATCGTGGTATTTGTTCCTCATTCGGTCCATTCTATTGTACAGATTGAGAATGCGCTCATCATCATTTATCAAATCTATTTGGTGGGTGCCACTTGCAATGGCACTAAAGCGTATGCCTATCAGGCGTACCGAATAACGATGGATGGCCAATTTGCGATATAAGTCGATTATATGTGGGATCAATATATAATCCATATTTGATAATGGTATACGGCGCTGTTTTGTAAAGGTATTATGGCTAGAATAGCGGATCTTAACCGCTATAGTCCCAGTTAGTTTATTGCCTCGCCTTAACTGGAATGCTAGATTCTCAGTCATTGCAGTCAATATATTCTCCAAAAGCTTGAAATCCATGGTGTTCTCTTCAAACGTGCGTTCCATTGATATTGATTTACGTGCATGAAAAGGAACTATGGGCCGTAGATCAAGACCATGGGCTCGATCCCATATTAAACCCCCGTTTTTGCCCATCACAGCCACTAGAGCTTCACGATCAGTATCCTGAATATTCCATATTCTACGCAAACCTAATTCCCGGAGTATGTGGAAGTTTTTATCGCCTACCTGAGGTATTTTTCTGATCGATAACGGGGCGAGAAAATCTAGTTCTGCGCCATTGTTAACAATGTATTGGTTATTGGGTTTTGCCTCTCCCGTTGCTATTTTCGAGACTACCTTGTTGATGGAAAGTCCAGAAGAAATAGGTAATCCCGTTTCACGTATGATCTTCTCTCTAACCTCTGCAGCGTATTTTGCACAGCCGTAAAATTTATCCATTCCAGATAGATCTGCATAGAACTCGTCAATACTTGCCTTTTCAAAAATGGGCATGGATTCTTCCAGTATCTCGGTAACCTCTTCAGAGTGTCTGGAGTAAGTCCCGGCGTTTCCCTTAATCACGACGGCTTCAGGGCACAACTGTTTTGCATACTGCATGGACATACCACTATGTACTCCATAAGATCTAGTCTCATAGCTACACGCTGCAACAACACCACGCTTGCTATTACTACCCACGAGGATAGGTTTCCCCTTGAGGCGAGAATCAATCTTACGCTCTACTGATACGTAGAACGTATCTAGATCCAGATGAAGAATACTTTTGCGACTCATATAAAATGGAAATAATCCAAAAAACGTATCTTTGAGGATCCTCAAAACTATGGAACAATTCCAATAAGTTTATATTGACCCACTCATAAATGTACCTTAACAACCATTCATATTACTCTCTAAAGTACGGTACACTATCTGAAAATCAGTTGATTGAGCTGCTGTCAAAAAGTTGTCAACAGGTGTATGTGCTTACTGATATCAACAATACAAGTGGGTGTCTCAATTTTGTGCGACTACTTCATAAACAAAACAAAAAAGCCGTACTGGGTATAGATTTCAGAAACGGCAATACACAGCAGTACGTAGGAATTGCTAGGAACAACGAGGGATTTGAGCAACTCAATAGGTTTTTATCCCGTCACCTGATCGAGAAATCTGATTTTCCCGACCGTGCTCCAAACCTGGATAATGTTTTTTTTGTATACTCTTTTGAGCGGGCTGTAGCTCTTGACTTGATACGCTTTCGCGAAAGCGAATATCTAGGAATATCTATTGCAACACTAAGGAAATTGCCTTTTTCAAAATATAGGGATTACAAGGAAAAACTGGTAGTGATGCAAACGGTAAGCTATGCATCCAGACTTGAATTCAACATGCACCGGTTGTTGCGCAGCATGGACCTGAACATTATGTTGAGCCAGCTATCGATTGAAGGGCATGGGACGGTCAATGAGATTTTTGTGCCTTATGACCAGTTGTTGCAAGCTTACAGTCAGTATGACCATATACTAGAGAATACCAGCAGGTTGTTGATGGGTTGTGATATTGATTTTGGATTTAAGGCAATCCAGCAAAATGGAAATTTAAAGTGTCTAGGCAATAATCCAGATGAAGATTATAGGAAGTTGCTTGAGCTGGCTAGCGCAGGAATTCCCTATCGTTATCCCGACCTTAAGACTCGTGCAGACCAGCAGGATATATATGACCGTATTGAAATGGAAGCCTCCATGGTTCACGAGAAGGGCTTTGTATCGTATTTCCTGATCAATTATGAAATATGTGAATACGCTAGAAATATGGGGTATTTCTATGTGGGACGGGGGAGTGGTGCAAACAGTATTCTTGCCTACCTACTCCAGATTACAGATGTTGATCCCATAGAACTGGATCTATACTTTGAACGTTTTTTTAATAATTACCGGACCAGTCCACCAGATTTTGATATTGATTTCTCCTGGGATGACCGTAATGATGTTACGCGGTTTATGTTTGAACGTTTTGGAACTAGGGACAACGTGGCATTGTTAGGTACCTACAATACGTTCCAGTATAGAGCAGTCGTAAGGGAACTGGGGAAGGTTTTTGGAATGCCTACTGACGAGATTGATGTGTTGACCACGGGATATACTGCTTTTAATCCAAACAATAAGATTCACCAATTAATCAAAAAATATGCGCAACTCATTACAGACCTACCCAATTATGTAAGCATTCATGCTGGGGGTATCTTGATTACTGATCAACCTATTTTTTACTACAGTGCGGTAAATATGCCGCCTAAAGGTTTTCCCACCGTACAATTTGACATGCATATAGCAGAAGATGCTGGGATCTATAAATTTGATATTCTAGCACAGCGAGGGCTGGGTAAGATACGTGATGCCGTACAGGTAGTACGGGAAAATCAACCGCAGGCAGTAATAGCAGATGTAAGGAGAGATGTAAAAATCTTCATGCGGGATGATAAAATCAACCGGATGATCTCGCGGGCTGGTTGTTTGGGATGTTTTTATATTGAATCCCCTGCCATGCGCATGCTGTTGAGCAAGCTTGCCACAAATAGTTATCTGGAACTGGTTGCTGCAAGTTCTGTAATACGTCCTGGTGTGGCGCAAAGTGGAATGATGCGAGAGTTTATTCTACGGACACGGTTTCCAGAAAAACGCGCAGAGGCGCATCCTATATTAAATGAGATTATGCCAGAAACCTATGGAATTATGGTATATCAGGAAGATGTAATTAAGGTGGCTCACAAATACGCAAATCTATCTCTGGTAGAAGCTGATGTGCTGCGTCGTGGCATGAGTGGTAAGTATCGATCGCGGGATGAATTCAAACGGGTAGAGGACAATTTCTTCAATAATTGCAAGGAGATCGGTAGAGATTTAAAAGAGGCCCAGGAAATATGGAAACAAATTCAAAGTTTTGCAGGATATGCCTTTGCCAAAGGGCATTCTGCATCCTATGCTGTAGAGAGTTACCAGAGTCTCTACCTAAAGTGTTATTTCCCATTGGAATATATGGTTGCTACCATTAATAATGGAGGTGGGTTCTATAGACCTGAAATTTACATTCACGAAGCACGTATGTTAGGTGCTACCATTGAGCCCCCCTGTGTTAATAAAAGCCATATAGGTGCCCATATCGAGGGGACAACTATTTATCTAGGCTTTAGCCAGCTCAAGGGTATGGAAAAAAACACCATGGTAAAGATCATGGAAGCACGTGCCTATGAAGGACCATTTAATTCACTAGAGGATTACCTTGAACGAGTATATGTGGGGGTTGAACAATCTGCAATATTGGGAAGTATAGACGCCTTTAGGTTTTCAGGTAGAGATCGATTCAATATTTTGTGGGACATCTATATAAAAATGGGTTTGAGTAAAGTACGGTACACCCAGCAAAGGTTGTTCAGGCCAGAGCACAAAAAGGTCAAAGTCCCGCGATTGAATACGACTCCACAGGAGCTCGCATTTAACCAAATGGACTTGATGGGTTTCCCGTTATGTTCACATTTTGAATTGCTGGGAGAGCCTCCACTCAACAAAAATACCCGCAAGGATTTTCCAGATTTTCTAGGCAAGAATATATTCATCTACGGTTATGTTGTGAACATAAAAACGACTTATACAAAGAATAATAAGCGCATGCAGTTCGGCACTTTTCTGGATCAGGATGGATCATTTTTTGACACCGTAATGTTTCCACAAATAGCTAGTAAAATTGTCTATGACGGTGGTGGTGTATACATGATCTACGGCAAGGTTGTAGAAGAGTTTGATTTTTGTTCTATTGAGGTTATTAAAATGGAAAAGGCTCCTTATATGCCAGATCCCAGATATGACGATGATGACCCACAAACAATACAGCGCATGCGCAAACTCAAGAGCCTACAAGACCGTAGGCTAGGCAACAGTAATGGCCACCGCAAGATTGAACTACCCGTAGAGAAGGTGGACATCCACCAGCCGGGATAAAAACCAATTGAAGAGATTTATGAATTACGAGAGGATTAAGGAGAAGCTGGATATACTGGCAGATGCGGCAAAATATGATGTGAGTTGCAGTAGTAGTGGCAGTAATCGTAAAAACAAGAATAAAGGGTTGGGTGATTCTAGTGGAACGGGTATATGCCATAGTTATACTGAGGATGGTCGCTGCGTTTCCCTGCTAAAAATCTTGTTGACAAACGTTTGCATTTTTGATTGTGCTTATTGTGTTACCCGCAAGTCAAACGATATTAAACGGGCAGCTTTTACGGTTCAAGAAGTGGTTGATCTTACCATCAACTTTTACCGCCGCAACTACATTGAGGGATTGTTCTTGAGTTCTGGAATTTTTAAAAGTCCCGATGCCACCATGGAACGGTTGATACGGGTTGCAAAAAAATTACGGGAAGAGGAAAATTTCAATGGTTACATACATCTTAAGTCTATCCCAGGTTGTAGTGATGAATTAATGCGGGAAGCAGGACTTTATGCAGACCGTCTGTCTGTTAACATCGAAATACCCACTAAGGAAGGTTTGAAACTACTGGCTCCAGACAAAGATCACAAGGACTTTATACAGCCTATGAAGGCGGTTAAAACGTCTATAGATACTTATAAGTCTGAAAAAAAGTTGATTAAAAGCACTCCTATTTATGCTCCTGCTGGCCAGAGCACCCAGATGATCGTGGGTGCTACAGGGGAGACCGATCGGGAAGTAATGTATAGTGCTCAATATTTCTATAGCAAGTTCAAGATGAGACGAGTCTATTATTCTGGTTATGTTCCCGTGGCAAATGATCCCAGACTACCCGCCATAGGAACTGAGGTTCCCATGATGCGCGAGAACAGGTTGTATCAAACAGACTGGTTGTTGCGTTTCTATGGTTTTGACATCCGTGAGATTCTAAACGACTCACACCAGAATCTGGATATGGATGTAGATCCTAAATTATCCTGGGCTCTACGTAATCTTGATCAGTTTCCCATAGACGTTAATAAAGCAGATAAAAGATCGCTTGCGCGCATTCCTGGCGTGGGTTTAAAATCTGTCCATAAAATTTTAAATGCGCGTCGCTATCGTAAATTGAACTGGGAACACTTAAAGGCAATAGGAATATCTGTAAATCGTAGCAGGTATTTCATGACCTGTGATTCAAGGGAATTTGAAAGTCGCGATTTGACTGGAACCCAAATTAAAAATCAGATCATGCTCAATAGTCACAGTAAATATCAAAAACACTTTAGCAATCAGCTAGCCCTGTTCTAACCATGGAAACGGTATTAGAATTTGATGGTACTTTTGATGGTTTCCTAACAACGGTTTTTGAGGTTTATAATTTAAAGCTACAACATCCATTGTTTTCAAGAGCTGGCGACCATGGCTCATCGTTATTCGGCGAGATGATGATTATCAGTACTAACTTATCAAAATCAAAAAGGGTTGCTTACAGACTCCTTCAACTATGCGGTAAGACACAATTCAACACCATTTATCATGCTTTTTTAAGTGAGATCGACGGTATTGAGAGCCATTTATGGTTTTATTTACAACGTACTTTTAAAGAAGGAAAGCCGCCAACGGGCGATCTGGGTGATAAAAGTGTGCTTGAAATAAGCAAGGCGTCCAAAATATTTCATCGGGAAAAGCACCGTATGGAAGCGTTCATCAGGTTTCATTTGATTGATGATAACCTCTACTTTGCAAATTGTGAGCCTGATTGCAATGTATTACCCATTATTGCCACTCATTTTAAGAATCGGTATGCAGACCAGCGCTGGGTAATTTATGATTTGAAGCGCGATTACGGTATATCCTACGATCTAGATAAGGTAAGTGAGGTAGAAATTGACTTTAAAGAATCCCTGGGTAATACCAGGGGAATTAGAAATGTGGCAGGTGGGTCGGATTCCCGCTTTCGCGAAAGCGAGAACAACTACAGGCATCTATGGAATCAATATTTTAAAAGTGTCAATATCGAGTCTCGTAAGAACATGAAATTGCATTTACAACACGTTCCTAGAAGATACTGGAAGTATTTAAGTGAAAAGATGTAGTTTATACCGTGACCATGTAATTTATTCATTGAGCCAGCCATACGGCATTATGAAATGAACAGTATTCCACGATAGATACGTACTAATAAGAGTCGGGAAATTGCAATTGACCGTTAAGGATCTACAGCCCATGCTCTAAATATTCAGCGACTTTTGTACAAATGATGTTACAGGGAAGTCGTTTTTTAATAGGTCTCTATTGCGGTAGAAAAATCAGGTTACAAAATCAGTAATTATAAAGAAGGATGGTTTTTAAACCCGCTATGGTCTAGGTAGTTCACGTAGTCCATGGTATTGACTCTGGCTTTAAGGTCGTGCAACAGATTGTAAAGCCCAAAGAACGTCCTGTTGATATACAAGAAATGCTTACTGCCGCGATTGCCGTTCATCTTACGCAATTCTTTGTCATTACTATATTTTTCACTTAGATGGGTGATTTCATCCCAGAAGCCACCATCAGAAAAGTCAAAGGTTTTCCCCTGGAATGGCCTCGTAAATAGGCTGAGCATCTCGTGAAAAAGTCTGGAAAAATAGAGAACCTCCTTCTCGCTATCATCTTTACGTAGGATTTCTAGTTCAAATAGTTTTATCTCGAATATTCCAGGGTCATTGATATTTGCTGGAATTGCCAATTCAAAATAGGGGATGTAAAACTCAGCAGGTATTTCCTTGATACAGCCAAAGTCGATAGCTATCAATTCCTCGTCTTTTGATATCAAAAAATTTCCCGGATGGGGATCTGCATGTACGGCGCGCAGTCCATGCATCTGGAACATATAAAAGTCCCATAAGGTCTGTCCCAGTTTGTTCCCGGTTTCAGGGGAGAAATCTGTTTTGGTAAATTCACTCAAGTGCTTACCCTGCATCCAGTCCATGGTGATGATACGGCTACTGGACAGGTCTGGATAATAATTGGGAAACTTGAGATTGGGTATGTGTGAACAAGCCTGGGTGATTGCCAGGCTTTGTCGTACTTCCAGTTCATAGTCGGTTTCTTCCAGTAGTTTATCCTCTACCTCGGCAAAATAGCGCTTGCTGTCCTCTCCCTTAAGGTTGAACATTTTTGTGGCAATCGGTTTTACCATGGCCAGATCACTCCCAATGGAATCTGCAACTCCGGGATATTGAATTTTTACTGCTAGGTCCTTTCCATCCAGACTGGCTTTGTGTACCTGTCCTATGCTGGCGGCATTTACTGAGTCCCTGGAAAAGGAATCGTATATCTCCTCAGGATATTTCCCTTGATACTTTTTAAAGGTTTTTCTGACTAGTGGTGCAGACAACGGGGGAACACTAAATTGCGCCAGGCTGAATTTCTCCACATAGGCACCTGGCAAGAGACTCTTGTCCATGGATAGCATTTGCGCCACTTTTAACGCACTTCCCTTAAGACTTTTCAATCCATCATAAATATCGCTGGCATTATCCTCGTCTAGGGTAGATCGTTCCAGCGATGGATTGACCGCTTTTTTTGAATAGTATTTAATGTAATTGGCACCGATTTTAGCACCGGTCTTTACCAGTTCTGTAGTGCGTCCTATTTTGCTGGTTGGGATCTTATCAAGTGTTTTCATAGGTGCGCAATAATCATTTACCGGTATGGAGGGGATCCTTAATAGCCATTCTTGATCTAGAAGGAGGTAATTTTTGTACTGTTATATTGGTTGTTGATTACGCTTTCGCGAAAGCGGGACTCAAACCAAACCTGTCTAGTAAGAGCGTTCTTTCCAGATAAATTTGCCAAAATCCAATACCGACTCCAGAGGACTGTTGTCAAAGACATCAAAGATGGTATTGACCGATTTCTCAATGGCGACATCAGTCTTTTCAAACCCAGCGCTATCATCATTGAGCCAGAATTTAAGAAGAAAAACCATTTGAACCCAGGCCCCCTCGCTATAGACCTTTTCTGATTTTTCCAGAATGATACTGGACTTCTCTTCATTGCGCTCCATGATTAGATCCCTGGCAAAATCCTTTACATGGCGTCGCAATCCCTTGAGTTGATCCATATTGTCCATCATGTTGCGGTTATTATCCAGGGCAAACAAGACGTAACTACGGTTTAAGGTCAAAATCTCAAAATAGGTGTAGAAAAAAGTCAGCATTTTCTCGCGATTGCTCATATGCTCAAATTCCTCGCTTTTATGCATGACATCCATGGTCATGGTAAAGAACGTGTTCCAGATATCCCTGCGCAGGCTGGTGAAACTACCATAGAAAGAATAGAAATCCTGCTCAGTCATTCCATATTCTTTTGCAAACTTGTAGACTGATCGCGGGGCCTTTTCATGTTCCAACACATAGTCCATGTATAAGGTAATAAGGTCACCTCTAGTGATCTCTTTTTGCTTTTTCACAGGTTTTTTAGTGGTTTTCTTTACAGTTGCCATAAGTGTTCTAGTCTTGTTGTAAAAGTATGGTGGGTTGCGCCAGTACTTAGTTTATAATTTGATAAAGTGTACTATGGTCTAGGTCGGTACAGCAGTAAAAAACTTATAGTCCTAGTCCTACATGTTTGTGGCATGTTGATTGTTGCTTCATTATACTTCTTGTATTTATCAGTTGTAAGGAATGCGAGATACTTGTTGTTGATTCCCTAGAATTACTATTTACGTTGCACAATCTAACATTCAAGTCATATATTTACCCCTTAACTTGAAATCAAATAATCAATATTTCTAAAATGAAGAAATCACTTTCAATTTTGTTTATGTCGGTATTTATGATGGTAGGACTATCAAATACTGTAAACGCAAGCACTACTGCAGCTGCAAATGTAGCCGTGTCTCTGATCCAGGATGAAGAAGACAAGAGCTTTCACCAGATTCTTAAGGATCGATTTATTGAAGGTGGACCCGTATTCATGTCTTTTGTATTGATTTGTTTGATTTTAGGACTTGCTATTGCCATTGAGCGTATTATTTATCTCAATCTATCGACCACTAACAGTAAGAAGCTCGCTGCAGATGTTGAGGCAGCACTTAAAAGTGGTGGGGTAGAAGCAGCCAAGGATGTTTGTAGAAATACCAAAGGACCTGTAGCTTCTATCTACTACCAGGGACTGGATCGCGCAGACGAGAGCGTGGAAGCTGCTGAAAAAGCGGTCGTTGCCTACGGTGGCGTACAAATGGGACAATTAGAGAAGAACGTCTCTTGGGTCTCATTATTTATCGCTCTTGCTCCCATGCTAGGATTCATGGGTACGGTACTGGGTATGATTGATGCCTTTGACAATATTCAAACGGCTGGTGCCATGGAACCTGCTCTAGTTGCCGGTGGTATTAAGGTGGCGCTTTTGACCACGGTATTCGGTCTTATTGTTGCCATAATCCTGCAAGTATTCTATAACTATATCATTGCAAAAATTGACAGTATCGTTAATGATATGGAAGATGCCTCTATAACTCTTATCGATATTCTAGTAGACTATAAAACGACTACACTAGGTGGTACTTCTACTCGTAGAGTTGCCATTGATCCTGCAACAGGAAAAGTTTAAGCAGTCTCACTTTTAAAGCAACAACATGATTGTACATAAAATTATTAAATATCTGGTGCTGTTACTGGCGCTGGTAACTGCGGGTTACTTCATCTACACGATTTCCATGGGTGATGATGTTATAGAGACTAGTGGTGATGCACAAGGATCGACTGTAGTACCGCTCATGTATCTAGCCTATATCATGCTGGCTCTTATTATTCTGGCGGTCCTCGTTTTTGTCTTTGTGGGATTGTTCAGTAGCGCAGCGGTATTGAAGAAATCTTTAATATCAGTAGGCCTACTAATTGGGATAGTGCTATTAGCGTATTTTGGTTTTGCAGACGGTTCTGATGCGGCAAACAATGCTATTGAACTGGATGATGGCGAATTCCTAACGGTGGATAATTCAAAATTGATAGGTGCCGCTCTATACACCTTCTATATCATGGCGATACTAGCCGTGTTATCTATCGTATGGTCTGGGGTAACTAAACTTATAAAGAAATAAATCATGGCTAGAAGATCTGCACCAGAAGTTAATGCAGGGTCGATGGCAGACATCGCATTCCTATTATTGATCTTCTTTCTCGTGACCACTACTATTGAAGTTGATAGTGGAATTGCCTCAAAGCTACCACCACCACTTCCAGATGATGCAGTTGCACCCCCAATCAAGGAGCGGAATGTATTACAAGTTCTGGTAAATGCCCAGGATCAATTACAGGTTAATAAGGAATTGACTGAGCTGGAAGATCTTACTGATCTTGCTGTAGCGTTCCTAGATAATGGAGGTGGAGAAGGTCCAGAGGCCTGCAACTATTGCCAGGGTAGTAAGGATGAAAATCTTTCTGTTAATCCGGATAAAGCGGTAATCTCGCTGGTTAATGATAGACAGGCCTCATACCGCATGTACATCACGGTGACTAATGAGTTAGTAAAAGCTTACGGTATATTGAGAGATCGTGAGGGCAAGAGACTTTTTGGAGAGACGTTTACATCCATGGAGGCCAGACTGGCAGACTGGCCAGAGACAGAAAAGGAAGCTCCAGAGTTTGCAGAATTGGAAAAGAAAATAAAGGAGGTGCGTGAGTTGTTTCCACGCAAACTTTCTGAAGCAGAACCACAAAATCGTCAATAGATATGTCTAAGTTCAAGAAGAAAAAAAGTGGTGAGTTACCACCAGTATCTACGGCCTCATTGCCGGACATCGTATTCATGCTCCTATTCTTTTTTATGGTGGCTACCGTAATGCGGGAGGATGAATTAAAAATCCAGAATAACTTGCCGCAAGCAAATCAGGTTGAAAAGCTGGAAGCCAAAAACAAACTTATGTATATCTACATAGGCACGCCTAGCGCAAATTATCAAGGCAATTTTGGTACAGGTGAGGTAATTCAGTTAGGGGATAAAATTGCAACTGTAAAGGATGTTCAAACATTTGTGAATACAAAACGCAATGCTATGCCTGAGGATATACAGGATGAAATGATGGTTTCTTTAAAGGTAGACCGTGATTCTAAAGTAGGTATTCTAACTGATGTTAAGCAAGAACTGCGTGAGGCGCTAGCGCTCAAGATCAACTATACTGCCATGCAGGGAGATCCCATGAGAAATATCCAGAAGTAAATTGAATTTTAAGTTATTTCAAAATAGCCGTTCTTTGAGCGGCTATTTTTTTTACCATAGTTATGACCACTCTTCACTTGCGTCTCTTAATAATTGCCTGCCTGCTAGGTTGCGGTAATCTACGTGCGCAACAAGGTGATAAGACTAGTGCGATACCTGTAGTCGTTGATTCTCTTTATCGTGAAGATCAATTCTACATAGGTCTATCGTTCAATCTAATCAACGATAATGGAGGTGGCTTTTCTCAAAATGGATTTTCTGGTGGGCTACACCTGGGATTCATACGGGATATGCCTCTCAACAAGCAACGTAATCTAGCCATAGGTTTGGGTGCTGGTCTCTCCACAAATGTTTATAACACAAACTTATATATAGGTCCACAGATGGAGGGTATCACACAATATCAATTGTTTAATGACAATCTGGAGACTGGTAGCAATCGGTTCTATACTAACCTGGTAGAAGTCCCTCTACAGCTGCGCTGGCGTACCTCTACGCCCACAAGATTTACTTTTTGGCGAGTGTATGCCGGATTTAAATTCAGCTATCTATTTCACTTCAATTCATCCAGTAAGGTTAGTCTAGGTAATCATTCTGAGAATGATCCTACAGGTCTTGATCGTTTACGATATGCAGCAACTTTATCGATAGGCAATGGTAGTTTTAATGCATTTATTGACTACAATCTCAACGCACTTATTGACGCCCCGCTAGCCAGCGGTATAGCAAGTATAGAGTTGCAGCCTATAAAAATCGGAATCAAGTTTTACTTGTTATAGAACCTGCAAAGCATAGGATTGTGAAATTACTTGAGTAAACAATCCTGTGCAAAACCCAAAAATCAATTCATGCCCTTTATGTGCTTTCATTTCTAGACGAGAGCTGGCAACTATACCACTCACTAGACTCAGGCCTATGATGTATCCTCGTAGCGGTAATCCCAGAGTCAATGATAGCATTATTGCAAATCCCAAAGCACCGCCCATGGACATGAGATGCAAACTGATCTTATATCTCGCGATAGAAAGTACCGTGGCAACAATGGTAGCCAGTAAAACGCCTATAAAGAAATAGTACAAACCGACTGGAGATTTATGGGTAAACACCGTACGCAACAAGATAAGTAGCAATATCACATAGGAAATAAGTGGAGTAACCCGTTCCTTGACCTCAGTTAGATGAACGCTCTTTACCGCATCAACTACTTTAAGTAAGATAAATATGAGTAAAGGAACCGCCGCAGTCAGGATCAATATTAAGAACATTTTGTTTCTCGCATTTTCTCCTACATAAAAGTCTAGATATAAAAAATACCAGAAACTTACTATTCCAGGAACAAACAATGGATTGATAAGATAGGACCAGAACCTTAGGAACAATTTCATTACTAGATCACCTTACGCAATCGTGCCACAGGGATATCGAGTTGTTCACGGTATTTGGCTACCGTCCGTCGGGCTATGGGGTAACCTTTTTCTTTAAGGATCTCGGCGAGCTTTTGATCAGTCAAGGGTTTTTTCTTACTCTCCTCGCCTATAACGTTCTCCAGGATCTTCTTGATTTCTCTAGTGGATACTTCCTCACCATCAGTATTGGTCATAGATTCAGAAAAGAACTCCTTGATCAATTTAGTGCCATAGGGAGTATCGACGTATTTAGAATTTGCCACACGAGATACGGTCGATACATCCATATTGATCTGGTCTGCGATATCTTTGAGGATCATAGGGCGTAGCTTGCGCTCATCTCCAGAGAGAAAATACTCCTTTTGATAATTCATGATGGTGGACATGGTTCTAAAAAGGGTATCCTGACGTTGTTTTATAGCCTCGATGAACCATTTTGCACCGTCAAGTTTTTGCTTGATAAACATGACGGCATCTTTTTGGGATTTGGTTTTTTCCTTCGCCTCTTTATATCCTTTAAGCATATTTGAATAGTCTCGAGACACGTGCAACTCAGGAGCATTGCGTCCGTTGAGTGTCAACTCCAACTCGCCATCCTTAATTTTTATGGAAAAGTCGGGAACCACCTGTTCCACGATTCGTGTACTACCGCCTGCATAAGAACTTCCAGGTTTTGGATTCAGGTGAGCTATTTCTTCTATGGCGCCACGCAAGTCGTCTTCCCCTATGTCATATTTGGCCATCAATTTTTTATAGTGCTTCTTTGAGAACGCATCAAATGATTCACCCACAAGCTTAAGAGCAAGATCGGTGTTGTCATTTTTCCGCTTTCGCGAAAGCTGAATAAACAAGCACTCCTGCAAGTTTCTCGCACCTACTCCCGCTGGATCGAGACTTTGTACTTCTTTTAAAACCTGTTCTACAACAGGTAATTCTGTATAGATGTTTTGAGTGAAGGCGAGATCATCGGTGATATCTTCCAAAGATCTTCTTATGTAGCCACTATTATCGATGCTACCCACAAGATAGTCTGCGATCTGGAATTGTTCCTGGGTCATGCGCCGGGTTGCCAGTTGATCTCTTAGCGTTTGTGTAAAAGATTTTCCTGAGGCATAGGGTATGCTCTTTTCATCATCGTCTGCACTATAGTTACTTGATTTAGTCCGATAATCGGGGATGTCGTCATCGCTTAAATAGTCGTCGACATTGATATCTGTTTCTATGCTCTCACCACCATCATCGTAATCGTCCTGGTTTGAGAATTCATCGTACTCATCCTCAGATTTTTCCTTTCCGTTGTCTAGGGCAGGATTTTCCTCCAACTCAGATTTAACGCGCTGCTCAAATGCCTGTGTGGGCAGTTGTATCAACTTCATCAGCTGTATCTGCTGTGGTGACAGTTTTTGTGATAACTTAAAGTTGAGGGATTGTTTGAGCATTTGACTTGATTGTAGGGTAAAGGTAACAAATCACTATTTTGAAACTCTAAAATGATTATCAATATTCCTTCAGTAAACTTGTCCTGTTATCAACTACTCATGTCCTATTTTAACTCTAAATAATCATTATAAAGGTGAACAAGTTTAATAGGATAGCTTGTCCATGAATGAGAAAAGCAGGATTCTCAACTGGTGTGGGAATCCTGCTTTTTGTTAATTACTTAAAGTAAATAATCTAACTAGAAAGCTGCGCTACCCGGCGTCCTGGGATAGGGGATAACATCACGCACGTTACCCATACCAGTAACAAACATGACCAGTCGTTCAAAGCCTAGACCAAAACCACTATGCGCCACACTTCCAAATTTACGCATCTCGAGGTACCACCATAGATCTTCTTCTGGGATGTTCATGGCGGCCATCTTTTCTTTTAAGACGTCATAACGTTCTTCTCGCTGTGACCCACCAGCGATCTCGCCTATACCGGGGAACAACACGTCCATGGCTCTCACTGTCTCGCGACCCTGATCATCTACGTCATTTAATCGCATATAGAATGCCTTGATGTTTGCTGGGTAGTCAAACAAGATTACGGGGCACTCAAAATGTTTTTCTACCAGATAGCGCTCGTGTTCTGACTGTAGATCTGCGCCCCAGGTATCAATGGGATATTTGAACTTCTTCTTCTTGTTGGGCTTGCTATTTCTTAAAATGTCAATTGCCTCAGTATAGGAAACTCGTTTGAAATTGTTTTTGATAACAAATTCCAGTTTTTCTCGCAGCGGCATCGGGCTACGATCTGCTACTGGCTTGCCTTTATCCTCATTTGCCAGTCTTTGCTCAAGAAATGCAATATCATCTGCACAATGTTCCATGGCATAAGTGATCACATTTTTGATAAAATCCTCGGCAAGATCCATGTTTGCCGCAAGATCGTTAAAGGCTACTTCTGGTTCAATCATCCAGAATTCTGCAAGGTGTCTTGAAGTATGAGAATTTTCTGCTCTGAAGGTAGGTCCGAATGTATAGACCTTACCTAATCCCATGGCATAGGTCTCTGCTTCCAGTTGCCCGGATACTGTTAGGTTTGACTCTTTCCCAAAGAAGTCTTGGGTATAATCTACATTACCAGCTTGATCTAGTGGCAGGTTTTTGTGATCAAGCGTCGAGACCCTGAACATTTCTCCAGCACCCTCGGCATCGCTGCCGGTTAAAATAGGAGTGTGCGCCTGATAGAATCCGGAGTCATTGAAATATTTGTGAACGGCATAAGATAATTTTGCCCTTACCCGCATTACGGCGCCGAAGGTATTAGTACGCACCCTTAAGTGCGCCTGCTCTCGCAAGGTGTCCAGTTTGTGACGCTTAGGCGATAATACGGTGAGTTTTACGTCCTCGGGATCTGCTGTGGCGAGAATTTCTACGGTACTGGCTTTGAGTTCCACGGTCTGGCCTTTTCCCTCGCTTTCAGTAAGCAATCCGGTAACCTGGACTGCTGCGGCCACATTGATTTGTTCAAGAACGCTGGCGTCAATTTGCTCTGGTTCAATTACACATTGCAAATTGTTGATGGTAGATCCGTCATTGAGCGCTATAAAACGGTCATTTCTAAAACTACGCACCCACCCCCGGGCAGTAATTTCAATTAGACTGGGATCAGATTGTAAAATGTCATCAATGCGCTTCATGTCAAGTACTTTTTAAGCAACGGCAAATATAAGTTGGTTGTTTAGGTTACACATCATTTCTATTAGGCACCGCCAGCCAGCAATATCTCGATAAAGCTGTGTGTTACCGTCTTATTAAAAGGTATAAGTCGAGTGGAAGATTTTCTAGTATTTACGCTTTCGCGAAAGCGTAATACAACTACTACTCCCGCAATCTTACAGAGCAGTATTGTTATTCTAGATCCTCATTCTCCCTGGGAATAATGGGTAGTGCTGGTTTTTTTAGTGTTTTTTGATTTGCGATGTCCCGTTGTAACGACAGCAGCATGCTGGGTAATAATAATAAATTTGCCAGCATTGCAAACAACAGGGTGGCGCTTACCAGTGCACCCAGCGCCACGGTCCCGCCAAAGTCAGAGATCGTGAACGCAGAAAAACCAAAAAACAAAACAATCGAGGTATAAAACATGCTGATTCCCGTTTCCTTCAAAGCCGCATAAACTGAACTTCTTATGCTCCAGTTGCTATCTATTAATTCCTGACGGTATTTTGCAAGAAAGTGGATCGTGTCGTCGACAGATATGCCAAAGGCGATGGAAAAAACCAGTATTGTAGACGGTTTTATAGGTACGCCCACAAATCCCATGAGCCCAGCTGTGATTAATAGTGGCAATAGATTGGGAACTAGAGAGACGAGGATCATGCGCATGCTTTTAAACATCCAAGCAATGAATAAAGCAATGAGTAGAACCGCAAGTGATAACGACAGTACAAGGTTATTAATCAGGTAGTCTGTCCCTTTTTGAAATAATAGAGCCTTGCCGGTTATGGTGACCTTGTACTCATCGTCTGGAAATGTACTGGAGATCTTGAGATTCAGATTCTCCTCAACCCGTTCCATCCTATCGGTACCCATGTCTTTCATGAAGGTGGTGAGCCTAGCATACTGCCCCGTGCTGTCTATATAACTGCTCATAAGGGCAACATCGCCCCCACTAGACTTCAACAGCGGCGCCATGAACAGGCGCTCATTGCTGGTGGGAAGGTCATAGAATTCTGGATCACCACCGTAAAAAGCCTGTTTTGTGTATTTGATGATGGATACTATGGATAGCGGGCGGGACAACTCTGGAGTTTCTATAATGTGCTCCTCCAGCTTCTCTAGTTTCTTAAGTGTTTTGGTTTTTGAGATTCCTTCTCGCTTCTGGGCGTCGATCACGATTTCTAGGGGCATGATTCCATCAAAGCTCTCTTCAAAAAATTTTATGTCCTGATAAAATTGCATGTTTTTGGGTAGGTCTTCAATCATGCTGCCAGAGACTCTAATCTGGTAGATTCCTATAAAACTTACGATTAGGACGGCAACGCTTGAAATATAGATCGCCGTGCGATGTTTGCGCACCAGAAATTCGTTGTGCTTTACAAAACTACCGATCCATCTTTTTCTCAAGTGCTCTAGATGCCGCTCTTTGGGAACGGGCAGATAGCTGTAGATGGTCGGGATCACCATTAAGCTGATCAAGAAAATGGAAACGATACAAGTAGACGCCACGATACCGAATTCCTTAAGCAGCGTACTTTCAGTAAATATGAAGGTGGCAAAGCCACTTGCGGTAGTCAGGTTTGTCATTAGGGTGGCATTTCCCACCTTTGTAATGACACGTTGCAGGGATTTTGCTTGATTCCCGTGCTTCTTGATTTCTTGCTGGTATTTATTGATCAAGAAAATACAGTTGGGTATTCCTATCACTATAATCAATGGCGGTATGAGAGCCGTAAGCACTGTAATCTGATAGCCCAGCAGCCCCAATATTCCAAACGCCCACATAACACCCACTATTACGGTTATGATGGAAATAAACGTAGCTCGCCAGGACCTGAAGAAAAAGAAGAAGATCCCTGATGTGATCAAAAGTGCCGCCAGCAGGAAGTAGCCGATCTCGTCCACGATATTCTTTGCATTGAGCGTACGTATATATGGCATTCCAGATACTTTTATATCTAGATCATGCCGGTCGCTGTATTCATCTACAAGAGGATTGAAATGATTTAGGATAAAATCCTTGCGCACTACGGTGTTTACAATATCCTTTTTCAGGTAAATAGCTGTGCGCAAGGTACTGTCGCGTTCAGAATAGACCAGGTTTCTGTAAAAGGGCAGCTGGGTAAATAGCTTGTTTTTAAACTGTTCTAGCCCAGCATTTGAATTCAATGGTTTTACGACTAGTGGTCTTACCTCAAATTTTGAGTTATCACTCGCTTTTATCAGTTCTGGCAGATTACCGGTGGACAGGACAAAATCTACCTCATCATAATGTTCAAGAGAGTCGGCTAGTGCGTTCCAGGCGTTGAACTGTTCATAGGTCTTCAAGGAACTTGCGGGCAATCCTAATACGATCAGGTTTCCTTCCTCACCAAATCTGGAAAGGAACTCCTGGTATTGTTCATTTACTGGGTGGTCGTTTGGCAGTAAATTTGCCTCAGTATGCGTAAATTCTATGTGCTTCCATTGTGTAGAGAGCAGTATGGTCAATAAAACCACTATGCCCAGTATGATCTCGCGATTGCGCAGAATCGTTCTAGCGAGACCATTCCAAAACCTAAAGCTGTTGTGTTTTTGCATGCGGGAGAAGCTGCATCAAAGGTATGCGGTCTATAATAAATATAGTTAATAGGCGCTTAAATGAAATATATGGAGTTTTTTTTCTTTAAAGGGGAAATATAATTTTGACTCATTTAAATTTTAGATGGAAAGAATTCCATGATTGACTTTTATTAAAGCAACCAGCACTCGCACAAAGTAGCGTGCCTAATCTAGATCAAACATATTTGTTCAAAGTGCGCTGAAAAGAAAGTAGGCTAGAATCGAATTACAGGAGAAACTGTTTATGATCGTCAGTTGCATCTCTAGATAAAAAAAAATTATTAGAAATTATACTTTAAAATGGGTGCAAAACTCCAGGTCTCTAGTTCTGGCCCGTATGAAATAATAAAATAAGCACGTGTTTCAAGACCTAAGGAAAACCTACCGCTGTTGTAGAAATAGTATTGTACCCCCAGTTGTCCAGCCAGTTCTTCCAGATAAGAATTCGTCGGGTTTGATTCTTCGACACTAATAAAATTAGCACTAGGTGAAATCTCTATCGTACTGGATTCTAAATGTAGGTATGACACAGCACCCAGCAAAAACCATCTATTTGTTTTACCTAGTCCACGTTTATAGGTGAGTGAAAAGTACCTGTTTACTTCATCAAGCTCAAAATCATTTACCACTACTCTTGTTCCAGAATCGGTTTGCGTGATTATAGAAAATTCACCCCTATTTGTGCCTACTTCATAGCCTAGTTCAAGGAAGTTCCTCCCACCCAATCTAGTAGAGAATCTAATAGCCTTGTAATCCCCAATAAATTCCTTTTGATATAAATTAAATCCAAATGCATCTCTAAAGGGTATGATATCTCCATCTGCTGCCTTCACAACACTCTCACCATAGTCCACAAAAAAGTTACCTTGAATTCCGTAAGAAACATTTAGTTCAAATAACGAGCTGGGAAATGTAGATATTTGTTTCTTTGTGACTTCTTGTGAATATGCGAAGTTCAAGAAAAATAAGACAAGGAAACTTATAAATGTATTACATTTTTTCAAAAGTATGTTGTATTATCGGTTACATCAATCCATCTATGCCACATGTTGTATTGAAAAGGTGTTCCACAATCTTGCCAACCCCAGATTCTATCACCGAATGAACCTGCTCCATGACCTCCACCGCAACCCTGATCGAGCAAATTCACCACAAAAAACTCTTGATTTGTACGAGTCCTTTTTATTATCACTTGATCTTTAGATTTATTATCAATTGTTACATTAACGTCGAGACTGTAAGTACTATCACCGTTTTCAAATGAAACACTATCTCCTATTGTAAGCGTACCCTCATTATCTTCTTCATAAATTACAAACAGTTGCTCTTCATAGCCTTCACATGACCAATTTTCATCCCATTTTATTGCTGCTAACCTTAGTCGTTTTTTTCTTATCTCTTTTCTTTTCCAATACATCAAAGTTCTCGTATCCCAGTTACTCAAATTAATATTATTTAGACTATCTACCGTAATTTGTTCTCTACTAGATGCTCTACAAAACTGTACTTCAGATCCTCCACCATTACCAGTAAAAGATACAAGTCGATCCATCTGAACATTATGTGATTTTACATGACCAATGTAAACTTCTCGTATATAGTTCCCGCCGTATTTTAAATCGTTGCAGTTCCCGTCATATTTATTGGCTGCAGGAATGGTTGGATTTGCACCACCCCAGCCATAAGCAGGTCCGCTCGATATACCACCAAAAATATTAGAACAACCAGAATTAATATTTTCCTCTGCAGCAATATTAAAAACTACAGGTGCTGCGTATGTAGAACAATTATCAAATTCTGCAGTAACAAAAATTGAATAGTTATTAGCTACAGAATTTTCATCGATTGTGTCAAGGCTCCAATTGTTTTCACTTGATAGACTCCAACCCAAACCAGTATCCGCATCTACAACAGAAGGTATGAGGGTAGGAGGAGATGAAGTATCTATAATTTGATCATCATCGTTTTCATCGTAAGCCAAGTAAAAACTAAGAAAGGCTTTATCGTAAAAATCTATAATACTAGGATCTTGACCTGAAAACCTATTATGTACATAGTACTTTAAATTCGGATAATTACTTGATTCATCTGATATTTCACTCATATAAAAGCTTTTAAACTTACCTTTATCTGCATTTGGTATGTCAGAATATTTATATGCTAAACTAGTATAAGGATGCAATAGATCATCTAGTGAAACATAATCATCAATATAGAATTGTGATTTTATTATACCCCCAAATTCTCATAAAATTGAAGGATCGGTCATTGCTAGTTTTGATAATTCAGTCAATTCAAGTATAGCATTTCTTAATATTTCTTTGCTATCTTTTTCCAATATGTAGCTCATTTTATATGGATCAACGCCATTTTTTGCATAAAGACTAGTATGTTCTAAATTTTGGCTTGAATCATTTATTAATATTTCATCTTGATTTTCACATGACATTGATATAGCACTAAAAAGTATTAATAATATCACATTAAGTTTTCCAATAGTTTTCATATTTAATCCTTTTGATATGATAAATGTAAATGATTTCTACTCAAAACTTTGAAATAATAAAGATATTACTGTTTTTAACTATGTGCTTAGCTAAATTTAACAATTCGATGTTCTGTAGGTTTCAAATACTCATCTTAGATTTTCAAAATTTAATATTTTTAGTTTTTTATGATAGAGATTATTTCAACTTTAAATAATTTAATATCGAATTCTATTTATCTACAACTCTAGGTAAAAAGTAAATTTTACCGCGAGATTGTCTTCCACATCTGATAAATGATAGGGGCCATAGCGGTAATTCATACTCAATCCAAAACCGTAGATCAATTTGTTCAATTCAAACCCGCTTTCAAAATACCCTTTTTCCAGCGTATCAAAAGCCACGTTGATGTGTTGCTGCTCATCATCAAGATTTCCCCAGGCAAATCTGGTAATCAAGACCATTTCTGGTTTTAGGAAACTCGCGATGTTAAAGGGTTTGAGACGATGCTTGACCTGACCTATCAATAATTTGTCAGAAAAAAACTCGTTGAAGTACATGGTTTCAAAACTACGCCGGCCTGCAACTGAAAACCTACCGAATACTTCTGGGTCATTAGGGGAGTTAGGATAGGCATGATACAGATGCGTGAGCGGGATCTCACCACTACCATAATGTCCCTCCACGGTAAATTCGGTTTGCGTGCCGTTGCGGTTCTCAAGTGCGTAGAATGCTTTACCTGATAGCTTTAAATATCCAAAATCTGAATCAACCACGTTCTCAAAACCCTTGGTCAATTGACCACTTATAATGGGGTATCCTGCCTTGATTTCTTGATAACCGCTAGGCGTTCTCATAAACTTACTCCTGGGACTATAACGCATCGCAATTGTGGCCTCAGACAGTATGTAGTTTTGAAACAACTCTCCACCCATTTCAGGCTGGAACTGGTAATCTGTGGTTTGGAGAACCCGCTTTCGCGAAAGCGAGACCTCACTAATCAAAGATGGTAAAAGACGCTGCTGTAAGGTAGAACCATATTCTTCAAAACGATAAAAAGTAGGGATGTTGATCAAGCGGGGTTCAAAAAGAGAGTATACCCTTGCGTCAGTCAAAAAACTCTCGGCAGCAAATTCAGTAATATCATCGCGCCTATAGATATTGAGCCAGCTATCGTTTAACTTGTTGATGCGGTATCCTAGATTGATCTTGTACTTGAATCGAGCGTCCCTGGTTCCATAAGCTACATAGCCGCCTACCCGCCAGTTCTCGCTGAATTTCTCGTTTGTCGTGCCGCCCACACCTAAACGGAATGCCTCAAAGTCGTTGAATTTTATAAGGTACTTAAGGTCAATGTCAAAAAAGCCAACTGGGTAGTAGCCCACTTTAAATTTATCCAGCACCTCGAGTTTGCGAGTAATTCTCGAGTCGTCAACGATACTGTCCAGACCTACCTGCAGGGCTAGTTCACGATTAGTAGGTTGCGCATCGTCATTGAATTGATCCCAAAAATCATCTGGTAGTTCCAGAGCCTCTTCTTTGATCTCTATCGCCAGTCCACCCTGTCCATAATCAGCTACGGGGTTGATGGAGTGGTTTGTGCGCGTTGAGGTGAGTACTAGGTACAGATTGTCATTTTTTCCTACCCTATCGGGGTTTTCATTCCCTACTTGCAATCGGGCGCCGAAAAGTTCAAATTCTTTGGCGGTTTTTTCTTTGCGTACAAATAAGCTGCGATTTGAACCTACCCAGGATTCCAGCACAGAATCGTAAGCAAATCCATGGATCGCATCAATGTTCAAGTCTCCCTGGCTGCGATAGACGGCGTGAGCAATTGCCAGGGTTTGTTTGTCTAGGTAGAGGCTGCCAGATAGTAGATCGTTACTCTGGTCTATAGCGGGTTCAAAATTAATTTTTATTACTGGCCTATCATTCACTAGGGTGTCTACCTCTTGTTTGAATCTATAGAGATGAACAGATTCAGAACTCAATGGGTTACGGAAAGACCTATCAAAGATGACATAATCATCGTCGTACAAATTCTCTGATAAAAATTCTATGGTGTATATGGGATATACGGGCTTGTCAAACCCAGGCATATGCGCCGCAACGATTTTTTCCTTAAAACCTTCTTCTTTGGAATGAATAAAAGTGGAATACTTCTCTGCAAGGAATACTCCGGTCTTTTTAAGCGTTTTGCGCAGTTCTGTTTTTTTATATCCAGGTCCAGTAAGTGCCTCTGGATCACCTAGAACCTTTAAATTCTGGTAAGCGGTATAGCTATATTCCTCAAATCTTTCCCTAGGGTCGTTTGATTTTTTGAGCGCAATAGCCTCCTTGACTAACTCACTAACAGGACGCTGTGCAATAAGAACAGTTGTGGAAGCTAGTAGTATAAAAAAGAACAGTCTGTAGCTCAAATCATTAGAAAATTTATGACGATGCTAGCAAAGATGACGCTATCATAAACCGTGCGTTGTTAAAGTATTGTTAGCGGCGTAAGAGGTACAGCTTAAAACATAACGCTTACAAATTGATTAGAGTAACTGTTATTCTTATGAACAGCGGTTTATAAACTTTACAAGATTTTCAAGAAAAGTTGATTATAACTAAACTGTCATGATTTCTTTCTCCTTGATCGAGATCATGTCATCAATTTTGGCCACATGCTTATCAGTAAGTTGTTGAATCTCGTCTTCCACCACCTTTTGCAGATCTTCAGAAACATCTGCTTTTTTTAGTTCATTCATGGCAGTTTTGCGATCGTTGCGTACTCCTACTTTGGCATCTTCACCTTCGGCTTTTGCTTGTTTTGAAAGATCGCGACGACGTTCCTCAGTAAGTGCGGGAACATTGATTATAATGCTGTCACCGTTGTTCATGGGGTTAAGACCTAGATTTGCCACCATAATACCTTTTTCAATAGGCTGGATCATGGATTTCTCCCAGGGTTGAACGCTTATGGTACGAGCATCTGGAGTGTTGATGTTTGCCACCTGTGTAAGTGGGGTCATGCTACCGTAGTAATCCACCATGACGCCGCCCAGCATTGCTGGGGCCGCCTTACCGGCTCGTATGTTCAACAACGATTTTTCAAGGTGGGTAATGGCGTTGCCCATATTCTCTGCTGCACTCTCGATGATAAAATCTGTTTCTTCGTTCATGACGTTGTTCTAAAAATTCCTACAAATATATTGGCTTGTTTCTTAAAGTCTTACTACAGTTCCTATGTTTTCACCTCCCAGTAGTTTTACAAGGTTCCCCTGAGTATTCATATCAAATACGATAATAGGCAATTCATTTTCCTGGCTTAGGGTAAAAGCGGTGGTATCCATGACTTTAAGTCCTTTGGAAAGCACATCTTCAAAGGTGATGAAATCAAATTTAGTGGCATTCTTGTCCTTTTCGGGATCTGCGGTATAGATTCCATCAACGCGGGTACCCTTCAATATAACGTCTGCCTCAATCTCGATCGCACGCAGCACCGCAGCACTATCGGTAGTAAAATAAGGGTTGCCGGTACCGCCTCCAAAAATCACGACCCGTCCCTTCTCTAGATGCCGCATGGCTTTCCTTCTTATGAAGGGCTCGGCCACCTCATCAATTTTAATAGCGGTTTGCAGTCGGGTATGAATACCAGCATCCTCGCAGGCGCTTTGCAGGGCCAGACCATTGATCACCGTTGCCAGCATTCCCATGTGGTCGCCCTGTACGCGGTCCATACCGTTACTTGCGCCAGCCACACCTCTAAAGATGTTCCCACCGCCTATTACGATCGCAACCTCGATTCCCATATCAACCACCTCTTTGATCTCGCTCGCATATTCTGCCAGTCTTTTGGGATCAATACCATACTGTCGATCCCCCATTAGGGCTTCACCGGATAATTTGAGTAAGATGCGTTTGTAGGTCATGGAGCAGGTTTATTTGCAAATATAAGTGAGACCTCAACTCTATTTGAGGGGTCTTGCAATAGTGGTGTTAAGGGTTACGCTTTCGCGAAAGCGGAATTCATCTCATCCACAACCACCTCTCATGCCATAGAATAGGACTTTACACCATGGATCGCTTTATCTTTACCCGCTCTCTGAAAAAAATTGTCCCAATGTTTCAACTAGGTAAAACAATTGTTTCTGACGATGTGCTGGAAAAGGATTTTGTCTGTAACCTCAATGCTTGCAAAGGGATATGCTGCGTTGCGGGAGAGGCGGGCGCACCGCTGGAGCAACGAGAACTCCCATTGCTGGAGGATCAGTTTGAAAATATCAAACCCTACTTAAGAGCGCAGGGAATCGCGGCCATTGAAGAACAGGGAACTTGGATTGAGCGTGAAAATGGAGAACTGGAAACCCCGCTAGTTAACGGTGCAGAATGTGCTTATGCGACCTTTACAGATGATGGAAAGGCATTGTGTGGCATCGAGGCTGCCTATAGAGATGGCGCCACCCAATTTTACAAACCCATTTCTTGTCACCTGTATCCAGTAAGAGTTCAAGACTACACAGACTTTAAAGCAGTCAACTATCATAAGTGGCAGATATGTGATGACGCCTGCACGCTAGGTGAGGAGCTGGGGGTTCCAGTTTACAAATTCCTTAAGGAGGCGTTGATCAGGAAATTTGGTATTGCCTGGTATAAGGAGTTAGAGGAGATTGCCAGGGACTTTTGAGCTCACCCGAGCCGTAACAATGGTTTTTACCTTCATTGATTTTTTACTTGAAACATACCAGTCTATAAACTATACATATAAGTTGAATATTAAGGCAAGTCTCAACTATTTCATTTTGCACGATCAGAAATCGAGGTAAGAACCAGATCCGAGTTTTCTTCTCACAAAATAAATGTTAATCTGCGTTTTTGAGATCGATCAAAAACATTCAACCAGCAAAATGATGGTGGATAAGTTTATTTGCTTTAATGTGTGGTTATCGTTGATTTCTTGCAGCTTAAAACTAGTCGCTAGGCGTAATTACTAGACCCTTCAAATTTCTGTAAGAATTTACCAAAATTTTTTGTAAGGTTATTATTGTTCTGTAATTCAGTAAGTTAAGCTGTTTTTAATTTTTTTTGATGACAGCTTGTTAATGTTGAAAACTCCATCAGGCACCATTCTTCTACCATCGATATCGTGAACCATATTTGTTAGTCCCAAGTAACAAATAATAACCCTACAGCGTCCCAATAATGAACGATATTCAAACCCAGCAACTTGCAACAGAACCCATTTTACAAGACAACCCAAACCGTTTTGTAATATTTCCCATACAACATCATGACCTATGGGAGTGGTACAAAAAACAGCAAGCCTGCATCTGGACGGCAGAGGAAATTGATTTACACCAAGACATCACGGACTGGTCAGGTTCATTAACTGCAGACGAGAAGTACTTTATCAAACACATCCTCGCATTTTTTGCTGCAAGTGATGGGATTGTCAATGAAAACCTTGCCGAAAACTTTGTGAATGAAGTTCAATATTCCGAGGCTAAATTTTTCTACGGTTTTCAAATCATGATGGAAAACATTCACTCTGAGACCTATTCACTTCTTATCGATACCTATGTTAAGGATGACAAGGAGAAAAATATGCTGTTCAAGGCCATTGAGAACTTTCCGGCCATAAAGAAAAAAGCAGATTGGGCTTTGAAATGGGTGGACAGTCCATCATTTGCAGAGCGTTTGATTGCATTTGCCGCTGTGGAGGGAATTTTCTTCTCAGGTGCATTCTGTAGTATTTTCTGGCTCAAGAAAAGAGGATTGATGCCTGGTTTGACATTTTCAAACGAGTTGATCTCACGAGATGAGGGAATGCACTGCGACTTTGCCGTACACCTACACAATCATCATTTAATCAATAAAGTTTCAAAAGATCGCATCAAAGAGATCATCGTGGATGCGCTGGATATAGAGAGAGAATTTATTACTGAATCGCTACCTGCAAGTTTAATAGGTATGAACGCAAAGTTGATGACTCAATATCTAGAGTTTGTCACAGACCGTCTACTGGTGGAACTTGAATGTGAAAAGATCTATAACGTAAGCAATCCATTTGACTTTATGGATATGATCAACCTACAGGGAAAAACTAACTTCTTTGAAAAACGCGTAGGCGAGTATCAAAAAGCCGGGGTCATGAACAGCACCAAAGAAGATAAGAACGAGGTAGACAGTTTTGCACTGGATGCTGACTTCTAGTGCCTTAATTGCTTGCGCTCAGAAATTTAACAATAGATCATTTATAAATGATCACTAACCGTGGAAAGCTAACCGCTGGAAACACCATAAAAACCTTAAACTCATGTATGTAATTAAGAGAAACGGCCATAAGGAGCCCGTTATGTTTGACAAGATAACGAGCCGGGTGCGCAAACTATGCTATTCACTCAGTAACCATGTAGACCCAGTTAAAGTTGCGATGAGGGTTATTGATGGGCTTTATGATGGTGTGACCACAAGTGAACTAGACAACCTTGCTGCAGAGACTGCTGCAACCATGACCACCGCTCACCCAGATTATGCTAGGCTTGCAGCACGCATCTCTGTTTCTAACCTACATAAAAACACTAAAAAGACCTTTACAGATGTTGTGACGGATCTTTACGAATACGTCAACCCTAAAACGGGTAAGAATGCGGCGATGATAAGCGATGAGGTCTATCAGGTAATTCAGGAAAATGCAGACCGCTTGAATTCTGCCATTATCTATAACCGTGACTTTGGGTATGATTACTTTGGGTTCAAGACGCTGGAACGCAGTTATCTACTTAAAATTAATGGAGAGATAGCAGAGCGGCCACAGCACATGTTGATGCGTGTATCCGTAGGTATTCATGTAGATGACCTAGATGCGGCGATCGAGACTTATGAGTTGATGTCAAAGAAGTATTTTACTCATGCGACACCTACCTTGTTCAATGCGGGAACGCCCAAACCACAAATGTCTTCCTGTTTCTTGCTCACCATGAAGGACGATAGTATCGAGGGCATTTATGATACCTTGAAGCAAACTGCAAAAATCTCACAGAGCGCGGGTGGAATAGGTCTCTCAATCCACAACATACGCGCCCGAGGATCCTACATAGGTGGGACTAACGGTACATCAAACGGTATCGTCCCCATGCTCAAGGTTTTCAATGATACCGCAAGATATGTGGATCAGGGAGGCGGTAAGCGCAAGGGGTCTTTTGCCATCTATATGGAACCATGGCATGCAGATATTTTTGATTTTCTAGAACTCAAGAAAAATCACGGCAAGGAAGAAATGCGCGCGCGCGACTTATTTTACGCCATGTGGATTTCTGACCTTTTCATGAAGAGGGTTGAGTCAAATGCTCAATGGACTCTTATGTGTCCTAATGAGTGTCCAGATTTGTATAACGTACACGGTGATGAGTTTGAAGAGCTCTACACTCGTTACGAGATGGAAGGAAAAGGTCGTAAAACCATTCAAGCAAGAGAATTATGGGATAAGATACTGGAATCACAAATTGAGACTGGTACCCCGTATATGCTCTACAAGGACGCAGCAAACCGTAAATCAAACCAGCAAAATCTGGGAACCATACGTTCTTCAAACCTATGTACCGAGATTCTGGAATACACATCTCCAGACGAGGTAGCGGTATGTAATCTGGCATCTATTGCATTACCCATGTTTGTAAAAGATGGTGGATTTGACCACAAGGCACTTTACAGGGTGACAAAACGTGTGACACGCAATCTCAATAAGGTGATCGATCGCAATTACTACCCGGTAATTGAAGCAGAAAATTCTAACATGCGTCACCGCCCCATCGGTCTGGGCATCCAGGGTCTGGCAGATGCATTTATCATGTTGAGGCTGCCCTTTACCAGCGACGAGGCCAAGGATTTGAACTCAGAAATATTTGAAACCTTGTATTACGCAGCTTGCGAGGCTTCCATGGAAATGGCAATTGAGGAAGGCGCTTATTCAAGTTTTGAGGGGTCACCCATGTCGCGTGGTGAGTTCCAGTATAACATGTGGAACATCAAGGATGATGAATTGAGCGGCAGGTGGAACTGGTCTGCGCTGCGTGAGAAAATCATCAAGAACGGTGTGCGCAACAGCCTTCTGGTAGCACCCATGCCTACTGCGTCAACCTCACAGATTTTGGGGAACAATGAGGCGTTTGAACCTTATACCTCAAACATCTATACCCGCAGGACTTTGTCTGGGGAGTTTATCGTGGTCAACAAACACCTATTGAAAGATTTAGTCAATTTGGGACTTTGGGATGACAATTTAAAAAATGCCATCATGCGTAACAATGGTTCTATACAGGCGATAGACGGTATCCCAGAAAATATAAAAGAGCTGTATAAAACCGTATGGGAAATGAAGATGAAAGACATAATCGATATGTCTAGGCATAGAGGATATTTCATTGATCAATCCCAGTCGCTCAATTTGTTCATGGAAAATGTAAACACGGCAAAATTAACTTCAATGCACTTCTATGCCTGGAAAAGTGGATTGAAAACAGGTATGTACTACCTCAGGACCAAAGCTGCAGTAGACGCTATTAAATTTACCGTAACTAAGGAAGCAAAGAAAACCGTCAACGCCCCATCGCCAGCCTCAGGCAATGATAATGCGCTAGGTGGAATCCTGGGCGACGACATAAAAATGAACGGTGACACGCCACAAGCTGCTACCATAGCTCCCGCCGCGGTAAGTAATACGGCCGAGATGAGCGCCGCAGAGTACAAGCAAATCCTACAACGAGCCAAAGAAGCCGCCAGTAATGGTGATGACTGTGAGATGTGTGGATCTTAATCAAGTAAAATGACCGGAATGCAGCCCATCCTAAGTGATGGGCTTTTTTATAGTAATAATTGACCAATAAGCTCCACCTTGAAATATGATGTTTATCCTGGACATATATGAAAGTCCACGGTTCAATGAGACTCCCGTAATTGACAGTTGGATGGGATGTTTACGGGATTACTTATTTAGTAAATACTGCTAGATATCTCGCTTTCGCGAAAGCAAACAATCAGTTATGATCATTTAGGTCTCTCTGAGATAGAACTTAACGACTTGTTCTTTACATACATTCATCAGTCCTGTCGTATTTAATGGTGAACCCATTTTTGAAGACTTAAGAGAGGTTCGCTTTCGCGAAAGCGGAATAATCAAATAAATGGTAAATGGCCATTTCTAGACGGCGATAATATTGACAAGATTCAACGCTCTATTTAAATAATGTGTCAAAAATATTCAGGTCTGCTAGTAAGCAATCGATAATGAACAAGTTGATTACTGTAATTAATTCGGGTAGGTGGCAAATACACGGTAATTCTTTTTCTTTACCGGTTTCCAGCAATCCTATGTAGGAATTGTGGATATTTGTTTTTCAAACCACTACATTGCCCAAAACAAAACTTACCATAGGCCGCAAGGACAAGGCTGACTTTCCAAAACTGGAGATTGAAGGTATCGACGTAAAAATCGATACCGGTGCCTACACCAGCAGTATCCATTGCAAGGATATAGAGGAACGGGATGGTGTTTTAAGCGCTACATTGCTTGATCAGGCATACGACCAGTATCATGGAAAGCGCATTCAGTTTGATAATTACAAAATCAGCCAGGTGCGCAGCAGCAACGGTACCGTGGAGGAACGTTATGAGGTCAAGGCAAACATAAGGCTCTTTGACAGGCTCATGACCATCTCATTGACACTTAGCAATCGCGAGGAAATGAAGTTTGCGGTGTTGATAGGTCGCAAGTTCCTAGCCGGCAAATTTATAGTGGATCCTGACTTACAGGATATTTCCTACTTACAATCCAGAAAATGAAAATTGACATATTATCACGCAGCACATCACTCTACAGTACAAAACGACTTATGGAGGAGGCTCGCAACGCTGGTCATACCGCCAGGGCCATAGATGTATTGCATTGCGATATCAAACTGGAGAAACAAGCCCCCAGCGTTTATTACTACGGTGAGAAACTGGATACGCCAGATGCGGTCCTGCCCCGTATAGGTTCCAGCATTACATTCTATGGAACCGCCATTGTGCGCCAGTACGAGATGATGGGTTGCTTTACCACGGTAGATTCCAGCGCTCTAGTACGTAGCCGTGACAAATTGCATAGCCTACAGCGGTTGACGGGTAGCGGGGTAGACATGCCTAAAACCATTTTCACAAACTTTGGGGACAATACAGACGATATTTGTGAATTAGTGGGCGGGCCTCCAGTAGTAATCAAAGTGCTGGAGGGGACGCAAGGTATAGGAGTAAATCTAGCAGAAACACTGGAGCAGGCAGATGCCATAATCGATGCGCACAATGATCTCAAGACTAGGGTCATCATTCAGGAATTCATAGCAGAGGCAGGAGGTGCAGACCTGAGAGCTTTTGTGGTGGGTGATCAAGTAGTGGGAGCGATGAAACGACAGGCAGCGGCTGGGGAATTCCGTAGTAATTTACATCGAGGTGGCACGGCGAGGAATATCACGCTGACTGAACAGGAAGAGCGTACTGCTATCAATGCCGCAAAAGCCCTGGGTCTGGGCGTATGTGGCGTGGATATATTACAAAGCAGTCGCGGGCCGCTATTGCTGGAAGTCAATAGTTCACCTGGGCTGGAAGGCATAGAAGGTGCTACCGGCAACAACATAGCGAGAGCGATCATAAAGTATATTGAGAACAACGTCTAGACCATGCACGAGTCACTACATATTCTAGATAGGGAGATCCTGCCAGGGTCCAGCCATGTACTTAATTTTAATATGGCAAAACTATACACCGCAACCGTGGTAGAGGTTCCCGTGATAATTGAACGGGGTAAGAAACCTGGACCAGTAGTGCTACTTACCGGTGGCATACACGGTGATGAAATCAATGGGGTAGAGGTGGTGCGTCAAATCATTGCAAAAAAATGGAACAAGCCTGAATGCGGTACCATCATTGCCATACCCGTACTTAATATTTTTGGTTTTCTCAATAACCAGCGTGAATTTCCTGATGGGCGTGATCTCAACAGGATGTTTCCAGGAACTAAATCTGGGCCACTCGCAAGCAGATTTGCCTACCAGATCGTAAAACAAATCTTACCATCTGTTGATTATATTATGGATTTTCATACTGGCGGGGCAAAAAGATTTAATGCACCCCACATAAGGATTGATAAGGAAGAAGTAAGATCACTAGAACTGGCGCATATATTTAACGCTCCATTTTTGATGTACAGTCGCAACCTTAAAAAATCATTTAGATCTACCTGTTGTGAGATGGGCAAGATATATCTGTTGTTTGAGGGTGGACAATCCAGTCAAAGCGACAAGGAAATTGTTTTGACCGCGGTGCGTGGGGCGATAAGAGTCCTATCCCACTTAAAAATGTTACGTACAGGTGTAGCGGTTATTCCTGCAATGATGCATAGCATTATTATAGAGGATTCAAAGTGGATTAGGGCAAAATACTCTGGGTTGCTTCATCCTAAATTACCCTATGGTAAGAAAGTCAATAAAGGAGATGTACTTGCCACGATCACGGATCCCTACGGTAAACTGCGGTACAATGTCAAAGCGCCCAATGCGGGTTATTTGATAAACGTTAATTATAGTCCTATGGTTTATCAGGGTGATGCCATTTTTAATCTCTCAGAACATGAGGAGCAAGAAGCAACTTAGGGCTGCTTATCGAGAGTCAAGGCAACAGTTATCTGTGAAGGAGATTGAGGAGGCAAGTATTAGCATCGCAAACAGGATCATAAACTTGGACGTCTGGAAGCACTCAAATTATCACATCTTCCTGCCTATAACAGCTCTACATGAAATTAATACTACATATTTACTACAGGTGTTGCAAGGTAGGGACAAGAATGTAATACTGTCTCGCAGTAATTTTACGGATTTTACCTTATTACATTACTTGCTTACTGATCAAACCAGAATTGTAATTAATTCACACGGTATTCCTGAACCTGAATTAGATAGTATTGAATTCAATATTGATCTGATTGATGTGGTCTTTGTGCCGTTGTTATGCGCAGATTTATCTGGAAATCGGTTAGGATATGGAAAGGGATTTTACGATAAATTTCTTGCCAGTTGTCGTGATGACGTAATAAAAATCGGTCTGTGCTATTTTCCACCCATATCATCGATACCAGAGATTGCGACGCACGATGTTGTTATGGATTTACTGGTAACCCCAGATCAAGTATTTCAATTTAACTGAATCGGTAGCTTTACGGGTAGTACGATGATACTCAAGATTTGAGCTAGAATCATATCTCATACTATTAAATTCGAGGCTGCGACAAAGAATAATCTAATCTATTAAAGTTAACTATACGATTAACTCAATGGCTTAGTTGGAAAGATTAATTTATACTGCGGGTTCCGGTCGGGACTTCTCCTTTTTTTCTGGAAATGCCTTTTTACTAAAGAGAATTAATAAGATCACGGCGATCGTGATGGCACTATCTGCCACGTTAAATATTGCGTTGAAGAATGAAAAGCTCTCTCCACCCCAAATAGGAAACCAATCTGGCCATACCCCGTCGAACAATGGGAAATACAGCATGTCCACAACCTCGCCATAAAACCAGGGAGCATAGCCGCCACCCTCTGGAAGAAACTCTGCTACACCGTGAACGCTGCTGGAAAACAGTTGTCCGTAAAAAATAGAATCTAAGATATTTCCAAGTGCGCCAGCAAATATCAGCGATATACATATCACCAGGACTTTGTGACTATTGTTTTTTATGCTTGTCCACAACCAGTATCCAATACCACAAATAGCAAAAAGTCTGAAAACGGTCAAAATAATCTTACCATAGTCCCCTGGAATTTCAAATCCCCAGGCAGCACCCGCGTTTTCATAAAACAGCAATTTGAACTTACCCCAGTCGACGATGGCATTGTCATAACTATTGGTAAGTGGGTAATTCAATTTTATGTATATCTTACTAGCTTGATCCAATAAAAGAACACCTAGTACAATCAATAATGCTTTGGAAAGTTTCATTCAGTTTTAATGATTGGTAAAAATAAGACTTGGCGCTGCATCGTATCGCCTATTTGTTTTTGAAATCTTAGGGCAACCATTCTGATAACATCAGGCTGAGAGAAATTTATTTTTCAATATGATTCCCTAGGTCCAGCACAATGTTTATAAAGGTTGAATGGTGCCACTTATGGATTCTAGCCGTGAGGTATGTATTTTTGAGCTACTTCCATTGTTTATAACCCGTTTTGAATTTCTATCCTGAATCTCAATACGATGTTGACTTAACCTATAGTGGACTACAGCGCTTATTGATTCGAATTTAATATCACTACTAATTCTACTCAAGTTACAGGTACCACCCTGCTGATTGATCGATAGGTTAGAATAACTACCCTCAATTTTGATTGAGGCATTTTGACATTCAATCACTAAGTCTAGTCCTTCTGGAATCCTGAGCTCAACCTTTGAATCCATCACTTTGTGAGCTGCAAGTTTGTCGTTGGGTATTGTGTAGGCTGGTAATACGGGATCCGTAATAAAAATTTTATTACCCTTAAATTCGGTTTGTAGTGTCCTTGCATTGTAATATTCACCACCACGCGTCTCATCTATTTCAATACTACTCTTTGAGCTGGTGTTTATCTCCAGATCGATATAGCTATCGAGTATAACAATGACTTTTTTTATTTCCTCAGTATCAATGGGTAATTGATATTGGTGATTCACGGATTGCGCTGTTACGAGTGCAAAACCGTTAAAAGCAAAACATAAAAAAACCCACATCATAAAGTGCTCATGAAAGATCGCTTTATGCTGCGGGCCATTAAAATTCAACATTTACTGCATGTTCTTTGCTTCAATACTCAAGGTGGCATGAGGAACTAATTCCAGGCGCTCTTTTTTGATTAGTTTACCAGTTACTCTACAAACCCCGTAAGTCTTATTTTCTATACGTACTAGTGCATTGCTTAAATCACGTATGAATTTTTCCTGCCTTATGGCTAGTTGCGAGTTGGCCTCCTTACTCATAACGGTACTACCCTCATCAAAAGCCTTGAATTGTGGTGCTGTATCCTCGGTACCATTATTAGAATCGTTCATGTAGGCGCTTTTTATAAGCACAAGTTGTTCATTGGCTTCAGCGATTTTTTTTGTGACCAGTTCTCTAAAATAATTCAGGTCCTCGTCGCTATATCTCAGTTTTTCGTTTGCGTTCATCGTTTATATTTTTGTTACTTGTATGGTGGTTACAATATCGTCAAATTCAATTTTTGTACCATGATTTGATTGGGAAGTTACCGTTAAATTATCTGCAAGTACTTCATCCTTGATATATTGAGCATTTGATGTTATTGCCGCATCAACTTGCTCTTGCGATGCGACTACAACATTGATTCTATCAGTTACCTCCAGTCCAGCGTCCTTTCTTATGTTCTGGATGCGATTGACCAGTTCTCTTGCTATGCCTTCCTCAATAAGCTTGGCGGTGAGCGTAATGTCTAGCGCTACGGTAATACCCGACTGGGTAGCTACCAGCCAGCCCTCTATGTCACTACTGGTAATTTCCACCTCTTCCAGCATAAGTTCGATAGTCTCGCCGTTGACATCTAACTCCATTTGCCCATTCATCTCCAACTGGGCTATTTGATCTTTGTCCAGTTGTTTGATCTTACCGGCAATCGTTCCCATGGTTTTACCGTATTTAGGCCCCAAAGCCTTGAAATTAGGCTTGATTTCTTTAACAAGAATACCGCTGGCATCATCAATAAGCTCAATCTCTTTCACATTGACCTCGCTCTTAACAAGCGTGGCCACATCGTTGATCTGTTCTTTGTCATTGCCATCCAGCACTGGGATCATGATGCGTTGAAGTGGCTGTCTTACCTTAATACCTTCCTTTTTACGTAACGATAGTGTGAGACTGGAAATGATCTGTGCCTTACGCATTTTTTCCTGCAGCTGTGCATCTATCTTTCTGGTGTCAGATATGGGAAAAGTTGAAAGATGCACGCTTACTACCGCTTCATCTTCACAAATTCCTGTGAGATCTCGATAGAGCTGCTCCATATAGAAAGGTGCAATAGGTGCTCCCAGTTGTGCAACGGTCTTGAGACAGGTATAGAGAGTCTGATAGGCTGCGATCTTGTCTTGTTCATAAGTCCCTTTCCAGAATCGCCTCCTGCACAAACGTACGTACCAGTTACTCAGATTTTCTGTCACAAAGGTTGTGATAGCGCGTGCCGCCTTAGTAGGTTCGTAATCATCTAGTGCAGCGGTAACCTCTGCCACCAGGCTGTGTAGTTCGCTTATGATCCAGCGATCTATTTCTGGACGCTGGGATAGGGGAATCTCGCTTTCGCGAAAGCGGAACCCATCAACATTTGCATACAGCGCAAAAAATCCATAGGTATTATACAATGTGCCAAAAAACTTGCGCTGCACCTCTATGATCCCATCCGTATCAAAGCGCAGATTGTCCCATGGATTTGCATTGCTTACCATGTACCAGCGGGTAGCGTCTGCGCCATAAGTGTCCAGCGTTGAGAATGGATCGACTGCGTTGCCCAGTCGCTTGGACATTTTTTGTCCATTTTTATCCAGTACCAGGCCGTTAGAAACTACATTTTTATAAGCTACGTCGTCACTTATCATAGTTGCGATGGCATGCAGTGTGTAGAACCACCCGCGAGTCTGGTCCACTCCCTCTGCTATAAAATCTGCCTGGCGCAATCCATTTTCCACCGCCTCTTTATTTTCAAATGGATAATGCCACTGCGAGTAGGGCATTGAGCCGCTATCAAACCATACATCGATCAGGTCTGCCTCGCGAGTGAGCTTTTCACCATTATCGCCGGTTAGGTAGATGGCATCCACCACATTCTTGTGCAGGTCTACCAGATCGTAATTCTCATCACTCATATTACCGGCTTCAAATCCGGCAAAGGGATTTAGGTCCATGTGACCAGCGGCGACAGATTTTTCAATCTCCAGCATTAATTCTTCTATCGAGCCTATGATCTTTTCAACCGTTCCCGTCTCATTGCGCCATATAGGTAGCGGGATACCCCAGTAACGCGACCTGGAAAGGTTCCAGTCATTTGCGTTTGCCAGCCAGTTGCCAAATCTTCCTTCACCCGTGCTTTTGGGTTTCCAGTTGATGGATTTGTTCAACTCATGCATCCTATCCTTAAAGTCTGTTACCTTAATGAACCACGAGTCAAGCGGATAGTAAAGAACCGGTTTGTCCGTACGCCAGCAATGTGGGTAGCTGTGGACGTATTTCTCAACTTTGAAGGCGCGATTTTGTTCTTTGAGCGAGATGGCGATATCCACATCCACGCTGCGCTCTGGCGCTTCATCATTCTTGAAGTACTCGTTCTTGACGTACTTACCGCCTATCTCAGGCAATTCATCCCTGAACTTGCCCTGTAAATTGACCAGGGGAACGGGGTTGCCGTGCTCATCCAGGACCAGCATGGGTGGTACAGGAGGATTTGCCTGTTTTGCTACCAGGGCATCATCTGCACCAAAGGTGGGTGCCGTATGAACGATTCCCGTACCATCATCAGTCGTTACAAAATCTCCAGTAATTACCCTATAAGCATCCTGTGCATCTTGATAAGGTTGTGCATAGGGTAGTAATTGTTCATACTTTATATTCACTAGGTCTGTACCCTTGCAATCCCCTAGAACACGATATGGAATATGTTTATCTCCCAGGGTGTGATTAAGGGGTTCACTCTCTTCAACTTCATTAACAACACTATATTTTTTGCCAAATTGAGAGGTGACTAGCTTTTTTGCAAGAATCACCTGCATGGGCTTACCCGTATATTGATTAAAGGTCTCTACCAGTACATAATCAATCTTAGCGCCTACAGTAAGAGCGGTATTGCTAGGCAGTGTCCAGGGTGTCGTGGTCCAGGCAAGAAAAAACACCTCGCCACGGGTCTGGAAAGGGAGTTGTGTGGGATCGACAACCTTGAATTGTGCCGTGACGGTGGTATCCGTTACATTCTGATAGGTTCCCGGCTGGTTGAGCTCGTGGGAACTGAGTCCAGTTCCTGCGGCAGGAGAATAAGGCTGGATGGTATACCCCTTGTAGAGTAAATCCTTTTTGTAGATCTCCTTGAGCAACCACCATACGCTTTCCATGTACTTAGGCTTATAGGTGATGTATGGATCTTCCATATTTACCCAGTAACCCATATCTGCGGTTACCTTGCTCCATATATCAGTATACTTGAGTACCGCGTCTTTACAGGCCTGGTTGTAGTCTTCTATGGAGATCTTTTTTCCTATATCTTCCTTTGTGATTCCCAGCGCCTTTTCCACGCCCAGCTCTACGGGTAATCCATGCGTATCCCAGCCAGCCTTGCGATTGACCTGAAAGCCTTGTTGAGTCTTGTAGCGACAAAAAAGATCCTTTACCGTGCGACCCATCACGTGGTGGATGCCTGGAAGTCCATTTGCCGATGGAGGGCCCTCAAAAAAGATGAAGGGCTCACTGCCCTCACGCGATTCTACCGACTTTTCAAAAATGTCATTTTCACGCCAAAATCTCTTGATGCGATCATCCACTTTGGGAAGATTCAATCCTTTGTACTCATTGAATTTAGCGCTCATTATACCATCACTTTTTAAGGGTTGCAAAAATAGGAAATTTAGCTGTGCTCTATCATATACTTGTGGGTTCCACATCTTATTAAATAGCAACTGGTCAATCCATTTTTATCACTGATCGCATGTAGACTTTACAAACACCTATTACAAGATCATTGTCTAGCTTTGCGCGGGGGAATTAACTAGTAGCCATGAACGAATTTCAGTTTTATGTAAAAGAGGGGTTTTATCACGTCATCGACCATACCGCCTATGACCATATCCTTTTTTTTGTGCTCATGGCGGTACCGCTCACATTCAATAGCTGGAAAAAGTTATTGTGGGTAAGTCTTGCATTTACATTAGGTCATACGGCCTCCATTGTTCTCGCAGTATATGATGTAGTAGCGGTCAACAGTAATTATATCGAGTTCTTGATCGTGGCTTCCATTTTTGTGACGGGAATCTATAATCTACTTATATCTGGAAAACCTACTGCGCAACTCAGCCGGTGGTTTATGGTAATGTTCACGGCTTTTTTTGGGCTTATTCATGGTTTTGGTTTTGCGAGTGCGTTTAAAATGCTTTCCAGCGGTACTGAGAGTAAATGGTTGTTGTTGCTGGAATTTGCGCTAGGCATAGAACTGGGGCAACTTTTTGTCGTGGCAGTCGTTTTAGTCCTGGCTGCGTTTCTCATCAACCTGTTGCGCGTGTCTCGCAAGTCTTGGATTACGGTAACATCGGCCATAATTGTGGGAATTGTGCTGCCCTTGCTCGTGGAACGCTGGCCTTTTTAAAGTAAGATTCTTATTTTGCAATAGTGATTTGGAAGGTTACGCTTTCGCAAAAGCGTAATTCTCATCAAACTGATCGTTAAACCTATTTATGTCTGACCAAGCCAAACAACACAAGTACGATATCGCCTACCTGCGCATGGCAAGGGAGTGGGCCCGATTGTCATATTGCAGGCGCAAACAGGTAGGGGCGTTGATCGTGCGGGACCGCATGATTATAAGTGATGGATACAACGGTACTCCCAGCGGGTTTGAAAATTGCTGCGAGAATGAGGCTGGGGACACCCGGTGGTATGTATTACATGCCGAGGCAAATGCCATACTCAAAGTCGCCAGATCGACGCAAAGTTGTGACGGCGCCACGCTCTACATAACCATGTCTCCTTGCAAGGATTGCAGCAAGCTCATCCACCAGAGTGGCATTAAACGTGTAGTCTACATAACGGCGTACAAAGACGATAGCGGTATTGCATTTCTCAAGAAGGCAAAAGTGGAGACCTGCCAGATAACCGATCTAGACCAATGAAGAAGAGTCATATATACTATCCCATATTCTTGGGAATATTTTTTGCGCTGGGGATATGGCTAGGTGGTTTGCTTGATGGAAACTCAGGCGTCTATCGATCTGAAAACAACCTTAAAAAACGTAAACTCAACAAACTTATCGACCTGCTGGATGAGCGTTACGTAGACCAGATTGACACAGACAGCATCGTGGACGTTACGGTCAACCAGATCATGAGTAACCTAGATCCCCATTCAGTCTATATTCCGGGTGATGAGCTGGAGCAAATTGATAACAGTATGCGGGGAGATTTTGTGGGCATAGGTATCCGGTTTTTTGTTAATCAAGATTCCATATCAGTCATTAACGCAATAGAGGATGGACCTAGTGACCGCGCGGGAATACGAGGGGGAGACAAGATTCTTTTTCTGGACGGTAAACCCCTTTATGGGGAGAACAAAATTCCCGTGGACGCTCTTAAAGGAGAATCTGGATCTCAGGTGGTTCTGGGGGTTTTAAGACCAGGAGATTCAAAAGTGGTCAACATCCCAGTAGTGCGCGGCAATGTACCGCTCAAGAGTGTAGAGGCTGCCTACATGCTTTCTGACAGATTGGGCTACATTAAAATCAACCGGTTTGCAGAGAGTACCGAAGAAGAATTTGACGCGGCAATTGATCAATTGCTGCGCCAGGGTGCGACCAGGCTAGCGCTCGATTTACGCGACAACCCAGGAGGCATTTTAAGTGCCGCTGTTTCCGTAGCAGATGAGTTCCTGGAAGAGGACGAGTTGATCCTATTCCAGCGGGATCGCGAGAACCAGCGTAGCGACAGCTATGCTACTGATGAAGGAGATTTTGAGGGGAAAACGGTGTATATCCTGATCAACGAGAACAGCGCGAGTGCGAGCGAGGTCGTAGCGGGTGCCCTGCAAGACAACGACACGGGGATCATCCTGGGTAGGCGCAGCTTTGGCAAGGGGCTGGTACAGCAAGAAATAAAACTGGGAGACGGGAGTGCAGTCAGGCTTACGGTAGCACGCTATTATACGCCTACGGGCCGTAGTATACAACGACCCTACAGTTCTGGAAACGATGACTACTTTAAGGAATACATCGATCGCTACGACAATGGCGAGATGATTGATGAGAGCAAGATCAAACTTACAGATTCTTTGCGGAGAGTGACCCCAGGAGGTAAAGTGGTTTACGGTGGTGGAGGGATTATTCCAGATGTTTTTGTTCCCTACCCTGATGATTATGTAGCGCAAACGCTGGATTACTTTGGTCGTACGGGATTTGCAGATCAGTTTGTCAACAGGTATTTGCAAGAGGATGGAATCTACCTGAGGGATATTTCAAAGAAAGATTTTATTGAGAATTATGAAGTCCCTGAGCAGGTAATGCAGGAATTTATTGATTATGCCCAGCTGTATAACACCAGCATCAAATTACCAGGATACCGTGACGAGATCAATACGATCCTCAAATCCAGCATGGCAGACCAGTTGTTCAATTCAGAATTAAAAATTAGGCTACTCAATAATGATGACGAGGTCATCTTGAAATTACTGGCGATTGATGCAAAGTAAGCTGGGATTTGCACGTTTTACGCCTGCCTGTTGATGATCTACCTGTACTCCCCCAATTGAAACTATGAAAGTACTACACATTGATGAAAACCACCCGGTTCTTGCTTCTATGCTTGAGGAGAATGGCTTTGTCAATCACTTTGACTATACCTCAGGCAAACTTGATATTACTGCGAGGATTAGAGATTATCAGGGATTAATTATACGCAGTCGTTTTCCCATAGATGCGGCTTTTCTAGATGCAGCGATCAATCTTGAATTTATAGGTAGGGTAGGTGCGGGACTGGAGAATATAGACCTAGAGCATGCCGCCATCAAGGATATAGCTTGTTACAATGCCCCTGAGGGGAACCGTAATGCTGTAGGTGAGCATGCGCTGGGTATGCTACTCAGCTTATTCAATCACTTGAATACGGCACATGACCAGGTGAAAAGAGGTATTTGGGATCGAGAAGGGAATCGGGGGCTTGAGCTTGAGAAAAAAACCGTAGGAATCATAGGCTATGGTAATATGGGAAAGAGCTTTGCCCGCAAACTGGCGGGTTTTGACTGCCGGGTCGTTTTCCATGACATAAAGAAAGGTCTCGAGGATCAGTTTGCCTCTCAAGTATCTCTTACAGAACTCCAAAAACAGATTGACGTTTTAAGTTTGCATACTCCCCAAAATCCAGATACCATGGGTATGGTTGACAGCCAATTTATCAATGGATTTCATAAACAATTCTTTTTAATCAATACAGCCAGGGGTAAAAGCGTCGTGACCACAGATCTTCTTGCTGCCTTGGAAAATGGCAAAATCCTGGGTGCGGGATTAGATGTTCTTGAAGAAGAAGGGAGTTCTTTTGGGTTGCGCTTTCGCGAAAGCGAGACCTCCCCACTTACCCAATTATTGGAAAAGCCAAATGTACTAGTTACACCACACGTAGCTGGGTGGTCCATTGAATCCAAATACAAGCTTGCTGAAACGATCGCCAGTAAGATCATAAACCATCATCAACCCAACTTATGAAAAAAGTTACCGGAATAGGAGGCATATTCTTCAGGTGCGCCGATGTCGAGACAACCAAAGCCTGGTACAAACGCCACCTGGGTCTCGATGTGGATCAATATGGCTGTACTTTTAAACAACGAGTAGCCGTTGATATCGATGAGAATGCGACCCAACAATGGAGTCCATTTCCTCATGACACCTCCTATATTGATAATCCAGATCAACAATTTATGATCAACTATAAGGTAGAAAATCTTACTACCCTAGTAGCACTACTTATTGAGGAGGGGGTGGAAATCATGGGAACTATTGAAGGATTTGATTACGGTTTATTTGCATGCATAAAGGATTGCGATGGGAGGAAACTAGAGTTGTGGCAGCCCAAAAATGAGGTGATATTCAACAAATAGAATGGTGCGTAATCGCTCTTGAATCCCTAATGTAATCGCATCTATTCTATACTTTAACCAGATTATAATTGACTGTATATAAGATAATTATTAGTCTCAATGTTAAGTTTGCCAGTCTGTATTGCAGTAAGGCTTACACTAAAGTAACTTTGCCTTAACATGAGAATTCTAATCCATAGTGAAAATGATGTTGTTCTAGGACCTATGGTTTACGGTTTTATGGATTACTATACTTCAAAAAAAGTTACGGTACACATCAAAGGGATCAAAAGGAAAAACATTCATCCCACGGTTAAAAAGGTTATGAAATCTACCGGGATTGATTTTGATAGCTCCTTTAAAACTTTTGAGAAAAGTAAAAGTTCAAAACAGGAGTATTCATTTCATCTTACTGCTGGTCATCCTGTTACTGATCAAGTGATATCACTTCATCTAGATGGCCTTGAAAGCCCTGTCGGTTGGGATGATTTAAAAAAGTCTGAATTCAAAAAACTGCGTAGTAAGGTTAGGACTATCTGCGAGGATTTTGTAGAGCAGTATGTGGAAGGTGACCATATAAGAAACAAAAAGATCCCCGCTTAAATTCAATCCTTCTCAGGAACAAAATCCAGAGGTAGCATACCTGACAGCTTCAGGCTACCTAGGTAACCACCAGTCAGTAATACCCGTGAAGACACTATATTGCCTTGATGACTTACCAGTATTTTATGGTCTAGCAAGACTATCAATGAGTCCTCACCATCCATATCTGCAATTTGATATTCCAGTTCTCTGAACTCTACTTGGTAAATATTCTCTTTGAATGGTCGCACCCTTATGTGTTTTTCAGGAACGACCTTTTTACGGTTTAAGATCAGGAAGTATCCATCTTCCTCGAGCGATTCATTAATAATACTTTTCATCAGGGCTATCTCTGATTCTCTGTACAATTTGTTGCGATTTTTTTTTCTTTTACGTTGGGTTGGTCTGCTCTTTTCTGACTCTTTAAAAAAAAGATCCACTACCATATGGGAAGAATAGTATACGTACTGGGGTATTTGCCGACTAGATCTAGCCGCTAGTTCATCTCTCATTTGATTACTGATTTTCGTAAACTGTGCTTCAAAATCTGACATGTCAACCTCGATGGAATAACCTAGATAACGGTTTTCTACGATTATGGGTTCGTCGCATACCGCGGTGAGTGTAGCATAAACTGGATTGAATCTTAACCGGACTTTGTCGAGGTTTTTGATTTTAAGATCCTTGGATACCACAGCAGTCCCGAGAAAGTACTTTTTGAAATATGCCTCCTTTTTCTTCCTGCTCCAGGGATCTAATCCTAATACTACAGCATCGAGTTCATCTGGTTTTACTTCAAGCTTTACAATACTCAAATCTTGATTTACTGGATCCTTAATCTCCCTGGTCTGGTAACCTAACAGCCTAATCGTTAACGGCGCGGTAAACTTTTTAGGATATTTAAGACTGAATGTCCCATCCAACTCTGTCACTACACCCAGCGATGAACCAGAAATATAGACGGCTACCCCTACTAGGGGTTCACCAGTTTGGTGATCAACTACCATTCCTTCTAACTGCGTTTGACCTATAGCAGTAGAAAAAACCATAAAAACTAAAACCAGTAAAAGCTTTCTCATTTATGGTTCAAATAGTGCACCTCATCGATTGTGATCGATTGACATTAAAAAATTTGAGGACCCTTTCACGTGCAAGTTCCTAGGGATTGTTCTTAAAATATTTTTTTTCCATTTCTTCCTGAAATTCTTCCATCACAGGTTTAACAGTACTTTCTGGAAGATCTGCTATACGTATGTACATCAGTCCATCGACGGCGTTATTAAATAAAGGGTCTACGTTGAATGCGATGACTTTGGCATTTTGCTTAACGTATTTTTTAATTAGTACGGGAAGTCGCAACTCATTAGGTTCCAGCTCATCGATTAACCGGTCAAATTTATTAAGATCGGCAGCGCTTTCATCAAAAATGAAGTCTTTGTCTGCATCCGCCAGTTTGACTTTAAAGTCCTTCTTTGGGGTAATATATTGCGCGAGGTAGGGATCGTAATAATTACTCTTCATAAATTCAATCATCAAGGATTTTGAAAAGTTGGAAAACTTATTACTGATGCTTACTCCGCCTATTAAATACTTATGATTTGGAAATCTAAGGGTACAGTAAACAATACCTTTCCATAATAAGAACAACGGCATAGGCTTCATCTGGTATTCACCTATAATAAATGCCCTTCCCATTTCAATGGATTGACTCATCATGCTCTCAATTTCTGGTTCAAATGAGAACAACTCATTTAAGTAGAAACCGGAAATACCATGCTTCTTGAATATATGTTCACCCATTCCCATACGATAGGCCCCCGCAATGCGATTTTGAGCACTATCCCACAAAAACATATGGTGGTAGTAATCATCGTATCGATCTACATCTGTGCTATTGTTTGTACCCTCACCTATGGCTCTAAAGGTTATCTCCCGCAGGCGACCTATTTCTTCAAGTAACAATGGCATCTCATGTTTTTGCGCAAGGAAAACCTCATAGTTTTTTGAAATCAGCAGTCGCTTCTCTGCACTTCTCAAATATTCCACTTCTTGTACCATGGAGCTTTGATCCACACCTGCTTTAATCGCTTCGGGACTCTTGGGTATCTTGATTTTTTTGGGGAGATCGCTCAGCCTGCTGGCTTCCTTGTCGTAGGGTTTTGACAATAGATAGGTTTTCTTCCTTAGGAATTCTGTAAAATCTCTTAGGTCAGGATATTCTTTTTGTGCATTGACCCCAATGGGATTTCCTATACGCACCTTAATGATTCGCTTCTTTTGGGTGAGCAGCTCGCTAGGTAGCTTTGCAGTTCTAAAAACGTCCGAAATCTTGGCGAGTCTGTAGAATAGTTTACTGTTTTTAGCATGGAAATAGATAGGAATGACTGGCTGTTCTGCCCTTTTAATAAGTTTCATGGCTGTGGTTTCCCATGCCTTGTCAACCACTAGTTTACCGTCCCGATAAGTGCTTACCTCACCAGCCGGGAATATTCCCAATGGTAAATCATTTTTTAAATGCCGCATGGCCTGAATGAAACCCGCGGTAGATGACTTTGCATCCTTGTGGTCTTCAAAAGGATTAACCGGCATCACATAGGGCTTTAAAGGCTCAATTCTGTGAAGCAGGAAGTTTGCAATGATTTTAAAATCAGGTCTTTTATCCAGTAACAACTTCAGCAATAAAATTCCATCTACCCCACCTAGTGGGTGATTACTTATCGTAATAAAACCTCCAGTTTTAGGAATCCTGCGCAAATCCTCTTCCGGTATCTCAAATTCTATCTCTAGATCGTCCAGTAATGCATTGAGGAACTCAAGATCGCTTTTTGATTTGTGACGGTTGTATATCTTGTTGAGTGTGGAGATGCGCAACAACTTCATGAGAGACCACCCGCCCATAGTTCCCAAAAAACCATACCTATCTAGATTGATGGCTTTGGAAATCTCTTTTGGGGTTACTAGACTCATAGGTGTTCCTTAAAGGGTTTTACAAATATAAGCGATGCCATGAGCCTCAATTTTTGATGATGACTTGCAAAGTCTCGCTGGTGGATTGCCGCAATAGTACTGTCTTGTTCTCAAGATAAGGGTCTTGATGATCTGGATAAGGATGACGCGTGGTGTATAAAATAACATCCCTGCTACTGGTGACCAGAAATCTGACACTCAAATCCCGTAGTAAATGATCAATTAAAGCATATTTATCCTCAATACATAACTGAAAGCTGATTGCGCTATTCTGCAATAGCCCTACCTGCATTTTGTGTACAGAAAGGAGGTGAAAGATTTCGCTTATGTTGCGCTCACCTATGAAGCTAAAATCTTTTGAGGATATACTTAGATAAACCATATTTTCCCTAAGAATATAACACGATAAGAGGGGTTCAAGCTGCGGGTAATTAGCAATAGAGGTACCTTCTGTTTCTGGATCTTTATAGGATTTCACATTCAGGATAATAGCTTTATCTTGAAGTGGTTGTAGGGTTTTGGGGTGAATTACTGAAGCACCATAAAAGGCTAGTTCAATGGCTTCTTCATAAGGTATTTTATTGAGCAGTCTAGTGTTCTCAAATTTACGTGGATCTGCATTGAGCACCCCGGGGACATCCTTCCATATAGTCACATCCACGGCATCAAGACAATAGGCCATAATGGCAGCACTATAATCGCTTCCCTCCCTACCTAGCGTGGTCGTGGGACCATCAACCGACCCACCTATAAATCCCTGGGTTATCATCAGGGAATTGTTCCTGTATTCCTTAAAAGCCTTGATGGTTTGACCCCAGTTTACAGTCGCATTGCGATAGGAACTATCGGTGCGTATGATCGCTCTCGCATCCAGTAATACGGGTTCACAAGGGTAACTGTCTAGATAGCTATGTATAATATTGGTGGATAATAGTTCCCCGTAGCTCACTACCTGATCGTAAAGGAAACTATAGGAGGCGCTGGAATTGTTTTTTAATATTTCCTCGACTTGGTTTTGAAAGGTGGTAATGGTGTTGAGTATTCCGCTTTCGCGAAAGCGTAATTCCTCAAACCCCTCTTCATCACTTGAAATATCCAGAAGATCCCCAACCACTTGTCTGTGAAAATCAAAGATATCGTTGAGAGCCAGAACGTACTCATCGTTACTCTCGCCGTATAGCTCAAGAACTCTTTCAAAATGATTGGTCACCTTGCCCATGGCACTTACCACCACGCCCAGTCGGGTGTGCTGGTTCCTATGAATAATCTGGCAAATGTTTTTTACCCCTAGCGCATTGCTTACTGATGCACCACCAAATTTAAATACCCTCATCTGTCAGATAGTTGTTTAAGGATGCCTGGTCCATTTGAGCGAGATACCAATTCTTGATCATCACGGCTCCAGATTTTTCATAAAATTCAATGGCGTTTTTGTTCCAGTCCAGCACTACCCATTCCACCCTGCGTACATTGAGATTCCTTGCGTAACTCAATACCTTGTTGTAAAGTGCCTTGCCCAATCCCCTGCCGCGGTAGGTCCTGGTAACTATGAGGTCTTCTAGATGAACGGTCTTACCCTTCCAGGTGGAGAATCGAGTATAGCAAATCGCACAACCCTGAATCTTACCCTCGATCAGAGCTACAAAGCACTTAAAGGTGGGTGGATCTGCAACTAGGTTATCTTCTAACTCTGCCAGGTCAATGGCTACCGCATCAGGTTCTTTTTCAAAGGTTGCGAGCTCTTGAATGAGTTCAAGAACCTTGCTCATATCGTCTTTAGTTGCTTCTCTTATCTCCATTAACGGGGTGCTATGCCATAAATATAATCTAGAAGCGATTCTTACGTGTCATAGAATTATACTACAACGTTGTATTAAGCCTATTATATTATGGATATTTGCAGCCATAAATAGAATCATGGCTACAAAGAACCAAACGCTCGGTGAATTTATCATCGACAATCAATCTGAATTTCAATACAGTAGTGGTGAGCTATCCCGCCTAATCAATTCTATAAGACTTGCGGCCAAAATGGTGAACCATGAGGTAAACAAGGCTGGACTAGTAGATATTACCGGTAGTGTAGGTGCTATCAATACCCAGGGAGAGGATCAACAGAAACTGGACGTATTTGCAAATGATGTATTCATTCAAACACTTACTAACCGCCAGATTGTATGTGGTATTGCAAGCGAGGAAAACGACGATTTTATCACTATTAAGGGAAGCCGCAATGACCACGGCAATAAGTATGTGGTAGCCATGGACCCGCTGGATGGGAGTTCAAATATCGACGTCAACGTATCAGTAGGAACGATTTTTTCTATTTATCGCAGGATAACGCCGGTGGGAACACCTGTCCAGGAAGAAGATTTTCTACAGCCCGGTAATATGCAGGTTGCTGCGGGATACATCATCTATGGTACTTCTACCATGCTGGTTTATACCACAGGTCACGGGGTAAATGGATTTACACTTAACCCTGCGCTGGGAACCTATTATCTATCGCATCCCAATTTAAAATTTCCCGAAAACGGCAAAATTTACTCTGTAAATGAGGGTAATTATATTCACTTCCCTCAAGGGGTTAAGGATTATATCAAATACTGTCAGGAAGAAAAGGATGGTCGTCCCTACACCAGCAGATACATAGGAAGTCTTGTGAGTGACATACATCGCAACATTATCAAGGGGGGTATCTATATGTACCCTAAAAGTTCCAAAGCCAGTAATGGCAAGTTGCGTTTATTGTATGAGTGCAACCCAATGGCATTTATTGCAGAGCAGGCGGGGGGCGCCGCCAGCGATGGCCAGCAACGTATTTTGGACTTAAAACCAACAGAGCTGCACCAGCGGGTTCCCTTTTATTGTGGCAATAAAGAAATGGTGGATCGTGTAGAGAAATTTATAGAGGATTCAGAACAGGATTACTAGCAAAACGATGTTCTTAAAGCAAAAAGCCGTTGATCTTTATGATCAACGGCTTTTTGCTTTATCGATTCACTAGACTACGGCTAGCTACGGTCTTTATTGAGTAGGTAGCGATAATCTTCTAGGTTTAGTGCTCCAGAAAAGATTTCAATGGAACGCTTCACAAGATACCCTGCATCCTCGTCATTATAACCTATAGCGGTGGCATACATCTTCAATAATTTATGCTCTGCGGGATCCAGTTCATGATCTGCAAAGGCAATTTTAAAAAGATCGTGAAGCAATTGCAGGCGTTCTTCACTATTGTTAGGTGGGGTAAGCGGGTAAAGAGCGGGATTTTCTATGATCTTATCATAGGAACTGTCAGATATATTCAACTTGGTCTTGAGCCTTCTTAAAATTTGAAGTTCTGCTTCCTTGAGTGGTCCGTCAGAAAGTGCGGTGGTTACTAGTATTGCAAAATGGCTTTGATTGCGAGTAGAAGCACCAGATTGAAAAAGCTTTGAAAAGGACATATTTTATTTTATAACAAGCTACAAATATAGGATACCTTATATTTTAAAGGGCGACTCATTCTCATGTTTGGATACAAAAAAGCTCCTTGTTTTTACAAGGAGCTTTTAGGTATTGATATTCTTTACTTATCTCACAATCAGTTTTCTGGTAACCGTATTAGCGCCGTCGATTACTTTAACGACATAGATACCTGAAGTAAGAGTGCTTACATCCATACGTTCAAGATTAGACTCATAGCTGTTAGCAATTACCTGCTTTCCTAGCAAGTCATAAACAACTACCTCTTTCTGAGTACTATCAGTTGTGGCAATGTTTAGTTGGCCATCAACTACTGGATTGGGGTATAACTGGAATCCAGCAATACTGCTATCTGCATTTGAGGCAAATGTTGCTGCGGTTACAGCAGCCCAGTTGTCGGCAATTCTAAGGCCATCGACCTCAATTGTAGGTAATCCACCAGATTGTCTGAATGTAAAACCGTTTATGGCAGTTGGACCCATAGCCTCAGTAGAAGTTATGGTGGGAGGAGGAGCTACTGGAGCACCAAAGGTGGCAGGAAGGGGATTTGCCCATAGAGAAGCCGTGAGGTTGTCAAGGTCATAGGCTACCACTACAAACGTAGTAGGAAACCCCATTTGCGGGTAGGTGGTTGCGTCAGTTGTTCTATCTGCACTACTTGATCCTGCTTGGATACCGAATGTGTAGGTTTGTGTAGCATTGTCAGTATCCACAAATAACCTGGACTCATAACCAGTTCTACCGCTGGCTACCGCGGCAAAATAATTGTTTCCATCAGCATTAATGGTAGTGACGTCCATAATAAATGAAGCGTATACAATACCGCTGGTCTGGTCAGAAAAGGATAAGATGGCCTCTGCACCAGAATCGTTCATCACTACTTTCTCTCCGGTACCGGACGGCTGCCCGGGAAAATTTAAATTACCACTTACCACTTCAATTTCATCACCGCTATTGAAACTTTCCCAGTTGGGTTGTGCTCCTAGAAGAGTTCCCGCGGTATAGTCAAAGGTTTCTTCTATAGGTAGGGGTAGGCAAGTAGGGCTATTAAACGTAACACTTAGGTCACAACTGCTTTCTACCGCACCCGTTATGGATAATGTGGTGTCAGTACCTTCTGCAGCATTCAAAATGACTATAGTACCACTTTGAGTAAAATTGGGATCATCTCCAGCCAGGGTTCCACCAGAAATAGAAAGATTATAACTCTCATTTCCACCATTATTACCACCGGTAAATTGAATCTCTGAAGTGTAGGTGTCAGTTCCTGACGTCGATGCATCACAGGATGTTACTATCGTTCCAAAATCCAAGTCCAGCGTACAGGAGAATTCTACGTTGAATGTTACGGAGCTTGATGCCTCTGCATTAGTCAGGTCAGCGCCCATAGTATCTCTTAACTGAGCAGTCACCGTATAGCTCACGCCTTCATCTACCGCAATGTTTTCTGTAGTATCGTCTGTTTTAATTATAGTGGTTGAAGTAGAGGTGTTGTTGTTCAAAATAGTAATCAATAGATCACCGTCTGTACTAAAGTCAAAATTGCTGACGGAAAATTGAACATCGACATTATTTGTAGCACTTAACGCGCCATTACCAGGCGAGGTAATGGTGATGCTAGGGTCAGTAGTAGGTGTCTGGATTACAAAGTCTGTAGTGGTCCCTACCGTAGCATCGGCTGATCCACTAGGAGTCCAGTTTGCGGCAGATGATACTGCGGCTAGCAACTCAGCTTTGGTACCGCTGGTAATCCCGGTATAATAGGAGTTGTCATTTTCATCCTCACCACCTGGGCCGCTGCCCAGAGCAACTGCATTGGTACCATCTGTAAGTCCTGGTGGCAATTCTGATTGGTTCGTATCATTGGGAGCAGTTTGCCAAACCGTAGAATTAGTTTGTGCCGCAAAGATGAAGGTAGTTGTCGCCGGCATTCCTGATTCTTGATAGACAATGAATTGGTCACCACCTGTAGAATATCCTAGACTTCCCGTGATGGTGAAATCAGGATTCATGCTACTGCTGCTGTCAAACAAAATGTTAGTTCCCGCGGCTATAACGGTAGGTGCGGTATAGGTAACAGTACCCTCGTTAGTGTTAAGCGTGCCGCCATTCACCCCGTTCTCTGTAATATTTATGACCGTTCCTGCAGGTAGGTCAACTAGTGGAACGATTCTAAATGCATCTGGAGTATCTGTTTGTGCAGATATGACTACCACATCACCTGCGGATAGTGTTTGTGCTTGCATTCCTGCTACAGTCATAAACAGTGCAAGTAAGCTCATTAGGTAATTTTTTCTCATGGGAAAAGGTTTAAAAATGTGCGCCAAATATAATTAAACGCCTTACCACAATGGCTGGTCTTAATATTACTATAGTATTAAGATGTTCACTTATTATCTACGGGTCCCAGATTTTCTAGCATCTCCCTAACCGTGGACGGCAGGTCAAAAACTGCATTCCATCCCCAGTCTTCTCTAGCCGCCGTATCATCTATCGACCCAGGCCAGCTGTCTGCGATCTGTTGCCGGAAATCGGGTTGATAGTCGATGCTGAATCCTGGAAGGCTTTTTTTAATCTCCATTGCCAGTTCCCATGGGGTAAAATCCATTCCAGCCAGGTTATAGGAGCCACGTTGTTTTATGTTCTTGACAGGAGCGCTCATAATATCAATCGTAGCGCTTATCGCATCTTCCATATACATCATGGGTAATCTGGTGTCGCCCCTTAAAAATGAAGTGTAACTCCCTGTACGTAAAGCCTCATGAAATATTTCTACGGCATAATCTGTAGTGCCACCACCTGGTACGGTCTTCCATGAGATCAAACCGGGGTACCGCAATGAGCGCACATCGACTCCATATTTATCATGATAGTACTGGCACCAGCGTTCTCCGGTTTGTTTACTGATTCCATAGACGGTCGTGGGTTCCATAACCGTTAATTGTGGAGTGTCGGTCTTAGGTGTCGTAGGTCCGAAAACCGCGATACTAGACGGCCAGAACACCTTTTTGATCTTGCCTTCCTTTGCAATGTCCAGAATATTAAACAAAGATCCCATATTCAGATCCCAGGCCTTTTTTGGGAATTTTTCACCGGTCGCACTTAGCATTGCTGCCATGAGATAGACTTCCTCAATCTCGTGAAAGATACATACGTCCTCAATCTGGCTCTTATCAGTAGCATCGAGCATCTCAAAAGGTCCCTCACTCAGCAGCTGGGTGCTGGCCTCACGTATGTCTGCAGCAATAATATTGAGCGATCCGTGCAATTTGCGTAATCTTACCACAAGTTCAGTACCTATTTGACCGCACGCACCTATGACCAGTATTTTCATTGTTCTTTTTGACAAATATAAAAGCCTATCTCTTACTTCACGACAGGCGCGATAGTTTTACACCCCTTATTGAGATAGTGGGGTTTACGCTTTCGCGAAAGCGTAATTCCGCAAAACAGCAGCCACCTAAATTTTGCATTTATTATTGAAACTATTAACCATGAGTTAGAAAAGAATAGATAATTAACAAATTACCTTTGTTTAAAATTATTTATTATGAAAAAGTTGATGTTGAGTATGTTGGTTCTTGGAACAATCCTCGTGGGTTGTAAGGACAATGAAGTAGGACAGGACAGCGAGCTGGTTGCGGTAACAAATGATCGTGAAGCAAACAATTGGGAATATAATAATGACGAAGCGCAAGAATCAGGTGATCCAATAAGTAAGGATAATAGCAACGATGGTATCGATAGTCGGTCAGTGGATGAACAAACAACTACAGGCGCAAAAAGCAACAGCTTTGCAGATCAAGAATATACCGATCTACCGGGAATGAATACGGTGAACGAGAAGTCTATCAAGTACACATTTACCAGAGCAGAATCTGATAAAATTGCCGCAGATTTTGAAAAGAATGTAGAACTGGATGCCGCAAATAACATCCGTATTAAAAATTATCCCACTTACACCCTAATGAGGGGTTACGCTAGGGATTTCTCAAAATCTGATGAATCTAACGAGGCGGCAAGAGAACAAACATTGAGAAGTAGCTTTGAGGAATTTAAAAGAACCATACCCACCTACTTGTTGCGCAATGACGTAAAGGACGCCATAAGAGATGTCAATAAAGAATTGACCAAGTATGAAATGGATATGAAAGCCGCAGATGCCACCCGCAAACAGAATCGCAAGAATATGGAATCCATACAAGAGGCTTTTGATGACCTAGAAAAGGAAATAATGCAAGCGAGAAAGAAGTTTATGGACAACCGTGCAGATGCTCTGGAAGAGTTCATGGAAGAAATTAATGACAAGGGAAATCAGACTAAGTCAGAACGCTATAAGGACGCGATAGAAGAGTATAACGAAGAGATTGAAGATTAGGATCTCTATAATTTAAAAATGAATGCACCACGATTGTGGTGCATTTTTTGTTAATTGCGTTTTAAAACACGCCCAATTGAAAGCTTACCTATTCCTTGCTGTTCTGCTTATAGCTATGACTTCATGCGAGCAGAATGCTGCTGATTCAAACCAAACGGAAACCACCCGTAAACAGAGTAGAGTGGCATTCATGGAGTCAAAAATCGCGCTGGTGGGCGATGCCGCACAAGAGGTTGCCGGATGGAGCGATTACCAGCTTTTTACGGCTAGTATGAGAGATTACGATCATACGCCTAGTGCTACTAAGGAACTGGAACAGCACGTATCAAACATGTATACTAACACACCCGCAGCATTCAATGAGAGCTATTACAAATCCAGAATCAAGGTACTACAAACCAGACTTGCCATTTATTTATCCTACCTAAATGCTGGAAGTAACGATAGACAGCTCAAAAAAACTAAATTTGATAATATCATTCTAGCCTGGGATGAACTTAAATACCATCTTAATGATCGCATTAATGAAGTGAATAAAGGGAGACAGCAACTGCTTGAATTACTGACACAAGAAAGAATACGCGATAGCTTAAAGGCAATTAAAAAAGATAGTTTGCGAGGCGCTTAAACTATTCTTAATGCCATAGTGGTTGTAGGTATGACTTCCTACATTTATTTTCTATGGCTACCCCACTACTACAATTTACTGACAAAGGAATTTACTGCGCACAGGCAGGTATTTATCTAGATCCCTGGCAACCGGTAAAAAAGGCGTTGATTACCCATGGTCATGCAGATCATTCCTACGCAGGTCATCGTAAGTACATCACGCATGTAGATAATGTTCCTATTATATCCCACAGGCTGGGGGAAATTAATGTACAAGGTGTTGAATATGCCGAGAGTTTCAATATCAACAATGTAAATTTCTCCTATCATCCTGCAGGTCACATTCCAGGTTCATCGCAAATTAGGGTTGAGCACAAGGGAGAGGTTTGGGTTTTTACCGGTGATTATAAAACAGAGATTGATAATATTTCAGTTCCCTATGAGCCCATACGGTGCCACACTTTCATTACAGAGTGCACCTTTGGCCTGCCCGCCTTTAAATGGCGTCACCAGGACGACGTGATGAATGACGTTAATACCTGGTGCGCACAAAATCATGCTGAAAAGAAAACCTCGGTGCTTTTTGCCTACTCACTAGGTAAGGCACAGCGGCTTATCAAACATCTCGACACCTCGCAAATGAAGATCTATTGCCACGGTGCCGTTTTTAAGATGACTGAAGTATTGCGGCAGATCATCGATATGCCTGAAACACATTTGATCACTCGCGAGACCACAAAAGAAGAGACGGCAGGACATATAGTCGTGGCACCACCCAGCGCGCACGGCAGCGCCTGGATGCGACGTTTTGTTCCCTACGTGACCGCAAGTGCCAGCGGCTGGATGACTTTTAGGGGAGCGCGCCGCAGGCGTGCTATTGATAAAGGTTTTGTGCTGTCAGATCATTGCGACTGGACGGGACTGCTAGAAAGTATTGAGGCCACCGGCTGCGAGAACGTCATCACCACCCACGGTTATCAAGATATTTTTGCTCGATATATAAGAGAAGAGATGGGTCTCAACGCCATCAGCGAGAAAACCAGCTATGAAGGAGAAAAACTAGTGGAAGAAGGAGAGCAGGAAAAAGAAAAGAAAAAGGAACAGGATCTTTCCCCCCTTGGGGGGATCAAGGGGGGTCTTTCCGACCAGCAAGAAAAACAAGATCTTTATACCCTCGAGGGGGCTAAAGCGGGTCTCCACAACCAGGAAGAACAAGATCTTTCTCCTGCAAAGCTATCAAAAAGGGAAACTGCTAACAATAAACCTCAAGCAACCACTTCTAAAACTGCAAACCAATGAAAGAGTTTGCAGAATTGATCCGTATTATTGATGGAACAAATAAAACAAATCTAAAGGTTGCCGCGCTCACAGATTATTTTAACTCGGCTAGTGATGAGGATAAATTGTGGGCTATAGCGATCATGTCGCACCGCCGTCCAAAACGTCCCGTAAATACTACATTGATGCGGGAGTGGGCGACCGAGATCAGCGGTGTGCCCATGTGGCTTTTTGAAGAATCCTACCACATTGTAGGCGATCTGGCCGAAACCATTGCGCTCATCCTGCCTACCACAGATGAGTCCATGGACAAGAGCCTTCACCAGCTGGTCCACGAGCTGATTGACTTACGCACAAAAAATGATGCCGAGAAAAAGGCTTACTTACAGGAAAACTGGTTGAAACTTAATTATTACGAGCGCTTTGTCTTTAACAAGATCATGACGGGTGGATTCAGGATAGGGGTTTCACAAAAACTCATGACCCGGGCGCTCGCTCAAAGCACGGGAATTGACAAGGATGTTTTAGCCCACAAGCTCATGGGGAGCTGGACTGGCGAGAATACCACCTTTCAAGAACTGGTCTATCAGGATAATGAAATCGCCATGCGCGGCAAACCCTATCCTTTCTACCTGGCCTATGGTATCGAAGAAGACGCGTCAGAGCTGGGCGATGTGCATGAGTGGAGCGTGGAGCACAAGTGGGACGGGATACGCTCACAAAGCATTATACGCAGCGGTGAACTATTTGTCTGGTCTCGCGGTGAGGAACTGGTAACTGATAAGTATCCCGAGTTTCAAACCCTACTGGACTGCGTGCCAGATGGTACGGTGATCGACGGCGAGATATTACCGTACAAAGACGGTCACATCATGAATTTCAATGATCTGCAAACTCGTATAGGTAGAAAAACGGTAGGTAAAAAATTGCTTCAAGACGTTCCCGTCGTGATTGTGGCCTATGACCTGCTGGAATGGCAAGGCAAGGATATTAGGGAACAACCTTTTGTCGAGCGACGCAAACTTCTGGACCAGTTTGTGCTGGACGCAACGGCTAGATTTAACAACAACCTTAATTTTTCAAGTGGGGAGAATGTGGAGGAATTACGCTTTCGCAAAAGCGGAACCTCACAAACCACCATCAACCACAATCAGAATAACCAGCAACCGACCAGTAAAAAAGACAAAAAGAAAAACGAACTCAACGATCCAGAGAAACGATTGCCCTTATTGCTTAGTGATACAATGACCTTTGATAGCTGGGAGGCAATGGCACAAGAGCGTGCCAGAAGCAGCGAGAAAAAGTCTGAGGGATTGATGATCAAGCGTAAGAACAGCCCGTATCTAGTAGGGCGCAAGAAGGGAGACTGGTGGAAATGGAAGATCGATCCCTATTCTGTCGATGCGGTACTTACCTATGCTATGCGGGGACACGGTAGACGGGCAAATCTTTATACGGACTACACCTTTGGATTGTGGGACAACGGCGAGCTGGTCACCTTTGCCAAAGCCTATTCAGGACTTACTGATGCAGAATTCCGCAAGGTAGATGCGTGGATCAAACGGAACACGCTGGAACGATTCGGCCCCGTGCGATCTGTCAAACCACACCATGTCTTTGAAATTGCTTTTGAGGGAATTGCACCCAGCAAGCGCCACAAATCTGGTGTGGCGACAAGATTCCCCAGGATCGTACGCTGGAGACATGATAAACCCTTGGAAGAAGCAAACACCCTAGACGATTTAAAGGCCTTGATCCCCAAGAGTAATTAAGACGTACTTTCAATTAAAATGAATGTATCATCAACCCATATAGAACACAGTTGTTTTGCCCCTGAGATTATCGATAAGAGCCTTATCTAAAACTAACTAAGACTTAATGCCTACAGATTCAACTATTGATATTTACTTATGAATCGTGACGAACTTTTCCAAATCGCCGAAGATTTTTTCCACGCACAGGGTTGGCAGCCGTTTCCTTTTCAGAAAAAGGCCTGGGCTGCCTTTCTATCAGGAAAAAACGGTTTGTTGAATGCACCCACGGGTAGCGGGAAAACCTATGCGTTGTGGGTGGGAATCGTGCTCAATTACATCAAGAACAATCCAGATTATAAGAAAAAGCCTAAGAAGGGTTTGAAAGCCATCTGGATTACCCCGCTACGATCACTTTCTCAGGAAATATTGCAGACTTCACAAAAATTTGTAGACGGGATCGACCTACCGTTTACGGTGGGCATACGGTCTGGCGATACCGAGGGTAAGACCCGCGCTGCTCAAATGCGCAATATGCCAGATTTGCTCATAACGACTCCAGAGAGCCTGCACCTGCTACTGGGCAGCAAGGATCACAAGCGTATTTTCAAGGACTGCGATGCCATCGTTATCGATGAGTGGCACGAGCTGCTGGGAACTAAACGCGGTGTACAGATGGAACTGGGGCTCTCGCGGCTCAAGGCCCTGTCTGAGACCATACGCGTGTGGGGAATCAGCGCCACGATAGGGAACCTTAAACAGGCGCAAGAAGTATTACTCGGTGTTGATGTTGAGGAATTCAGCTTTCGCGAAAGCGAAACAATAACCTTCAAGAACGTACCAGAAAAAGTTGAGAGATCTGATAACACACCTGCCAAAAAACGAGAAAGCATCCTAATCAAGGCAAATATTAAAAAAGACATTCTTGTCAAATCCATCATTCCAGAAAGTATGGATAAGTTTCCCTGGCGCGGGCATCTGGGAATTCACCTTATTGATGAGGCGGTCAAGATTATAGGAAATAGCAAATCCACTTTGATTTTCACTAATACGCGGTCGCAATGTGAGCTTTGGTTTCAGGGATTAATGCATCAGTATCCAGAGCTTGCGGGAGAGGTCGCGATGCATCACGGATCCATCCAGAAGGAGACGCGGTTGTGGGTGGAAGATGCCATACGCAATGAAAGCCTGAAAGCTTGCGTCTGTACATCTTCCCTTGATCTGGGAGTGGATTTTTCTCCCGTGGAAACCATTATCCAGGTGGGTGGTCCCAAGGGTGTTGCCCGTTTCCTGCAGCGTGCCGGTCGATCAGGCCACCGGCCAGGGGAAACTAGTGTTATCTACTTTTTACCCACCCACGCACTGGAGCTTATTGAAGCAAGCGCCTTGCAAAAAGCCGTCAAAACACAGGCGGTAGAGGATAGAATGCCGTACATACTCTGTTTTGATGTGTTGATCCAGCATTTGTGTACACTCGCTATTGCTGGCGGATTCTATCCAGATGAAATACTAGAAGAGGTGCGCGGTACATTTTGCTATGCGGCGATAAGTGATGAAGAATGGCAGTGGTGCCTCAGTTTTATAGTATATGGAAGCTCTTCCCTGCAGACTTATGACGAGTATAAAAAAGTCTCCATCGATGAGGATGGAAGGTATTACATAGACGATCGCGGTATTGCGATGCGGCACCGCCTGCAAATGGGAACCATAGTTTCAGGAACCACGGTCACGGTAAAATTCCAGACGGGTGGTTATATAGGCAGCGTGGAAGAGTTTTTTATAAGCAAGATGAAGCGTGGTGACGTGTTTGTGATAGGGGGTCGCACGGTAGAATTTATACGCCTTAAGGGAATGGTGGCCCACGTGAGGCTTTCCAAAAAGAAAAGAGCTAGAGTGACCAGTTGGGCGGGAAGCAAGCAACCCTTGAGTTCGCAACTGGGCGAATTGCTGCGTGAGGAAATGGACAGTTTTCAAACGGGCCGCAAGCAGTCGCCAGAAGGGCGCGCACTCAAGGATATTATTTTACGACAGCAGGAAGAGAGCGTGGTTCCCACCAGCGCCCAGTTCTTGATAGAAACTTTCCAGACGCGAGATGGTTATCATGCGGTCTTCTATCCATTTGAAGGCAGATTTGTACATGAAGCCATGGGAGGTTTGATTGCCTATCGGGTGAGTTTATTGATGCCCATTACATTCACCCTGGCCTTTAATGATTACGGTTTTGAATTGTTGAGCGATCAGTATTTTGACCTGCAAGAAATACTGGACAATGATTTATTGACTCCAGACTATCTATCAGCCGACTTACAGGCGAGTATGAACGCTACTGAGATGGCGCGCAGGAAATTCCGCGATATTGCGGTGATATCTGGGTTGGTGTTTACGGGCTACCCCAATAAATTGATCCAGACCAAGCATTTACAGAACAGCAGCCAGTTATTGTTTGAGGTTTTTAGGGACAATGAGCCAGAAAATTTGCTCTTTAGACAAGCATACCGGGAAACCTTTGAGCAAGCCATAGAAGAATACAGATTGCGGGATGCGCTGGTACGCATCCAGACACAAGAATTAGTCTGGAAAAAATGTGAGCGACCCACACCATTTTCATTCCCGATAATCACCGACCGAATAAGAGAGAAGGTAAGCAGCGAGAAAATGGCCGATCGTATTAAGAAGATGCAGTTGCAATGGGAGTGAACGAGTAAAAAGATCAATAAGAATTTTGTAGTGAACTTGGTTTCAGGTAGATTTAGAACTGCCAAAATTTTAAATATCAGGAAATATGAAAAGCTCCTTCAAATTATTTAACCTTAATAGATTCTACCTTACTTGTTTTTTGGCGGTAGTGTACCAACTTCTTCACTATTTGTATCTTTACAATAGTAGCTATGGAATTGTTCTCTACATTGTAGGTGTGTTGATATGGATAGTTGTATTATACGTTGTTCTTAGCATATTTTCTTACTTTGTTAAGCCATATAATGGTGGCGACTTTGGGATTTAACTATTGCCGTTTATTAAGCGTTTATTTTAGAGATAACTCAAACACTTTGTTCATATGTTTAGCCATGGTGAACAGTTGGTTGACTTTTTTGAAATATAAATTTCATTCACGTAGCATTGTACACTACGAAAATTGAACTGAGTAGGCTTAGTTTTATCTTCGGTCAAAAAGTTGCGGTAAAGGTTTGTATTGAGTTAAATTAATTCAAGTTAAAATGGTAAAACCGTGAGTAGATCTAATAAAACCTGGCCAACTAAGAGAGCCATGGAACAGATTTACGACCTGAATCTATGGGGAGGAAGTGATACACCATTTTATTCTGGTGACGGCTCTCACAATCCTATCATCGTAGATCCGTATATAAAGTCCGTCAAGGCATTTTTGCAATCCTTTGGTAAGCCTATCAGTATTTGTGATTTGGGTTGTGGTGATTTTAATATTGGCAGGCAATTGCTGGAATTTACCAGTCTTTATCAAGCTATTGACATTGTAGAAGCGCTTATTAATTATAATGCGACTGTTTTTATAGATAATAGACTTAGCTTTCAATGTTTGGACATTGCAAAAAACGATTTACCATCGGCAGACTGTGTGATCATCAGGCAGGTATTGCAGCATTTGTCAAATAGTGAAATCAGCAACATTGTATCAAAGATTCAGAAATACCAGTACATCATCCTCACAGAGCATCTACCAAATGGTGATTTCGTTCCCAATCTAGACATTATTTCGGGTCAGGGAATTCGGTTGAAGAAAAAGAGTGGTGTAATGTTGACGAGCGCACCATTTAATCTAAAGCCTGTTGTAGATAAAAAACTTTGCAGTATCGAATTATCTGGGAATAAAGGAGTTATTGAAACTCGACTTTATGAGATGTGGTAAAGAGGATTACTGATTGTATTCTCACGGCTTAACTTTCAGATCTACATGCCGCGCGTATTAAGATATTCTAGAAACATATTTAGAACTTCTGTAGAAATTTGATGGTCTTTCTTACCCAAAAGTTAAATAGCTTCCTCTGAGGTTGCACCATCATATCGCTGGCAGGTCGAACCGCCCCGCAATTGCTCTACAACTTTTTGAGTTGTTCTTTTCCGGTTCCCGACTTCCAGTATTTTTCCCTGATCCTTGCCTCGGTTCTCGTCGTGGTCTTCTCTGTGTAGATTAATATGAAAGGCGCATACGGGGCGGTGGTTTTGTTCTTCCCAGAATTATGCCTATCAAGTCGTGCCGTAAGGTCAGCGGTCAGGCCCACATAGATATAATTGCGGTGCACGGATTTGATGGCGTAAATGGTAAACATGGCTGTGTTATAAAGGGTTAAAGAAAAAAGCCCAACTTTATAAGTCGGGCTTTGTACCTCAGGCCGGAATCGAACCGGCACGCCGTGAAGCATTGGATTTTGAATCCAACGTGTCTACCAATTCCACCACTGAGGCCTGTGAACCGTAAACGGGCGGCAAAGATAGTTAGAATTACGCTTTCGCGAAAGCGTAAACAACTTCTGAATTAACCAGTAAACCGTTTGAATATCATCTTTACCAAAAGTAGCAAGGTCAACTGACTAATTAACTTGTCTGAACGGTAAATACTTGCAGGTAGAAGTTGATCAAGTCAAAAAGCGTAGAGGGATGCGTGCAAATAGATTTTAATCATCGTATTTTTGCAGCCTTAAAATCACAAGGTAATTCAATTCTCATGGACCACGTTCCCGCAGATGCAAAGCTATTCGGTTGTCGCCAGTCCATGGATCTAGCCCAGGCTATCGCCCGGGATTATGGTGCGCAACTGGGTCAGGTGAATTTCAAGACCTTCAGCGATGGGGAATTCCAGCCATCGTTTCAGGAAACCATACGTGGCCGTCGTGTGTTCCTAATAGGTTCCACCCATCCCAGTAGTGATCACTTAATGGAGTTATTGTTGATGATTGATGCGGCAAAACGTGCGAGCGCTCGCCACATTACTGCCGTGATGCCATACTTTGGCTGGGCTAGACAAGATCGCAAGGATGAACCCAGAGTGCCTATAGGCGCAAAAATGATCGCAAAAATCCTGGAAAGTGCCGGTGCAACGCGTATCATCACAATGGATCTACACGCAGATCAAATTCAGGGATTTTTTGAGAAGCCGGTGGATCACCTCTTTGGTAGTAGTCTGTTTATCCCCTACTTGAAGAACCTAAATCTCGATAACCTTACCATTGCCTCACCAGACATGGGTGGATCAAAACGCGCCTATGCTTATGCCAAAACGCTGGAAAGTGATGTGGTGGTGTGCTACAAACAACGGCAGAAGGCTAATGTTATTTCCCATATGGAGCTGATCGGTAATGTCGAGGGTCAAAACGTTGTACTAGTAGATGATATGGTTGATACCGCAGGAACGCTTACAAAAGCGGCTGATGTGATGATGGAGCGCGGCGCTAGAAGTGTAAGGGCCATTTGTACCCACGCCATACTATCTGGTAACGCATATGAGCGTGTGGAAAATTCGCAACTGGAGGAATTGATCGTTACAGATTCCATCCCCCTCAAGCGTGACAGCGAGAAAATAAAGGTGCTGGGATGTGCCTCCTTATTTGCTGGTGTGATGCATAGCGTGCAACACAACAAGAGCATCAGCGATAATTTTATAATGTAATTTCAATAATCTAAATAAAGTCAAATGAAATCAATCACGATCTCAGGATCTAAAAGAGAAAGCGTGGGCAAGAAGTCAACAAAAGCCTTACGTAATGCTGGATTGGTACCTTGTGTCATCTATGGTGGCGACGAGGCGATACACTTCAGCGCAGAGGAAAAATCATTCCGTCATCTGGTGTACACTCCAGATGCCCATACGGTAGTCATCGATCTGGGAGCAGACGGTAAATTCAACGCAATTGCTCAAGACATGCAATGGCACCCCGTAAAAGAATTGCTGCTGCACGCTGATTTTTATCAGATTTTTGACGATAAGCCAGTAACCATGGAGGTTCCCGTTATTACTGAGGGTACTTCTAGAGGTGTTCTCAACGGTGGAGTCTTGAGAAGAAACAACCGTAAACTAAGAGTAAAGGCACTACCTGCAAACCTTCCAGATTTTATCAAGATCGATATTTCTGACATGAAGATAGGTAACAAGCGCTATGTACGTGACCTGCGTGTAGATGAGTATGAAATCATGCACCCAGACAGCGTTGTTGTGGTAATGATCAAGACATCCAGAACTGCCGTTGCAGACGATGAAGATGACGATGATGATGCAGCAGCCGTGCCAGCTACAGAGACTAGCGACGAGGCAGCGGTTAAATAGATTAACGATTTGTTTTATGAAAGCCGTGGTTCCTGCCACGGCTTTTTTGTTTTTTGATTTGATAAGAGGTGAAGAATTAGCTTATTGATAGAGCGCACCTGTAAATTACAATAGTGGTAATTTTGCTCTATGCTTAAATTTTTGACCAGATTATTTACTAGCAAGACCTTAACTACTGAAGTCGATCCCATGAAAAAATTTTTAATCGTAGGACTGGGGAATCCAGGTTTTGAATACGAGGAAACCCGACACAACATAGGCTTTAAGGTACTTGATGAAATTGCAGCAGGTAAAGAGGCCGGTTTTGAGACCTTGAAGTTGGGTCAGGTCGCATTGATCAAACACAAGGGTAAAACCGTGGTTCTTCTCAAACCTAATACGTTCATGAATTTGAGCGGTAAGGCGATCAAATATTACTTGAAACAGGAGAACATTCCCTTAGAAAATCTATTGGTAATCACAGACGATCTCAACTTGCCATTTGGAACCTTGCGCATGAAGGGTAAGGGAACTGATGGTGGTCACAATGGATTGAAGGACACTCAAGTACAATTGAATACACCTAAGTATCCGCGATTGCGATTTGGAATATCAGACGAGTTCAGCAAGGGGAAGCAGGTCGATTACGTTTTAGGGAAGTGGAATGAAGAAGAGCGGGCCAGCCTACCAGAACGTATTGAGACCGCAAGTGAAATGGCGTTATCATTTACCCACGCAGGTCTGGCTAATACCATGAGTCAGTTCAATGGCAAATAGAATGATGTAATTACGCTTTCGCGAAAGCGGAACTACCAGAAACCATCAAAATCAAGAATTTAATTGTTGTTGTTTTGGGTCGCATGGACGGCATAAAATGTTAATTTGCATTTCCAGTAAATTATAAGTCTTTGCACACCTATAACCACATAAAGGATTACCAAAGCAGTAGGGGATCTGTAGTAACCATCGGTACATTTGATGGTGTACATAAGGGACATCAAAACATCTTAAAAAGAGTACGGGAGATTGCAGAACAGCAGGACCTTACTAGTATATTGTTGACATTTTTCCCTCACCCCAGAATGATCCTACAGCCCGAGCACCCGCTACAACTAATCAATACAATAAAGGAGCGTGTAGGTCTGATTGAGAATGGGGGGATCGAACATGCTATCATACATCCATTTTCCACAGAATTTGCCCGCACGACCGCTGCCAGTTATGTAAAAGATATATTAGTAGACCAGTTAGGATGCAAGGTGGTGGTTATAGGCTATGATCATAGATTCGGCCGTAATAGATCTGCCAGTATTGAGGATTTATACGAGTATGGGAAAGAGCTGGACTTTGAAGTTGTAGAGATATCAAAAAAGGAGGTGGACGCGGTTGCCGTAAGCAGTACAAAAATCAGAACTGCACTCGCTAGCGGCGACATTGCCATAGCAAACTCATATTTGAATAGATCCTATAGCATGCGGGGCATCGTTATCATGGGTAAACAAATAGGTCGCACACTAGGATATCCCACCGCAAACCTCAAGGTAGAAGAAACCTATAAATTGATTCCTGCCCGCGGCGTCTATCTTACTGAAGTGGTCGTCAATGGTACCTATCATTTCGGTTTAACCAGCATAGGGACTAACCCTACCATAAATGTGGGCAATGCAACGTCGATTGAAACCCATATTCTAGATCATCACGCAGATTTATACGGACAGGAACTAGAATTACACTTTATTGAATTTCTCAGGGGAGAAGTAAAATTCAACGATACTGACGAGTTGGTGCAGGCGATGAAAAGAGATGAGAAACATGCAAGAGAAATCATACAGCGTCTGGGATAGATGGTTATTCACCCAGGTGGATAACACGGCGCTGGTCGCCTTTAGAATGATCTATGGATTCCTGCTTGCGGTAGAGGCGTTTGGTTCTATAGGTCTGGGTGCGGTAGATCGATTGTTCATAGAACCAGACTTTACCTTTACATTCATAGGATTTGAGTGGATGCAACCGTTGCCGGGTAATGGGATGTACGTGCTTTATTCTCTTATGGGTTGCGCGGGACTATTGATCATGGTGGGATATCGCTATCGTGTAGCCATGTTGTTCTACGCAATAAGCTGGACCTATGTCTATTTACTGCAAAAATCCAGTTATAACAATCATTGCTATCTCATCATGCTGCTTAACTGGATCATGTTGCTGCTGCCGGCACATCGTAGTGCCAGCCTAGATGCCCGCTTTAATAATGTAGCACGTCGTGAGCACATGTCACGCTGGATCTATATCTTCATTGTGGCATTTCTGTTCATTATATATGCCTATGCCAGTATTGCAAAGTTCTACCCAGACTGGCTGGATGGTAGTTTTCCAAAATACCTGATGTCCACTAGGGGCAGGGATTTTGAGATCTTACAACAAGCCTGGGCACATAAGGCTATTCTCTATTTTGGACTCACATTTGATTTATTGATTGTTCCGTTTTTACTGTGGAGACGCACGAGATGGCTAGCCATAATAGCCTCTGTTTTTTTCCATATTTTCAACAGTATAGTCTTTAAAATAGGAATATTCCCATATCTGGCTCTTTCATTCCTTCTCTTCTTTTTTACCAGCGAATTGATTCATAAACGTCTTTTGTGGAAGAAAACATTCTACAAGGCGGCAGAGGTCATCATCCCAAAGCACCGAAATGTACTCATCGCAGGCGGTAGTTTATTTCTGATTATTATGGTATTGCTGCCGTTGAGGCATTGGGTTATTGAAGATGATGTGCTCTGGACTGAAGAAGGCCACCGTTTGAGCTGGCGTATGATGTTGCGCAGCCGCTCTGGACTAACCACATATTACGTAGTCAATAAGGCGACCGGTGAACGAGAGAGAATCAAGTTAAGGGATTATGTTTCTGAAAAACAAAGTAGATCTGCACAAAGCAAACCAGATTTTATATGGCAGTTTGCCCAGCGCTTAAAGAAAATATATGGTTCTAGAGGCCAGGATGTGCAGGTATTTGTGAACTCAAAAGTCGCCATTAATGGTAGGAGATACAGTACGTTTATTGATCCTGAGGTGGATCTAGCCGCTGAAGAATGGAGTCACTTTAAACACCATGAATGGATCATGCCCTCACCCCTTTATCTGGAAAAAGATCAAAATAATTGAGCAATCTCATTTATACAGGCCATTCTAGTGTGGTTGCTTTGTGCTGCACCAGTCAGGGCAAATTTATCTGGTTTATTTAAAAGCACCTCCTAATACGCCGGTACTAGTAAACTGCAAAAAGCTTACATTGATCTTAATATAACTGTCTATTCAATAAGCATAACTGCCTGAAGGGCAATTTATATATTTAAGGAGTACAAACTGATACATGCCTGCTGTAAAAAGGCGCGTTAAAGTTCGCTATATATGAAAACAAGACAATCTAGTGATAGATTGCCTTGTATTCATAAATATTCTAATGAACGATTCTAGCTGGAAGCACAGCCTCAACTATACGCTGGCGGTTGTCGCTACTGTTGCGGTCAATTAGTTTGTTGTATGGATCTATTCCTACCTCGACTGGGGTTTCCTTTACCCTGATCTTGAAGTTGTTGAAGATGCTGTCTACTCTTATTTTCTTAAGGTAAAGTAGTTTTTCAATACCTGTGTCCTCATCTTCTTCGCCGTAAACGCCTACCTCGATATAATCTGCAAGGGGAAGAGATGTGATAGGTCTTTTACTTCCTTCTTTTAGGTAGGTAATGCTATCATTCTTCTTATTCACATAAATGGACTTACCCTCATCACTACTGCGGTACTTACTGACTAGAGCGTCAAAACTTACCTCGTAATCGTTCTCACCCAGTTTTTTATAGCTACCCTCTAGCACCTTGTTGTCGTACAAGGTGATCGTCTCAAACATATCTGTTACCAGATAACGCAACGAGTCAGGAGTAATAGCTCTAATATCCTCTACAAACTCAACTGATGTAGGATATGGCGCTGCCTTGAACTGATATTTTTCGGCGAATCTTTTAATTACGCTATTGAAAGGTTTTTCACCTAGATAATCACTCATGGCGTACAGTACAAGAGATCCTTTTTGATAATGGATGTATTGCTGGTTCTCGTTGTACATAAGCGCGTTCTCACCATTGGGATCAAATGTCCTTCCTTGTAGGTACCCATCCATCGCATCTTTTAAAAATTTGCGCATCTTTTCCTTTCCATACCTCTTTTCAAGAACCTTGAGTGAGCTGTATTCAGATAGGCTTTCTGATAGTAGGGTCATGCCTTTTGCCCTTGCACCTATTACCTGATGTGCCCACCACTGGTGCGCTAGTTCATGCGCAGTAACTGAGAACGGGTAATCCACGGCATCGTTATCCTCGTCATCAACGTCTGCGATGAATCCTATAGCCTCGCTAAATGGGATCGTATTAGGAAATGCCTGCGCAAACCCGCCCCCAGATCTAGGAAACTCTATAATTCTGGCTTGTCTGTGCTGGTACGGTGTGTAGTTGTCATTGTAGTAATCCAGTCCATCCTTTAATCCCTGCATCATCCTATCGATGTTGTAGTCGTGGTCGGGATGATAGTAAATTTCAAGAGCCACGCCGTCATGATTATCTCTAAGTACGTCATAGCGACCACTCATGAAATTGTAAAAATTGAGCATTTTACTATCCATTTTATAATGGAAGTATTTCCTATCATCCTGTTCCCACTCTTTTATCAAATATCCAGGAGCAATAGCGATCTGGTCGCCAGCGGTACTTACGGTGGCTTCAAAATCGATCCAATCGCTATTACCGCCTATATAGTTATCATCTGTTGCTCCGGGATCCGTGGGATCGGGAAGCTGGTCCTTGGGTTCTAGTCCATATCGCTTGCGCACAAATTTATTTACCAGTTCAACCTGGTCATTGTAACCTAGCGACGGGAAGATACCGTTGTTCAAGAAGGTACCGTTGCCCAGTACAGGAGAATTGATTTCATAAAAGGTATTTGTGCCGCTACTTACCGCAACGTCAAATTGCAGGGTATCACCAGGTTGCAACGCCTGCTCCAGTTCATACATGCGATATTCGTAATCCTCATGGTCATAAACGATTTGTGCAGCGCGATTCAGGTTAATGCTGTCTAGATTGCTGCTGTACATGACGTGTAGCGTATCGATGGCCTCTTGAGACTGGTTGACCATCATCATTTGCGCCGTGGCACTATAGGTATTTTTATACGGGAATATATCCATGGTCGTATTCACGCTTACGACTCGCGGCTGCGCAGCGTCTTCATACTGTTTCAATTCCTTCTCAAAATTTGCCTGCATCTCTTCACGCTCTTTTCCAGAAATTACTTCATCATCAATATTGTTGACTTTCCACATATAACCCCCTATGGCAATGAAACCTATAAGACTTAGGGCGATGGTGGCTATGATGCCTTTTGATAATCTCGCTTTCGCGAAAGCAAACCTCTCACCGATCCCGGTACCCATACCGCGTCTGTAAAATAAAACGGCAAGGGCAAATAGGGCTATCCCCAGTAAGATCCAGTAGGTGCGATAAGTAAAGTAGCGGGATAGACTCTCGCCGTAGCCATTCATATCGCTGGGGCTGGGGGCACCACTACCCTGGTTAAAGATAAATTGCGATTGCTGTACCCCTATGGCTTGCAGCAACTCTGGAATACCTAGCGCAATCACCAGTAGGGTTATCAAGCCCAGCCACTTGTTCTTAATCAATGAATGAATCAACAAGGACATTAAAATCCACGGCAGGAAATTCCAGATGTTGATTAAATAAAGATCAAAAAAGTAAAGCGGTAGTTCCAGTTCAAAGTAACCGTTATAGATCTGTATGATGACACCACTAGCGATCACGATAAGCAGTAGGGTGAGCACCATAAAAAATACCGCCACTCCTTTTGAGAGCAACATTACCCAATTACGGGTGGGTGTTGCATCCACGATCTGCTTGAGGTGTGCAGATTGAGCACGATCCATTACAAACCCCGTATAGAGAAAAATCAATAGATAAGTGAAAATAGAGAATATAGCTGACGGAAATTGAAGCATTACCCACGTTTTAGGTAGGATGTCAGTTCCATACTGCTGCCCGGTAATCAACATGGTAAGTAGCGAGAATGCAAAGCAAACCGTTGAAATAATGATGAATGGATAACCGGTAATGATGTATTTGATATCAGATTTTGCCATGATCCAGGCAGTCTTAAGCTGGCCCACCAGAGAAAAGTCAGTAGAGACTTTAGGTAGCTTTATGGATTGAATGGTTCCAAAGTTGCGCTTGATTACCCGCGCAGAATTCTTGCTGCGCAGTCCTAGGGTCACCGCGCTTTGGGAAAAGCTAAAGGCAAAATAGATCCATACCAAAACACTCAACGCAATTCCCGCCCACAGTAAACGGTTGTAAAGCAAGGTACCTTCTACCGGGATAAGTTGGGTACTTTGTTCCTGGGGTGTCCAGTATTTGATTTTACCCACCACGGCGGTATTTCCAGTAGGCTCAAGTATTTCAACCCAGTACGGGTCATCCATGGTAGTGGCACTACTGTCTGCTGCAGTTTGAAGAATGACCAGTACCAGTACCACCATAAATGCCAGGTTTGTGTTGCGGGCAAAGGCCGTAACCGCAAAAACGATGGCGCCGTAGAAGATAACATTGGGAATAACAAATATCAGGAACGGTTGTAAATAGTTCATGATTTCAAATGGGCCCAGTAAAAATTCATTTGCACCGGGCAGGTAAAATCCTATTGTCACCCCAATCATACTCGCTAGGATTACCAGCAGGGTGATGGTAATTCCCGCAGCAAATTTTCCTGCCAGGTAGCTCAGCTTAGTAAGTGGATAGGAATACAATACGTTATGCATTTTGTTATTGAAGTCCCGCTGTATCGTACCGCCTACTATTGAGGGAATCAATAGATATACCAGTAGTGCAAATGTCCCCAGCAATCCATAAATGGAAACCGCACTATTAAGTTTTGAGGTACTTACAACGGTTACGCTATCGCTGTCAAACACTCCTACTGCAGTAGCAGACAGTAGTAGTGCCAGTAGGAATATTACCCCGGCATAGATATAGAACAATGGTTTCTTAAACCATGTTCTTAACTCGTGTAGATAGATGGTTGAGAACATGACTTAAGCGATTGAGTGTTCTGCAACAAATCGATCGTTGTCCAGCGTGGTAAAGTAAACATCTTCCAGCGTAGCGGTTGCCGGTGCAAATTCTGGAGACGGTTGCTGCTCGCTGTAGACTCGTGCCACTAGATTGTTGTCCTCGTTAAAACTGGAAGAAATCACTTTGTAGTCATCCTGTAGCTGCTCGATACGGTCCCGGGAGCTTATGGTGGTCCAGATCTTGCTTGCTAGCGCGCCGGTGAGTTGTCTGGGTGTGGCGTGGGTCAGGATTTTACCGCCATTCAGGATGGCCATGTCGTTACACAGTTCCTTGACATCGTCCACGATGTGTGTAGAGAAAATCACGATGTGGTTAGTTCCTATTTCACGCAATACATTTAGGAATCGATGACGCTCTGCAGGATCTAGACCTGCGGTGGGCTCATCGACAATTATCAATTTGGGATCGTTGAGTAACAGCTGCGCAATACCAAATCGTTGCTTCATTCCCCCAGAGTATCCCGCAACGTGTTTAGTTCTTACTTCGCTTAAATTAGTGACTTCCAGGGCTTTGTCAACAATCAGATTGCGATCCTTGGAACTGTTGATTCCTTTAAGGCTAGCAAAGTAATGCAGCAGGTCATGGGCGCTCATCTTTGGATAGACTCCAAATTCCTGTGGTAGGTATCCCAGCTGCTTTCTGAAATCGATCTTGTTGTTCAACACATCAATCTCATTGAATTTTATCGAGCCGCTGTCTGGCGATTGTAATGTGGCTATGGTACGCATTAAAGACGACTTACCCGCACCATTGGGACCCAGTAAACCGAACATCCCGGCGTTGATATCTATGGTAACATCATCTAGGGCCTTGACCCCATTTTTATAGGTCTTGGAAACATTTTGCAGGCTTAATAACATAGCACTTCTTTATGGTTTGATCATTAGAGTTGTGAGTCAGTAATTTGTTACAAGAATTTTAAGAAAAGATTGGGTCGTGTTCCGCTTTCGCAAAAGCGGAATTCCAAACAGCCATAAACAGGCTTTTCAATAAATTTAAGAATATAATTTCCCCCGTTATTACAAATCGTCGATGTATTCAAAGCCTTGATCAGATTTGAGGCTGTTGATCTTTACAAAGAACTGGTGGATTGATTTTTTATCTGCCCTTACTTTAACAAAGTAATTGTCTCGATGTATGCTATATTCCTCGGCGCGACCTTTATAAATAGTCAACTTATAAAAAGGGATGGGTAGAGCATAGGTTTCTAGAAGTGATCTAAATCTTACGATAATTCCCTCCTTGCGTATTTCAATATTGCAGTTGTTTGCATTATTGTCCAGTACCATTAAGTTATGGATCTGGATACTGCAGCTGGTCATTTGCAATTTAGGTGAGCCGATACCTTTTAACTTCCAGCGTTCCTTGAGATTGAGTACGTGACCCACTTCATTCCTGATCTTGCGGTCTATTTCTGGGTTGTTATAAGATACGTTGTAGAGCATGGTGGTAAAGTTAACGCTGTACACAGGTCCCAAGTGTTCAGCCTTTCTTAATATGTATCTTTGCACGCTAAATTTTGAGTAAGATGAGCCTAGTAAATCACTTGAAAACCGAGACTCTTAAAGCGGTCAAGCAACTCTACAATGTAGAATTGCACCAGGTCGAAATTACTCAAACGAGAAAGGATCAATCTGGCGATTACACCATCATGGTCTTTCCCATGTTGCGGCAAATCAAAGGCAACCCAGCTGCTATAGGCCAAGATATAGGTGCTTACTTACAGGAACATACCGATCTGGTTGCAGCCATAGAGGTAATCAAGGGCTTTTTGAACGTAACGCTGACTAACAACAGCCTACTCGAGGATTTTAACACCATACTTACCACGACAGACTACGGGCGCAAAAAAGCAGATGATACCGTTCCTGGGGTGATGGTGGAATACAGTTCTCCCAATACCAATAAACCTCTGCATCTGGGCCATGTGCGCAACAACCTACTGGGGTACTCAGTTGCTAAGATTATTGAGGCTTCTGGTAGAAAAGTAAACAAAACGCAAATTATCAACGATCGTGGGATCCACATATGCAAGTCCATGCTCGCCTGGGAAACTCATGGTAATGAAGAAACTCCAGATTCATCTGGGTTGAAAGGTGACAAGCTGGTGGGTAAGTACTACGTCCTGTTTGATCAAGTGTATAAAAAACAGGTAAAGGATGCAATCGCTGCAGGTTCCAGCGAGGAGGAAGCAAAAAAATCCGCCCCGATTTTACTTGAAGCTCAAGCCATGCTCAAGAAATGGGAAGAAGGCGATGAAGAAGTGGTGGCGCTCTGGAAGAAAATGAATGCGTGGGTCTATAGTGGTTTTGATAAAACTTATAACGAGCTGGGAGTGTCGTTTGATAGTCTTTATTACGAGAGTGATACCTATTTGCTAGGTAAGGATATAATTGAGGATGGACTCTCTCGTGGCGTATTCACTCAGGACCCAGACGGGTCTGTTTGGATAGATCTTACTGATGATGGTCTGGATCGTAAACTGGTGTTGCGCAGCGACGGTACAGCGGTTTATATGACTCAAGATCTAGGTACCGCCGTACAGCGAGTAAAAGATCACAGCATTGACACCATGGTTTACACGGTGGGTAATGAGCAGGACTACCACTTTAAGGTGTTGTTTCTCATCTTGAAGAAATTGGGATATGACTGGGCAGATAACCTGTATCACCTCAGTTACGGAATGGTTGAGCTACCTTCTGGCAAGATGAAATCCCGAGAAGGTACGGTGGTTGACGCAGATGATTTAATGCTGGAAATGACCGCTACTGCAAGGACTATTGCTCAAGAGCAAGGAAAACTGGAGGGACTGGATGAAGAGGAAAGAAAGCGGTTGTACAAAATGATAGGTCTGGGCGCGTTGAAATACTTTATGCTCAAGGTAGATCCTAAAAAGAACATGATGTTCAATCCGGCAGAATCTGTAGATTTTCAGGGAAATACCGGTCCCTTTATTCAGTATACCCATGCGCGCATCAAGTCAATATTAGCCAAAACAGGTTTTGTGAGATCCACGGTTCACACGGTAGGTTTAGAGCTAACCGGCAGGGATAAATCTGTGCTACTGGCGATCCAGCAATATCCAGAAGTAATTGAGCTGGCGGCAGCAAAGTATAGTCCCGCACTAGTGGCAAACTATGTGTATGATCTGGTAAAAGAATTCAACAGTTTCTACCAGAATACTCCTAAAATTGTTGAAGAAGGCAATGCCGAGCTTAAGAAATTTAGACTGCACCTATGTTTTGCCACGGCTCATATTATTAAATCGGCCTGTGATTTACTGGGTATGGAAGTACCTGAACAAATGTGATTAAATCAGCTTGCTTAAGTCATGAAATTGCTAGATCGCATAACAAATTAGATGCTACTTGCGCAGGGCCTCCATTTTTTTTCCTACCTCATCTGCCTTTTTATAAGCGGCATCGCTTGCGGTACGGTCTGTAGTAGAAAGCCGATGGTATTCTGCCATCAATTGTTTATATTGATTTTGTAGCTTTTCCATCTCACTTTTCTTTTTAAATAATCCGAACATGATCCAAGTGTATTTCCTTCAAAGGTCATGCGGCAATTGTTATGGCTTGTAAACTATGCGTTAATGTTTGCCACATTTGACAACGACGATGGCAAACTCAATATTCCATAATAGTTAGCAACAACGGGAATCAACTGACCTGGTAAGAGAATTTAAAAATTGATTATTGACGTTTACAAAAACCATAATACCGCTGTAGGTAGGTGCTGGGACTTAAGTTATAATAGCGTGATTATGGACCGTAGCTAGAGATTGTCCCGTTTGATCATTACCGCGTTAATCAACCATTGCAGGGCAAAAAAGCAAATAAGAAAGCTCACGCTGAACATGTTGTTCAAATCGTCAAGCCGGAAGGTCTCATAAATCGCAACCACGCCCACTAGCGTCATGATGCTCGCTGCCAGCGGCATCATCAACTTTGGCTTAGTAGGCATATAGAAAAGACTCCATGGTATCATGAGTACCAGTCCCACAACGGCGACGCTGGCATAACGCAAATCATCAAGAATAAAAATTAAGCTGACTCCCGCCACGCAGGTAGCTAGACATACTGCCGTAAATACAGTTGCTCGCTTCTCTTTGTCAGACAGTAGGAACCGTGCGTATTTATTAAACCTAAAAAGTAATTGGGACAACGGTGCTATGACCCAGGTACTGAGCGCTACCAGTGCCAGCAGGATAACAATAGGTGTGAGAATTACCGATAGTGATGGTATCGCCTCGCTCACCCAATCCAGCAATCTGGTCAATACATAAAACCCTATGATAAATCCCCACTGATATTTGGCACCCATTTTTCCCAGCCAGAATTGATATTTGAGGAACCAGCGGTACAATAGGTACTTTGCCTGTAGCGCCTGCATCATTCCCTGCTGTGCATAGGGATTGTTTGGATTAAATTTGAGGGCTTCTTTAAAATGTTCCAGCGCCGCCACGTGATTTCCCTGTTCCAGCTTGTTCCATCCATAATTTGCATGGGTATAACTATCCTCTGGATTCTCTCCCAGCGCTCCACGCAAGGTTGCCTCACTTTCGGCCTTTTTGTTTTGCTTTAATTGTGCCGTACTCTTGGTATTGAGCGCAAGCAAGTTGTCTGGTTCTAGACCCAGGGCTTTATTGGCAAGATCTTCTGCTTCTTGATACCGCTTTCGCGAAAGCGTAATATGTCCCAACATCGCATAATACTGCGCGCCAGATGGGTTGAGGTAGATCGCTTCCTTCAATAATTCCTCTGCCTCATCATACCGCTCCACGTCAATCATGATGCGTGCCTTTGTCGCGTAGAGCAAGTCCTGGTCCGGGGCTAGTCCTATAGCAATATCCACCAGTTTGCCAGCCTCCCTGGGCGCATCAAGAGCGAGTCTGATCTCACTTAGAAGATGCAGGCAGGCAACGTCGTTAGGTGACTGCGCAAGGGCGTTGCGCAACAATTCTTCGGCTTGCTGGTACCGGTTTTGCTGGTAGAGCAGCAGCGCACGTTCATAGATGGCATCTACCATTATTTTTTGATCTTCAGGTAATTGAGGATGTCGTCGTACAGTCCGGACTCATTTGCATAAAGCGCAAAATTGCGGGCGGTGACAAACCATTCCTTGGTACTGGGAGCGTGTTTTTTTATGGCTTTGAGCAGGTCCCTAGTTGACATGGGTTCTGGAACTCCCGTTTTTATAGCCTGCTCGAGTTTACCTTCTATGGCAATATCGATTACGGCCTCAATATCTGCGCCGCTGTAGAAATGACTCTTTTTTGCAAGCGCGGTAGTATCGATATGGTCAACTGGTTTACCTTCTAACTTAAGGTCAAATATGGATTCTCTCGCTGGCTGGTCTGGTGGTGGTACAAACAGGATGCGGTCAAATCGAACTGGCCGGCGGAAGGCTGTATCCAGGTGCCAGGGCATATTTGTTGCGCCCAGAACCAGTACTCCCTCATTATCATTTGCTATTCCATCCAGTTCCTGCAGGAACTGGTTGATCAAGTTTTTACCAGCACTTTGTTTCATATCGCTGCGACTCGCTCCTAGTGCGTCTATCTCGTCTATAAAAAGTACACAGGGCGTATTCTCTCGTGCCACTTGAAATATATGGTGCAGGTTCTTTTCAGAACTGCCTATCCACATATCCAGTATATCATTGAGGTTCAGGGCGATAAACTTTGCGTTGATCTGTCCCGCGGTAGCTTTGGCGATGTAGGTTTTACCGCAGCCCGGTGGTCCATAAAGTAGGATACCGCCGCCTATTTTCTTACCATAGGCCTTGTAGATTTCTGGATGGAGTAGGGGTTGCACGATCTTGAGATCAATCTCTCTTTTTACCGCATCCATTCCACCCACGTGACCAAAATTGATTTCTGGTTTCTCTATAAAAACATTGGATTCTGCATAGCCCTCCTCATAATCATCGCCGTATTCTTCATCCTCGTAAAAAGAAGCCTCTGCGGTTACCCCACTTACGCGCAATTCCTTGTCCAGTTCAGCATCGGCAAAATCTGGAAATAGCTTGAGAAGTTCCTGATAGGCATCCACGGCAAGTGCGGTATCACCAGATCTGACTAGTGAGCGGGTGTAGAACAAGTGAGCATCCAGATCTTTGTTGCCTTCATGAATCAAGCTTTCCAGGATTACGATTGCCTTTGAGTAGTTTTTTTGCTTGTAGGAAATTAGGGCCAGTCCCAGTCTGGCCTTGGGTTGTGAACCGTACTGTAGAATGATTTCATACTCATCCTCGGCCTGTTCAAGTTTATTTGCCAGGCGCAGCGAGTCTGCCAGATGCAATCGCAACGGGATATTGTCTGGCGAGAATTCCAGCGCCTCTCTCAGGTTCTGTATGGTCTTGTCGTCCATTGATGTATTTGGGAAGCTGTAAAAATACGAAATATTGATCCCGCTCTCGAGCATCTCTCTGCCTATAGTGAGCTGGTGAGTATGAGGGAGATTCCGCTTTCGCGAAAGCGGAATGCATCCCAAAATCACATTGTTAGACATTACATAAGAAACGCTAATTTGATGAAAAGTAGATAACGAACTATCTCTTGATACAATACAATTAAGGGTGTTAAGGTTTGAAGGTCCAGGCTATAAAGCGTGATTTTTTATTGCCTACTTCCATGGTTACCACCTGATGGGTGGCATTGAGTTTTGAAAGCTGTTTTTGGAGTTTGGCAAGGTTTTTTTGTTGCGATACCAGGCAGGTAAACCATTGAACTTGATCCTTGAATTCTTTGGACTCCTTGATTAATCTCCTGATGAACAATTGCTCTCCCCCATTGCACCAAAGTTCGTGAGCCTCTCCAGAAAAGTTGCGGCTTTTTTCACGAGTACCCAGTTTGAGCTGTTTCTTGAAGTTTGCTTTTATAGCTTCCTCCTCACTTGCGTAAAAGGGAGGGTTACAGATGGTAAAATCATACTTTTCACCGGGCGGGATCGCTTTTTTAAGTATGTTGCCACGGTCAGTCTGTAGGCGTATTTCTATATCATCGTGATGCTGGGTGTTCTTACGGGCATAAGTGACGCTGGTCTCGTCTATGTCCACGCCTACCATATGATACCCGTAGATGGAATTACCCAGTAGGCAGTAAATCGCGCTGGCGCCACAGCCTATGTCCAGGCCTTTTTTATCGCCTTTTCCCACTAGGTCTGCAATGTGATGGAGATAGTCTGCACGACTAGGTATGGGTGGATATAGAGACTGTTCAGGCAGTTTCCACGATTTGATCTTGTAGTGGTGTTTCAATAAGGCGGTATTGAATTCCAGGATGGACTGCGGGTCGCTGAAGTCGATGGAATCTGTACCTGCGGGACTGGTGACGATCAACTTTTCCAGCGGGGGGTGCGCAGTAGCCAGCTTTTTGAAATCATAGCCGTAGCGGTGGATGTTTCTTTGATGCATGCTGCAAAGGTAGTGGGAGATCCATGCATTCTATCTCAAACGACAAGCAGGTAAGAGGCTATTTTACAATCCCGGGTTTAGAGTGGCTTATCCTTTATGAAACTCCTATTTTTGCAAGTTGATTTTTACCATGCTCAATATCTATAACCGGCTGTATTCATTATGAAAAAATTTACTTCATCTACAGGAAAAGTTCTTTTGTACAAGGGAACTCCAGATCAATCCAGACTGGAAGAGCTGGCAGATGGTCCTGGGGATATCTGGCATAGCGGTCTTGATCAAGGGCTTACCCACGCGTTCCAGGATCTTAAGTACCAGGCGGCTGTTTTCTGGTGGTACATCAATGATTTTCCCAACTGTGATCAATCCATAAGCTGGAGAATGCCCCATGATGAGTTTGTAGTCCGTGAAGAAATCTGGAACCTATCAGGAAAGCTGGATCAGAATTATATTGAGGAGTTGATGCAGGGACTTGACTACGGTTATCGCATGTTGAGATATGCGGGTGCGGTGGTACTTCATGTTAAAGGTCTATTTGCTTCAAAAAATCATCAACTGGAAGGGAATGATCACGATCTTATCTACTTCTACAAAAAATTCTTTAAGAAAGAGCACCTTTTGTTCATGTCTTACAGAAAAGGGTGGAATGACACTTTGGGAAAAATAGGTTTGCTGGCCTCCTTAAAACCTTCTTTTTATGATCAGGAAAGTGAACTTGTACCGTTAAGGCCGCTAGAACCTATGGATGGTACGCCTACAGTTACCTATATCATACCTACCATGTTGCGTCACGATATGTGTGTCAACTTACTGAATGATCTTGCCGCCCAGACCTATCATCCCACTCAAGTGGTAATTGTCGATGCCACCCCGGTAGAAAAGCACACGGTGGATTTTACTGCTATGGAGCTGCCTTTTAAAGTGGTTGTACAACAACAAATTTCAAAAGGAAGCTGTAAGGCTCGTAATGAAGCTCTTGAACTTTCAACAGGAGAATTTGTCATCTTTGGCGATGATGACATACGTATGGAATCCACCTTTGTTGAGAACCACATAAGATTTCTTCAAACCTACAATGCAGATGCCTGTAACGGCCTGGATATCATGGCAGATCACTCAGAACAGGATCTCTCTGATCTCGCGGTTAAGAAAGCACGGTTAAGTGCTTCCTTCTTCAGAGCAGGAGTGAGTCAGTCATTCAACAATGCCAACTCATGCGTGAGGAGAAAGTGGATTGACAAGATCGGTTTCAACGATGTCAACTATGACGGCGGTTATGGTGAAGACAACGATTATGGTTTAAGACTAGCTAAGGCTGGTGCCACGGTGCTCTACAATCCATATTCAGTCAACCTACATTTAAAACCACCAGTAGGTGGCTACCGATTCTGGGGTAGCCAGGCCAAGGTTACTGGCAAAAAAAGAAAGAAACAACCATGGGAACTAGATGACCCGGTAACTGACGTAGTTCCAGTTCCCAGCCCCACGATGAAGTATTTTCAACTCAAACATTTTACTCCAGAACAAAACGAAGAATTCAGAGAGATTTATTTCATTAAACAAGCTACAAAAAACGGTGCTGCGGGAATGCTGCACATGATGCGCAATAAATCCTACCGAAAGAAGCAATACGCTGAATCGATGAAATATGCCAAAGCCTTACTGAAGCTAGGAGAGCGGTATTAGTGTTTTTTGGCGAGTTTGCTATGGCTATTGAAAATTATCTCTGTGGGATTTCTTCTACTGGTGGCACTAGTTTTGCGGTTGATCGATAGACACATCAAATCTTGGTTGGAAAAAGCGTTTGAAACAGCATTTCTATAGGGTCAAATTTTCCAATGAAATGAATAAGGGATTGAAACAAAAGATTGTTGTGGTTGTTGTTTGATATTAGGCAATACTTGCGCAGTAAATGACTAGTTAAAGATTTATATGAATACTAATCGTAAAGTCCTATTTATCCTGTCCGGGCTACTATGGTTATCAATTAGTTCAGTAGCGCAAGATGCATTTTTAAAGGATGAAGGAGATCGACTTTGTAAAGAGATGGCGAGTTCCACAATTCCCAAAGAGCAATGGGACGTTAGAACTGTTAGTAACATGCGAGCTGTGCAAGGGCAAGGACTTGAAGCAGCGCAGCGCGGTATGAAGCACCGGCGTAAAACCATTTCCCGGTATAATAACATCAATTCAAATGCTGATTATGAGGGTTACTACAACAATCAGGTGTTACAAAGTTGCCCTAGTTATATAGACCTACTTATTTACGGCGATCCTGTCTATAGGAGGCAAAGCAATTTGTCAAAGCTTTACCGTCGGGCTCTTGAATTTTCTTATTACTTACAGTCATCAGATTTGCTTTACGACATAGAGCCCTTCTTTACTACAGATAGTTGGGAACGGTGCAAGAAAGATCTAGAATTGGTTCACAAGAGTGCCAGAGAGAATAGGTGGAACAGCATATTGAACTGTAATATGAAAAAAGCAGGTGACTCTATTGCTATAATCGAGCTTAAGAACATCAATGATCGCGATCAGATTTTAAATCTGCAAATCAAAGTGAATCCTACCACGATGCTTATTAATCAAATGCGTATAGGGCAAGGGATTTCCAGCGATCCGGGGCAAGTTGTCGATGATCCTGTTGAGGAGATTTCCGATTCGTATCGTAAGCAATAAAATCACCTTTGTTGTACCCTACTATAGCAATCAGCAGTTTATAGGTGCTGTTTTTAAGTGAGCAATTTGAAAAATTCAATTCTAAGTAAATTACAAGCTAGTTGGAGTTATCGTACAACCTCGTAATTTCTACTCGCTAATCGCTGGCTGAAGACAAATTTATCAATCCTTTACAAGTGCTCTTATAACCGATCGTGTTGCCGTCGGCGATTCTTGTCAGGTTGTGATGGAGCATTTTTGATGGTCCGGTGTACGGACTGATTCCGTTCGGTTGCGGCTTGGCTTGAAATTGAGAGAATAGCATCACAGTAGGAGCGAGAGAAATGCATTTGACAATTTTCTTCATTATATAGAATTTATTGCAAGCCTATAGCGCACCGCCTCGCCTCTCGCTATAAAACCTCCTCAGGAGATTTTATGACCGCTCGATCGTTTTCAAATTAAGATCTTTCCTGCATCCCCTGCCATCGACGATTAGGGTACGATTGAGAGAATGGCATCACGGTAGGAGCGAGAGGAATGCAATTGACGTTTTTGGCTGATGACTAAGATCATGCTACTAAGCCCATCGCACCGCCTCGCCTCTCGCTATAAAACCTCCTCAGGAGATTTTATGGTCGCTCGATCGTTTTCAAATTCAGATCTTTGAGGATCATTGACAACGATCACCGCTGGCACCATCGTAGTGCGTGGGTTGTGAATTGCTTTCAAATTCAAATCTTTGAGGATCATTGACAACCACCTCGTAGAAGATCCCTTCAGACCCTGCGTTGTGAATTGCTTTCAACTTCAGATCTTTGAGGATCATTGACAACCCACACCGCCAGCTACAACGCCTGGCGCAAGTTGTGAATTGCTTTCAAATTCAGATCTTTCCTGCATCCGACGAGCGACGGTAGGAGCGAGAGGAATGCAATTGACGTTTTTGGCTGATGACTAAGATCATGCTACTAAGCCCATCGCACCGCCTCGCCTCTCGCTATAAAACCTCCTTAGGAGATTTTATGAACGCTCGATCATTTTCAAATTCAGATCTTTGAGGATCATTGATAACTATGAGCAAAAAGGTCCAACGTTGAGATTGTTGTGAATTGCTTTCAAATTCAGATCTTTGAGGATCATTGACAACCTGTTAGATGCCCGTAAGGCAGATAACCGGTTGTGAATTGCTTTCAAATTCAGATCTTTGAGGATCATTGACAACAAAGCGCTGCACGTTGTTAGGCAGGAACTGGTTGTGAATTGCTTTCAAATTCAGATCTTTGAGGATCATTGACAACGTTTGTGCATTACCTGTGCATAGGCTGTGGTTGTGAATTGCTTTCAAATTCAGATCTTTGAGGATCATTGACAACCGAGCCTAACGGCAGCATTAAAGGACTCGTGTTGTGAATTGCTTTCAAATTCAGATCTTTGAGGATCATTGACAACGATAATAAGTGTTTAAATACTATAACTTCAGTTGTGAATTGCTTTCAAATTCAGATCTTTGAGGATCATTGACAACCAGGCAGCTATAAACAAAGCTATTGAACTTGTTGTGAATTGCTTTCAAATTAAGATCTTTGAGGATCATTGACAACGTGAGAT
>JBARYP010000045.1:0-75873 GCA_049647945.1 Nonlabens sp. | reverse complement strand
GTGAAGCATGTGGTGCTCGATGTCTGCCAGATCTTCTTGGATAGGTGGGATATGATCCGTCTTACCGCCACGATGCATCACGTTTCTTATCGTATCATAGAGCTGAACCTTGTCGTACAGGTAATCCATCTTTCCTTTGCGGATGTAATCACGGTACAGACTGGGGTTATATACCTCGGCCAGTAGAAAGGCATCTGGATTCTCCATTTTGATATGGCTGTTCATGTAGCTCCAGAATTCCACGGGTACCATTTCTGCCATGTCATAACGGAAACCGTCCACGCCCTGGGCAGTCCAGTAAAGGGCAATGTCCTTGAATTTTTTCCAGGAACTGGGTACCTGCTTACCATTCCAGAATGCAAAATGCTTTTTGTAGGTTTCCTGATCGTACCCTTCTGGCAGCTCGTCAAAATCCTTGTCCCCATCCGGACTCACGCCATAGTTTACCTTGACTGTTTCATACCAGTCGTTCATATCGGGTTGCGCCGCACGAGAGCCGTTGCCCGTCCATTTGGCCGGACTTTCCTTAAACCTCCCATCGGCAGATGTCTCACCGTTTAAGGGATGATACCCATTTTTCCATTCTGGCACCTTAAAGTCCTCGCCTGGATTGTAGTAAAAGTTGTTGTCTTTGTGGTACACGACACTAGTGTCATCCTCTGCGCCAAAGTCGGCAGTCCCGTCTGGATTGGTCAGACTCTGATAGTTGCGCGCGACGTGGTTGGGTACGATATCGATAATCACTTTCAATCCTGCATCGTGCGAGCGCTGGATGAGAGCCTCAAACTCACCCAAACGATTGTCAACATCTACTGCCAGGTCAGGGTTTACGTTATAGTAGTCTTTTACCGCATAAGGCGATCCCGCGCGACCTTTAACCACATCCGGGTCGTCGTTTGATATACCGTATTTGGTATAATCCGTAATGACATTGTGGTGTGGCACGCCCGTATACCAGATGTGCGTCACGCCCAGATCCTTGATTTCTTCAAGTGCCTTTGGGGTAAAGTCATTGAACTTTCCCACCCCGTTTTCTGCCAGCGTTCCCCAAGGTTTATTGGTCGTGTTTGTATTGCCAAAAAGTCGCGTAAACACTTGATAGACTACTTTTTTCTTAGGGCTCTCGCTCATGGACGTCGTGGTTTTTTGGTCGGTTGTTTCATCTTTTTTCTCTTCTATACAAGAAACCGCTACAAGAGCTAAAGCAAAAATGGATAGTACTGTGTTTTTCATGGTCGATTATTTTACATTCTACGTCTGAATGCCAGAAAAACACTCCCAATCATGAGGAATCCAAGTCCGGTAATAACAGGTGGATTAAACAGGTTTTCTCGCTGTAACCCGAGGTAGGTGATTAATACGGCGAGAATAAGCAGAACGATACTAGCTGTTGTGAGAATGTTTTTCATTTTAAAATTTCAGGTTGATTTTAAGATTAGAGGCTGTGTTCCAATTTACGGGAATAGCCAGCGTGGCTTGTTCATCGTCAAACACCCAATTTTTAGATCTCTTGCCACTTATTTGCAACTTCCTAGGCGCTTTCTCTACCCCATGGATAATTAAATTGATCTCTTTTGTAGGTCCTTTGAAATCTTCACCAGATATGGCAATGAATAAGAAAGAGAGTTTTTTCGCTTTCGCGAAAGCGGAATAACCCAATACCTCATACCTTCCTTCCTCTAAGGCTAGCCTAGAACCATCATCCTGATATTGCTTGTAACCTGCCTTCTCGACAGAAGTATCGTGGTAATAATGTAGCTCAAACTTATTATTGTCGTAGTCTTTTGTAGTGTTCAGGTTGTGGGCCATCGGAATGAATGCACCAGCCTTCACAAAAGTCGGAATGTGTTCTTTTACTGTCTGGAAGGTGTGGTGACTACCGGGTTCATAAATTTTGCCTGAATAAAAATCTATCCATTTTACCCCTTGTGGGAAAATAACATCGACCTCTTTCTGCCCTTGTTGCGTGATAGGTACAATAAAAAAGTCATCACCCCACAAAAAGCTGTCCTTATCACGCAACCTCGCCTCATTCCCTTCCATAAAGAAAACAGGCCGCATGAGTGGCATACCGATACGGTTGTTCTCATACATCAAAGTATAATTGTAGGGCAGCAGCTTGTAACGCAGCTCAATCGCTTTTTTTGCGAGTTGTTTTGCCTTCTCGCTTCTGAATACCGGCTCGCTAGGCACTTCTTCTTGTGCGTGTGGCCTGTAGATAGGCTGGAAAACACCGTATTGCAACCAGCGTGCGTAAAGCTCGTCATCGAGGTTTGCACCGGCAAAACCACCTAAGTCGCTGTGCATGTAACCCAGTCCCTGCATACCCATCTGTAGGGCGATCTCTACCTGGGACTGTAGGCCACCCCAGGTGCGGTTGACATCACCCGACCAGGGAACCATCCCATACCGCTGGCTGCCAGAGTACCCCGCGCGCATCAAGATAAACGGTCGCTTTTTAGGCTGCGCGGCTATACTCGCCTCGTAAACCAACTTTGCCCAGTCATGCCCGTAAATGTTGTGGACTTCATCAGCGGTTCCCGTGGCATGAATCAATTCTGAAGGATGTACTTCTGGCTCTCCCAGATCCCCCCAGAAACCAGTCACACCCATGTCAGACAATCCCGTGTAGATGTCTTTGAACCATTGTCTGCCTTCTGGCTTGTAGATGTCGATGAGTCCCGTATGACCAAAGTAAAAGTCAAACTCAAAAGGATTGCCCACAGAATCTACCGCTAGTATCTTCTTGTCAACGGCTTCCTGCCAGCGGTCTGACGTATCGAGTATGAATGGTTCTGTAATCAAGATGGTTTCCACATTTTGATCGTGCAATCCCTTGATCATCTTTCTAGGATCTGGAAAAGAGTCTCGGTGAAATGCAAGATTACCCATAGTGCCCTTCATCTCTTTACCAAACCAATATAAATCCAAAATAACGGCATCGACTGGAATATCTTCTTTCTTAAATGCTGCAATAGTTTCTTCTACTTCTTGCTGACTGTGGTAACCAAATTTGCTGGCAAAATTTCCCAACGCCCAGCGCGGCAACATGGGCTGCGTACCGGTAAGCTGGACATAGTTTTGTGTTACTTCCTTTAGATCGTTTCCGGCCACCACTTGGTACCGCATGGCGCCGTTTATGGTCTCATAGGTAATTGTGTTGTCGCCCTCACTATCCAGATCCAGAAATCCTACTGGCGCATTATCAAAATGAACCAAATAGCCTTTTGAGGATATCACGATGGGCAGGGTGTAGTTCATCAATTCTGACCGCGTCTCGTAGCCGTAATGGGCGCGGTTGTACAGCTGTAACCTATTCCCCCTGCGATTCATGCCCAGCGCGCGGGCACCACCACCATATAGGATTTCGTTAGGCTTTATGGCCAGTTCGATAGTCTTAATGCTATCGTTTGCCACAGAGCCCCGTTTTTCTGCAAGCAGGTGTTTACCCTCGCGCAAATAGACGACCTGAAATGGCTCTTTGATGATCTGCACCTGTAGCACTTCCGTACCGAAGTTGACGTATTGCTTCTCTGGGTTGTAAATGGCGGCGCGGTTATCGGTTTTTTGCACCACCGCATGGGATTCCGGCAAATCTGCTCTGCGTCCACCTAGGGGTACAAAGGTGGTCTCGATCACTTCTGTATTGTACAATTCAAAATAATACGTACCGTCACTTACCTTGACCTCAAGCGCCCCCGTGTCAGTAAGCCGGTGATCTTTATAAGAGCGGGTGACTTGTGCAGTTCCCGCTTTCGCGAAAGCGAGGAAGAGAATAAGCACGATCAGTTTTTTATTCATTCAGTTCTTTTATTTATGTGTAGACTCAATGCCAGCTCGAGCGCCAGTCTAGAACGGGTTCACATTCCGGCTTCGCCTATCACTACAAAGGTCTCGACTCTCGCTCGACCAAGCATCTGTTTTTATCTCTAGCTTTAGGTCTCGACTCTCGCTCGACTAAGCATTATTTATTTCTAGCTTTTATTCCTAGATGCCAGTTCGAGCGGCAGTCGAGAACGGATTCACATTCCAGCTTTTGTCTTTCACTACAAAGGTCTCGACTCTCGCTCGACCAAGCATTTGATTTTATTTTAAACTCTTCTACCCTAATGCCAGTTCGAGCGGTAGTCGAGAACGATTCCATATTCAAGCACACGCTTTCGCGAAAGCGGAATCACTACCCCACACTATTTCATCAAGTCAATAACCATGCTGGTTTGCGCACTAATCTTGATTGAGTCTTTTAGACCAACTTTTCTATCAGTCAATACATCCACACCGCTATTGCGGTTGTCCAGCCCTTCGGCAAATCTGTTAAGGTCCAGGGTCCGTGTCTGTGTACTGTTGTTGATGATCACCATCACCCGTTCCTGCTCATTGTACCTGAAATAGACGTAACAATTGTTTTCTGGAACGTAATGTAACAGCTTACCATTATGGATGGCGGTAGACTGCTTGCGGTAGTTGAGTAGTTTGCGAGTGAAGTCCTGATAGGCTTTTTGTTCATCTGTGGGATCGCGGAATGCATTCTGTTTATCACCAGCCCAACCGCCAGGGAAATCTCTCCTTATATCGCCATCACCGTCCGTATCGCGGTTGCCGCCCATGCCTATCTCGTCACCGTAGTAAATTTGGGGGATGCCGCGCGTGGTGAGCAGAAAGGTCATGGCTAGTTTATACTTTTCTAGGTTCCCCTTAAAAACACCGCTACCATTTATTCTGTTGGTATCGTGGTTACCCGCCAGTATTACGATCTGATTGGGATCGGCAAACATGAAGTCGTTAGTCAGGCTGTTGTAAATGTGCACCAGACCCTTGTCCCAACTGATTGCTTCTTCTTTAAATGCCTTAAGCATATTAACGTTCAGGGGTTTATCCATGACGGTGGGCAGGTGGCTGTTGTAGTTTTGGATCGCCGCAATGGGACTGTCCTTCTGCCAGAACGCCACGTGCGCCGACTCGTACAACCAGGTTTCACCCAGTACGTTGAAGTTGGGATATTCGTCCATAATCGCCTTGGTCCAGCGGGCGATGCCTTCTTTCTCGTTGTATGGATAGGTATCTACTCGTATGCCATCCAGTCCTGCGTACTCTATCCACCAGATTGCGTTCTGGATCATGTAGGTGATAAACGTGGGATTGCTCGTGTTCATGTCTGGCATGGTGTAATCAAACCAGCCACGCTGCGCATAGACCTCGTCAATCTTAGTCTGGTAGGGATCAAATTGGGTAGACTGCCGATAATTAGAACGTGCGAAACCTGCTAGTGGCAGCTCCTCGCCGTCGTTGTCGTTAAAATAATGGATCCAGTCTGGCATGGGTAGATCGCGCATCATCCAATGCGAGGCGCCCCAATGATTAGGGACCATGTCCATGATGAGTTTCATGTCGCGCTGGTGCAATTCATCTGCCAGGCGGCGGTAATCTGCATTTGTACCGTAGCGTGGATCAATCCTGTAAAGGTCGCTGATGGCGTAGCCGTGGTAACTGTAGGTAGCCTCGTTATCTTCCTGTACCGGTGTACTCCAAAGCGCGGTAGCGCCCAGGTCGTCTATATAGTCCAGGTGGTCGATGATTCCTTGAAGGTCACCGCCGTGGCGGCCGCCCTTTTTGCTGCGGTCTGATTTCTCCTTTGTATCTGCGGTGTTGTCGTTGCTGGGATCACCGTTTGCAAAGCGGTCTGGCATGACGAGGTAGATGACGTCGCTTGAGTCAAAACCTTTTCGCGCTGCGCTGCCAGACTTGCGTTTTTTGATCTCGTATTCAAGGACTTTGGTTGTTTCAATAGAGTTCAATCGCAACGTAATTTTTCCAGGGGCTAAGTCTTTTGTTTCAATTGTAACAAGAAGATAGTTGGAGTTATCAGTAGTCTTAGTTTCTACGATCTGGACATCGTCTGAGTCTACTTGATAAATACTTCCAATTTCTTGACCGTACAACATTAACTGGACTTGACTATGGTCCATTCCAGCCCACCAAAATGGTGGTTCCACACGTTGCAGAGGTGAGTCTAATTCTGTATAAGGCTGCGCGGTTACCGCTTTCGCGAAAGCGAGAAGTAGAATAAAAATCAGTAGTTTTTTTTTCATCTAAACATTTTTATACCGTCTAAAACATCTTGTAGGTCTCGACTCTCGCTCGACCAGGCATCTGTTTTACTTTTTAACCCTTCTACCCTAATGCCAGTTCGAGCGGTATTCGGGAACGGGTTACCATTCCAGCTTTTGCTTTTCATTACAAAGGTCTCGACTCTCGCTCGACCAAGCACCTATTTTTGTTTCTAGCTTTTATGCACTTATGCTAGTTCGAGCGGCAGTCGAGAACGTGTGCTCATTCCAGCTTTTGCTTTTCACTACAAAGGTCTCGACTACCGCTCGACCAGGCAATTGTGTGTATAGAGTGTCACACGTGCCCCAATCATTTGGTTAAGCGCGTACCATTTCTGGCTCGAGTCTCTTTACCTCGCCGTTTATCTTAATCTCCTGCGCTTTATCACCACTTTCCAGCGTTACTGTCGTATTGTCTTTTGCTACGTCTACCTTTAAGATCTGGTTGCGGAAATTGATCTTAAAGCTGAAAGATGTCCAGTTTTCTGGCAGTCTCGTGGTAAAGTTGGGCTTGTCATCCACAATCTGCAGACCGCCAAATCCTTCAACAATACTCATCCACGTTCCGGCCATACTGGTGATGTGACAGCCCTCTTCTACCTCTTTATTGTAGTCATCCAGGTCCAGGCGACTCGTTCTTAAATAAAATTCATAGGCCTGATCCATCCGGTCTAGCTTTGCTGCCTGGATGCTGTGCACGCATGGTGATAACGAACTCTCGTGTACGGTAAGCGGCTCGTAGAAGTCAAAGTGCTTTTCAAGTTCTGCCTTGCTGAAATGATCCTCAAAAAAGTAAAAGCCCTGAAGAACATCTGCCTGTTTGATATAACAGCTGCGCAGAATACGATCCCAGGACCATTTCTGATTTATCGGTCTGCTATCTGCGGGCAGCTGCGATACGGGGGTAATTTCCTTATCCAGAAATCCGTCCTGCTGCAGATAAACTCCCAGTTTCTCGTCGTAAGGCAGGTACATGTTGTCTGCCACCTCTTTCCAGCTGGCGATCTCATTATCATTAAGATTTGTTGCATTCATCACGCGTGTATAATCGCTATTGTGACTTTCCTTTACCTTATCGATCTGTTCAATGGTGTACTGTATACACCATTGGGCCAGGTAGTTAGTGTACCAGTTATTGTTGACGTTGTTTTCATATTCATTGGGTCCCGTCACCCCCAGAATCATGAATTTATTGGCACGGTGGGAAAGATTAGCGCGCTGGTGCCAGAACCTGGCGATGGCGATCATCACCTCGAGCCCCATCTCTGGTATGTAGCTATCGTCACCGGTGTATCGCAGGTAATTGTAGATGGCAAAAACCATCGCGCCGTTGCGGTGTATCTCTTCAAAAGTGATTTCCCATTCATTATGGCTTTCCTCACCATTCATGGTAACCATAGGATATAGAGCAGCTCCATTAGAGAATCCCAATTTCTCGGCATTCTCAATGGCCTTGTCTAGCTGCTCATACCTATATTTCAATAAGTTGCGGGCTACGGTCTGGTCCTTTGTAGCCATATAAAAGGGTATACAGTAAGCCTCTGTATCCCAGTAGGTCGATCCACCGTATTTCTCACCGGTAAAACCTTTGGGCCCTATATTTAGACGAGAATCCTTCCCGAGATAGGTCTGGTTGAGCTGGAAGATGTTGAACCTTATACCCTGCTGTGCTTTTAGATCACCCTGGATGGTAATATCTGCCATGTTCCAGATGGACTGCCAGGCAGCCTTTTGGTCTGCCAGCAACTGATCATAGCCAGATGCCACGGCCTTGTCCAGAACGGCATTTGCTGCACCTACCAGATCTTCTTTTTTATGGTTGAGGCTTGAAACGTAACCGGCATACTTTAATAGGGTCACGCTTTTGCCTTGAGCTAGATCATGTGACACGCCGTGCATAATACAGCGCTCGTCCTGGTGGCTATAATCTACGGTGCCCACCACCTGGCCGTCCTGCCAAAGCGTGGATTCCATAAAGGTAGCCACGTGAAATTCTGTTTTGTTGGTATGGCTCTGAATAAATGATCTCTTGCCGTGATTGGATACCCTATCGATCGCCCAGAAAGCATCATCCCAGTTTGAATCCTCATTGCTGATGCCACCATCCAGATAGGGCTGGAATTTAATATTTAGGTCACCAGAAAGTGCGGTTACCGTGTAGTGGATCACGCCAAGTTCATCTACATCGAGACTAAGGAACCTGCGTGCGTTTACCCTAATGGCGTCGCCGTTCTCAAGGTGTGCCTCAAAACTGCGCTCGTACCAGCCCTCCTGCATGTTGAGCTCGCGGCGATAGTTTTTTACCGCTTTCGCGAAAGCGAGATCCAAAACAGCACCGTTTACCAATACGTTTATACCGATGAAGTTGGGCGCGTTGAGGACTTTTGCGAAATACTCTGGGTAGCCGTTTTTCCACCAGCCCACGCGGGTCTTGTCTGGATAATATACACCGGCAATGTAGCTGCCCTGAAAGGTGTCGCCGCTGTAGGTTTCCTCAAAATTTGCACGCTGCCCCATGGCACCGTTTCCTATGGAAAACAGGCTTTCGCTGGATTTTACCGTTTCTGGATTCCAGTTTTCCTCTATGATTGACCAAGCGTCTGGTATGATATATTCCTGGTTCATTGTATTGCTATAATGGTTGTGCAGCAGTCGGCTGGGCCATAAGTTAAAGTCCTACGGCCCGTACTGTTACTGCTGTAAAAGTTTGTTTATATAATTTTCTGGCATGTCGTTAAAGGTGTGGAACACCTCTTTTGCCTCGTGTAATATTTCTTGATCACCAAGTCCGACGCTGTACATTCCCGCAGCGTTTGCAGCCTGTACACCGGCCACGCTGTCCTCAAAGACAATGCAGTCCGTATAGCTAACGCCCAGCTGGTCTGCCGCATTTGTAAATACTTCTGGATCTGGTTTTGCCTTGCTCACATTTGTACCATCCACTATGACATCAAACAGGTGGCTTATGCCTAATTTAATAAGGATAGGTCGCGCATTCTTACTGGCACTACCCAGCGCAATGGGCAGGTTCTGTCCTCGTAGATCGAGCAGAAAGTCATGCACGCCCGGCAGGATATCGTTTAAGTTAAGTGTCTTGATAAGGTCTAGGTATTCCTCGTTTTTTTGCTGCATGCGCGCCTGAAACTCTTCCTCTGAAATGGACTTATCGCCCCATTCCAGAATCTGTTTGAGTGAGTTAACGCGCGATACCCCTTTAAGCTGCTCGTTTTCCGCTTCGGTAAAATCGATGCCGAGTGCGGCTGCCAGTCGCTGCCAGGCGATAAAATGGAACTTTGCCGTATCGACAATGACGCCATCCAGATCAAAGATGAATGCTTTGTTTTCCATTAGGCTAGTTTTTTATCCATGATGGCACCTTTATCTGTAATCAAAAGATTGGACAGCGCTGCGAGCAAGAGAAAGATTCCCGCTACAGTCATGGCATGGATGGATTCCTCACCTATCAACTTCTGTAAGAACACCACGCCGCCTATGGCAGCAATGATTTGTGGAATAACGATAAACATGTTGAATACCCCCATCATTAATCCCATTTTGGCGGGATCAACAGAGCTGGAAAGCATGGCGTACGGCATGGATAGAATACTACCCCAGGCTATACCTATTAGGGCAAAGGACACGTAAAGATTATCCGGTTCTCCTGCGCTGAAATACATGTAGATAAATCCAGCGGCACCAGCAGCTAGACTTACCATGTGTACATACTTACGGTTGATGCCACGGCGCGCAGTATAAAAGGTAAGCAGTAAGGCAAATGCCATGGAAGACAACCCGTAGATACCCATTTTAGACCCTACATCGTCAGATGCTTCATTGTATGCCTTGTCCTGTGTATTGTAATCGCTCTCGCTCTGATCACTTAGGAACTGAATTACACGATCGTCATTTACTACAGCCTCACCGTCATTGTCTACTTGTGCAAACTGGTTTACTTCTGGTTTTGGCGCCTCATATACATGCGCGGTAAGAGCAGGATTGGCCAGCGTCCACATGGCAAAAAATGCAAACCAGGAAAAGAACTGAACCACACCCAATTTCTTCATCACATCTGGCATCAATTTATAAGTGCCCATTATGGTAGTCCACATTCCTTTATTTTCATCTTCATGTCCCTCGCCAAAGGCTTTCATTTCCTCTGGTGAATACTCTTTGGTAGTAAAAATGGTGACTAGGATAGAAGTAATGAATACAAATGCACCCACTCCAAACGCAACCTTTACCGAATCTGGCACTACACCAGGCGCGCCTTGATTTGATATTTCCAGACCGTCATTCACCCATTTAGGTAGGTTTGATGCTACCCAGGTACCTACACCTATAATTAGAGTCTGCACTACAAACCCATAACTACGCTGTGATTCTGGCAATTTGTCTGCCACCAGCGCACGGAAAGGCTCCATGGAAATATTAATCGATGCATCGAGAACCAACAGCAAACCAGCAGCCATCCATACCGCAGAGGAGTACGGCATAAGCAATAAGGCAATTGAACTAAGAATGGCTCCCAACAAAAAGAAAGGACGGCGCCTGCCCAGTGTTTTATGCCATGTGTTGTCGCTCAGATATCCTATAATAGGCTGTACGATTAAACCTGCAAGCGGGGCCGCAATCCATAGTAGGGGAATGTCATCCTTTGATGCGCCTAGTGTTTCAAAAATGCGTGACATGGTAGAACCCTGTAGGGCAAAACCGAATTGTATACCCAGAAACCCGAAACTCATGTTCCAGATATTCCAGAAACCTAACTTAGGCTTTTGCATATCGTTTTGTTTAATGACGATAAGCCTTATGACTTACCAAAACTTAGTGTGTGTGAAGAAGATAAGTTTTGGTTTGATAAAATCAATACTATAATTCATAGTATTCCCGCAAAGGTAGGAAAATTAGGGTGTTGACTCTCTTTCCACCAGCGAGGTTTTTACTATAACGGTTTCGTAAGTGTCTGCCTCTGTATTGGGTTTCTCTAGTCGTTCAATCAATTTTGTAGCTGCAATACCACCCATTTCTTCTCCTTTTTGCCCTATAGTGGTAAGGGAAGGGTTTGCATACTTTGATAATATGCCATCAGTAAATGCGATGATGGCAACATCCCCGGGAATTTGCTTACCACTACGTTGAAGCATTTTACTGGCAGTTACAGCAAATAGTTCATTGACCGCAAGAATGGCGTCAAAATCGTTGTTAGCTAAAAAGTTTTCGATAGCATTATCGCAGTTATCGGCATCCTCGATTTTTAGTATCTGATGATCTTCACATTTATACCCCCTTTTTTGAAGCGCCTCTTTAAAACCCTGCGTGCGCAGTCGCCCCACGCTCACGTAATCTACAGTTGAAATCAGCCCTAAACGCTTACGGTTCTTCCTCAACAGAAAATCTGTAGCCATGTTTGCCGCGGCGACATCGTCAATTACTACCTTGTCGCAGGAAATGTCATTTGATACCCGGTCAAACATCACGATGGGCATGCCCTGGTTAGTGACTTCCCTCAAGTGGTGATAGTCATTTTTTTCCATGGTTTCCTTTGACATGCTCATGATAAATCCATCGATACTTCCATTTGCCAGCATCTCCATATTTACCACCTCCTTGTCAAAAGACTCACCAGACATGGTAATGATCACCTGATATCCTCTAGCATTTGCAACACGCTCAACGCCTAGAATCACGGTGGCAAAAAAGTGGTGGACGATCTCGGGAATGATTATTCCTATTTTTTTGGTTTTTTGATTTTTAAGACTTAAAGCAATGCTGTTAGGCCTATAATTATTTTCTTTTGCGTACTTCTTAATCTTGTCTCTAGTTTCTTCACTAATCTCGTATGAATCTCTTAGCGCTTTTGAAACCGTTGATATTGAGACATTTAAATCCTTTGCAATTTGTTTGAGGGTTAGTTTGTTCGGCATTTTAAGTCAATTGTTGTGAGCGTGAATTTATTACGCTTTCGCGAAAGCGTAATCACCCGAAAAGTACGATAGAAAACCCGAAAACGTTTTCGCAGAATGAAGACTGTATTGCAATGTGTTAACATTCTCTTGACATAAGTTTGCAGTTGTGTGAGAAGAGGATACATTTATTTAACAACTAAACTTCACTAATGAATCTAAAATTTAAACTTGCCATTTGGCTTTTTGTACTGCCTATGATTATGTGGGCTCAAAGCACAGTTACGGGTACCGTGATTGATGGCGATGGACTTCCTGCTCTGGGAGCTGCGGTTTCTGTTAAAGGAACCTCAAATGGTACTTCAACTGATTTTGAAGGTAAGTACACGTTAGAGAATGTCAATCAAAACGATGTGATCGTAATTACTTTTCTAGGCTACAAAACGCAAGAAATCATTTATACTGGTCAAAACCCATTAGACGTAACTCTTGTTGAGGATGCCTCTGAGCTTGATACCATCGTATTAATAGGTTACGGTTCGACAACAAAACAAAACGTTACTGCCGCGCAAACTACGGTACGCGATGATGAATTTAATCGTGGCGCTATAGTGTCGCCAGGTCAGTTAATTGCTGGTAAAGCAGCAGGGGTCCAGGTAACAGCTGCAACGGGTAGACCAGGGGATGGTCCTAGAATTAGGGTAAGGGCCGGATCGACACTTAGTGCATCTGCAGACCCACTTTACGTGGTGGACGGGATACCGCTCGATGCCACAAATGCAAATCTAAACACCATCAACCCTGCAGAAATTGAATCATTTACAATTTTAAAGGATGGTAGTGCCGCTGCGATATACGGTAACCGTGCCTCAAATGGGGTTATAATTATTACTACAAAAAAGGGTAAGATGAGTAGCGACCTTTCCGTAGGTTATGATGTCCAGTTTGCCATAAGCAATAATGCAGATAAAGTAGATGTGCTTACTGGAGACCAGTTTAGAGCGTTGATCAATCAGCAAGGTAATCCTGCTGATATTGCGTTGTTAGGCACTCAAAACGTGGACTGGCAGAATGAAATTTACCAGACAGGAACACAGGCGATTCATAATATTACCCTTCAAAAGGGATGGGAGAAAACCGCCCTAAGAACTAACCTAGCCTATACCAACCAGAATGGTACTCTTAAAACCTCTGGTTACGAGAGAGCTAGTTTAAATGCCAGTATCGTTCAAAAAGCGCTGGACAACGATCTTAAGTTGACCCTTACCGTACAAGGTGCTTTGGAGTCAGGTAGAAGTGCCGATGAAGGTGCAATAGGAGCAGCCATAGGTTTTGATCCTACTCAAGATATTTTTGATATCAATCAGCCTGAAGGTTACTTTGAATACACACTACCAGCTAATGGTAACATTGATGAAACAGCGCCTCGCAACCCACTAGGTTTGCTTAACTCGCTGGATGCAGGTTTTTCTAATGACCAGATAAGAACCACGCTACAGGCTGATTATAAAATCCCAGGGGTAGAAGGACTTGAATTTGTAGGTACCGCAGGTATCGATTACAATGAGTTTAAAAATTTTGCAAACCGCCCTGCACTTACTACAAATGGAACTAACCTGGTAAGGTTTACAGATAACAATTCTAATGGTTACCGGATCAACCAACTGTTGAATGGAAGATTTGACTACAAACTGGATGTTGAAAGTCTAGATACCAAGATTGAATTAACCGCTGGTTCAAGCTTTCAAAATTTCCGAAGAGAGAGTACTAGCTTTAGCCGTAACAATACTGGCGCCCCTCAAACGCCATTTGAAGCGTTCAATGAGAACAGATTGATTTCCTTTATAGGTCGTGCTACGTTTGACATTAAGGATCTTTTAGTAATCTCTGGTAGAATTTCTAGAGATGGTACTTCACGTTTTTCACCAGATAATCGCTGGGGTACATTTGGCGGGGTAAGTGCTGGTCTTAAGTTGACTAATCTAGACTTTATACAAAACACCGGTTTCCTATCTCAACTTAAATTACGTGGTGGTTACGGTCTAACTGGACAACAGGAGATAGGTCAGGATTTCTTGTTCCTACAAAGAAATACTCCTAGTAATTCCCAAGCTCAAGTTGAAATAGGTGGTCAATTCTTTACTACCATCCGTCCTGAGTTGACAACAGATCTCAAATGGGAAGAAACTACAGAATACAATGTAGGTATGGACATCGGCTTTTTTGATGATCGTTTAACAGGTTCGGTAAACCTTTATACTAGGGACACAGAGGATTTGTTACAGTTCGGCCCGCTGGCAGCTGGATCTCTAGGAAACTTTGGCTTACAAAACGTGGGTGCGACTCGATCTAGAGGAATAGAAGTCGACGCGAGTCTTGACCTTTTTAGAGGGGATGTGTTTAACTGGACCGTGGGAGGTAATGTAACTTTCAATGAGATAGAAATTACAGACCTATCGCTAGGTGAAAATGACGCTCCCGTTCCTCAAAATCCTATAGGTGGTGCAGGATTCAACAACTTTATAGGTGAATGGGCCGTAGGAGCAGATCCTACCTCATTCCTAGTATACCGTCAGGTTTACGGGGCAGATGGTCGCCCGCTGGATGGTGTGTTTGTAGATCGCAATGGTGATAACGTCATCAATAGTGACGATAGGGTACGCTATAAGAACGCGACTCCCGATGCTTACTTTGGTTTTACCTCTAGTTTAAATTATAAGAAGTTTGACATGAACTTTACTTTGAGAGGTCAAGTAGGAGGTTATAATTACAACAACGTGCGTGCTGGTCGTGAGAATATCCAGTCTATTACAGAAAATAATGGTGCGTGGTTGAACAACTCTACAAGTGGCGTACTTATTGATAGGTTTTCAAGTGAGCCGCTACCATTGTTATTTTCAAGTGAATATGTAGAGCGATCTGATTTCTTAAGATTGGATAACTTATCGTTAGGTTATACTTTCGATCTCGACACAATTGACGTAAGAGCTTCTGTAACTGGGCGTAATCTATTCTTGATTACTGATTATTCAGGTCTTGATCCTGAATTAGGTAACGGAATTGATGGAGCAATATTTCCTAGGGCTCGCGAAGTGATTTTTGGACTAAACTTTCAATTTTAAAAACAGTATCAATGAAATTATGTAAATCAATTTTTCTACTGTTTGTTACTGCCTCGTTATTTGTGGCTTGTAATGATGCACTAGATCTTGAGCCAGAAGGTAATACTACCGCTGCTGGTGCTCCTGCCAGTCTTGACGAGTTTCAAGGGTTATGGGCAAAACTTTATGCCGGCCTTATTATAGGTGGACAAGAAGGTGGAGACGGTGGTGCTGATATTCAAGGCATCGATGGTGGTTTTTCAAACTACAATCGTTTGTACTGGAAACTTCAGGAACTGACCACAGATGAGGCTATTATAGCCTGGAATGATGGAACGATTAAAGATCTTCACTGGCAAACCTGGACTCCAGATAACGAATTTATCGCAGCGATGTTTGCTAGATTGAGTTATCAGGTAGCTCTTACTAATAGCTTTATTAGACAATCTACAGAAGAAGGTATCAATGGAGCAGGATTAAGTCCAGCCGATGCGGCACTAGTACGTAGTTACGCTGCCGATGCTCGTTTTTTGAGAGCTCTATCGTACTACCACGGAATGGACCTGTTTGGCACCATGCCTTTTGCTACTGAGGCATCTGCGGCCGATGGATCTGAACTTCCAGAGTTTATTTCACGAGAAGATTTATTTAGTTATATAGAAAGCGAGCTGATTGCGGTTAAGCCATTATTAGCTTCAGGTAGAGGTACTGAGTACGGTCGTGTAAGTGAAGCTTCAGCAGATATGCTACTGGCAAAACTTTATTTAAATGCTGAGGTTTATACGGGTACACCCAGATGGGCTGATGCTCTTTCTCGCGTGGAATCTGTTATCGCTAGTGGATACACAATTGATACTAACCTAGCATACAGCAATCTTTTCCTAGCAGATAACAATACTAACGGTGCGCAAGAAGAGTTTATCTGGACTCTAAATTTTGATGGAGATAACACTCAGACTTTTGGAGGTACTACATTCTTGTCTCATGCACCTGTAGGAGGTAATGAAATGAACCCGGCGGATTATGGTTTAGACAGTGGCTGGGGTGGAATTAGAACCACACCAGAATTTGTTGAAAAATTTGAAGATGAAGAGAACTCTGCAGATGGGCGAGAAAACTTCTTTACTAATGGTCAGGAAAAGTCAATTGCAGATGTAGGAGCCTTTACCGATGGTTACGCCATTGTTAAATTTCAGAATATCAATAGCGATGGTTCTCCTTCTTCAAACCTGACCTTTGTGAGTACTGACTTACCGGTATTTAGACTTGCAGATGCTTACCTTATGTATGCAGAACTTGTTGTAAGAGGCGGCGGTGGTGATACTAATACGGCTGTAAATTATATTAATACGCTTAGACAGCGTGCCTACGGCAACAATAATGGTGATATACAATCATCAGATCTTGATCTTGATTTTATTCTTGATGAAAGAGCAAGAGAGCTACACTGGGAAGGTCATAGAAGACAAGATCTTATCAGATTCAACCAATTTTCTCAAAACGGTGTTTGGGAATGGAAAGGAAACGTACAGAGTGGAGTTACAACACCATCATTCCGTAATCTATTTCCTATTCCAACTACTGAGCTAAATTTAAATTCAAACCTTGTCCAGAATCCTGGATACTAAATAATTTTTAACTAGATAATAATGAAAAAGTTTTCAATCCTTTTGCTGTCGTTTTTAGCAATCACAGCCACCATCTCTTGTAGCGATGAAGATGAAGACCTGTTTATAGGTAATCCTAGTGCAGCGGATATATTGCTTGCACCTGGTAGTGCTACCTTTGAAGTCAATGAGACAAATCAAGGTGATCTTGCAGAGCGTTTTAGCTGGACTGCAATTGAATTTGACACACCTGTACAGGTGACTTATGAGCTGCAATTGGATTTTGCGGGAAACCAGTTTGCAGATCCTGAGGTAATCACTTCAACTCCATTAACAAATGCTGCGGTAACTTACGGCAGACTCAATGACATAGCTTTGGAACTAGGTATTGAAGCTGGTACCGCTACTCCTATGGAAATGAGAGTTGTAGCTACCACGGCAGATAGTTCAATGGATGCCTTTACAAGTAATGTGGTGTCAATTGCACTTACACCTTTCGAGGCCTATTTATTTACCGACTTATATCTAGTAGGTGCCGCTACTGCTCCAGGATGGAGTAATAACAATGAGAACCCAGCCTTGTTCAGAGATGCTAGTGACGAGAATGTATTTCACTATACAGGTTTCTTCAATGCAGATCTTTTTAAGGTCTTGAGTGATCTAGGTAACTGGCAACCACAATATGGAGTTGAAAATGGTGGATTAGGTCTTGCAGACGGTACAGGTGGACCAGAGCCTGATACCTTTGCCATACCTACTGCTGGGTACTATGACTTTGTTATGGACATAAGTGGAATTACTAATGATGATGCTGGGGATTCATCATTCACTATTACGCCTAATGCATCTGCGGCTAGTTCGCCGACCTACTCATCTATTGGGTTTTTGGGAACTGTTCTAGGTGATAACGGGTTTGGTGTTGATGACATTGACCTGGTACAATCCAGTTTTGATGTGCACCAGTGGTCTGCTAGGAATGTTACATTAGCTTCTGGTGAACTTAAGTTTAGAGCAAACAATGACTGGAGCACTAACTGGGGCTCAAATACTGAATATTCTGGTCAAGGAGTCTTCAATGGAGATAATATTCCTGTAAGAGGTGGTGTATATAATATCTTCTTCAACGATATTGATGGTAGATACATATTGATTCCAGTAGAAGAATAAATATAACAAACATATAAAAGGGCTGTTTATACAGCCCTTTTTTTTGCTCTAAATCTTAGATTATGAAAAATAAATTACTACTGGTTTTAGTTCTGTTGGGTCTCGCTTTCGCGAAAGCGCAAAACCCTCACACCACCATGATACCTGCCACTGCAACGCAAATGGATCAGGTTATCCTAGAGTTTGATGCTACAGGGACCGTATTTGAAAACACAAATCAGACCTTATACGCCCATACCGGTGTCACCTTTAATGGAATGGACTGGGATTTTGTGAAAGCTCCATGGGCTACTACCGGTGCAGACATAACGTTTGTCAATACGGCTCCCAATATTTACCAGCTAGATTTGGGAATGAGCATCAACCAGTATTACGGCATTGCTGGAGGTAACATAACTCACATAACGATGGTAGTGCGTAATGCAAATGGTTCACAACAAATCAGTCCTGATGAATACATCCCCGTTTTCCTCCCAGGGCTTAATGTTGCTATTACAAACCCTACGAACAATGAGGTATTCAACATCAATGAAACCATTACGGTACAGGGGACTAGTTCACAAAACACCAGTTTATCTCTTAATGTAAACAATACAAACCTCGTTTCAACTACCGCTACTAGCGTATCAACGCCTTACACATTTGCGGCCCCTGGAACTTATGTATTTCAACTTTTTGCAGATAATGGGACAGATACCTCAACTGATGAAGTGAGTGTGTTTGTACCTGGAACAACCCCTACTGGTCCCAGACCTGCTGGAGCGAAAAATGGTATTAATGAAAACGCAGATGGAAGCGTGACTTTTGTGCTTGCTGCCAATGGAAAAAATAACGTCTCTGTTATTGGAAATTTTAATAACTGGAATTTGAGCAACAGTAATTTAATGACAAAAGATGGTGATTATTTCTGGTTGACGGTTCCGGCATCAGAATTTACCGCGGGAGATGTCATTATGTATCAGTATTTGGTGGATTTTGACATACGCGTTGCCGATCCGTTTTCACAACAGATTTTGGATCCTGGAAGTGACCAATTTATAAAAGCAGGTAACTATCCTAATTTACCCGCTTATCCTAGTAGCGATACTACTGGCGATGTTACATTTTACACTTACCAGGATACTCCCTATAGCTGGACTACAAACAATTTTGTAAGACCTGATAAGGAAAATCTGGTGATCTATGAAATCTTGCCTCGTGATTTTTCTGAGGGGGATAGTTATCAAGCTATTATCGACCGTATCGATTATCTTGAAGAACTGGGAATCAATGCACTACAGTTTATGCCCCTTAACGAATTTGAAGGGACTGATAGCTGGGGTTATAACCCAAAGTTGCATGGTGCGCTAGATAAAGCTTACGGTACTCCCGATAAACTCAAAGAGTTAATTGACTTATGTCATTCAAAGGGTATTGCAGTAATCCTGGATATCGTATATAACCATGCCTTCAGCCAGAGTCCATTGAACCAGATGTGGTGGGATAGTGCAAATAGTAGGCCCGCTGCAGATAATCCGTACCTAAACGTAACCGCCCGTCACCCTTTTAACGTAGGTGACGACTTTAATCACGATAGTGCCTTTACTAGGGAATACGTTAAACAAACCATGGAGTTTTTCCTAGAAGAATATCGTTTTGATGGCTTCAGGTTTGATTTATCCAAAGGTTTTACCCAGCGCAATAGTCTAGGAAATCAAGGTTTATGGGACAGTTATGATCAAGATAGGATTGATGTCCTTAATGAATATAAAAATAACATACTCAACAATCCAGCCTTTGGTAGCGATGTCTATATGATTCTAGAACACTTGGGATCAGCTGGTGAAGAGACAAGACTGGCAAATGACGGGTTTATGCTTTGGGGTAAAATGACAGATCAGTTCAATCAGAATTCCATGGGTTATAGCAATGATTCAGATGTGTTTAGAAGCTATCACACCTCGCGCAACTTTGCAGATAAGCACCTCGTCGCTTATGCAGAGAGTCACGATGAACAACGATTGATGTACAAGAATCTAGAATTTGGTAATTCAACTCAGGCTCCTGGCTATGATGTAAAAGACCTTGACGTCGCCTTGGATCGACAGGAAGCTCTAGCAGCTATTTTATATAGTATCCCAGGACCCAAGATGCTGTGGCAATTTGGTGAATTGGGTTATGAAATAGACATTGATCAAAACGGGCGCACAGGTCGCAAGCCTATACCGTGGACTTTGGGTTATGACCAGGATCAGGACAGGATGGATCTATATCGAGCGACCGCCACCTTTATCAACTTCAAAACCTTGTACCCTGAAACTTTTAATTCAGAAAACAACAACCTGAACATAGGTAATTCATTGCAGAAGCAGATCTGGCTGGATGGTCCCGTATTTGATGCCGTGGTGGTAGCAAACTTTAGTGTAACCCCGCAAAGCGTGCCTACCACTTTTACTCAGGGAGGAACATGGTATGACTACTTTAGCAATAACAGCACGATTAATGTTACAAACCCAGGGAGTACCTCTATATCGCTAGCTCCAGGTGAGTACAAGTTGTTTACTACGCAAGCGCTTAACTCTCCACTCAGTAATGAAGATCAATTGATTTCAGATATTGAAACCTTGAGAATATTTCCTAATCCCAGTACCGGCTCATTTTCCGTTAGCCAAGAAGTGGAATCGCTTCAAATTGTTGATATGACGGGTAAACTGGTTAAGAAGTTTGCTGGTCCCCAAAGATCCTATGATATTTCAGACTTGAGATCTGGAATTTACTTAGTGGCTTTGTCAACAGGCACCACCTTGAAATTGATCAAGAAATAGTCTGTTGTAAAAAACTAGAAGAAAGGGTTGCTTTACGGCAACCCTTTTTATTTGTGTTGAAAAATTACGCTTTCGCGAAAGCGTAACTTCAAATATCTTTAAACCCCTAACTAACAATGAGCTATGTTGAAACGCCTAATCTTTATTTTTACCATCTGTTGCCTATTGTCCTGCACTGAAAGAGCCAAACAACGGTTAAATCAAGCCGACACAGATACCGTCCATGACCGCTATGAACCGATAAGTGATGATGTACTGGAAACAGCCATCATCTATGAAGCAAATATTAGGCAATACTCACCTGAAGGAACGCTAGCGGCTTTCACCAAAGATATCTCACAGCTCAAAGATCTAGGAGTAAAAATCCTGTGGGTCATGCCGCCATATCCCATTTCTATGAAAAACCGTAAGGCCAAAGGCGATTTGATGGTGGAAGATATTGAAGATGAAGAAGAGCGTAAAAAATATCTGGGCAGCTATTACGCCGTGGCAGATTACACAGAAATTAATCCTGACCTGGGAACCAAAGAAGATTTTGATGAAATGGTAGAAATGGCGCACGCAAATGGAATGTATGTCATACTAGACTGGGTGGCAAATCATACCGGCTGGGATAATCAATGGATTACGGATCATCCAGAGTATTACACCATGGACCAGGACAGTACCATCATTCATCCAGCTGGAACAGACTGGACAGATACCGCAGATCTCAACTATGACAATCCCGAGACCAGGTTTGCTATGCGTGATGCGATGGCCTACTGGATAAAAGAGCATGATATTGATGGTTACCGTTGTGATGTTGCGCACGAGGTTCCCACAGATTTCTGGAATGCCACCATCAAGGAGCTTAGAACCATCAAGCCATTGTTCATGCTGGCAGAAAGTGAGAAGAAAGAACTGTTTTATGAGGCTTTTGACATGGGATACAACTGGGAAGGACATCATCTAATTAACCAGCTGGCACAAAACAAAGCAACACCAAAGGACTGGCATGCCTATATGCGTCGCAATAGGGATGATTACCAGCAGGACGATATCTTGATGAACTTTGTCACTAATCACGATGAGAACAGCTGGAATGGCACTATCAAAGAACGATTGGGAGACAGGGCAGAGGCGCTTACCGTATTTTCTTATGCACTACCGGGAATGCCGCTTATCTATTCTGGTCAGGAATACGGATTAGACCACAGGCTCAAATTTTTTGAAAAAGACAGCATACCTAAAATAAAGGGGGAGCGCTATGAACTACTTAAAAATCTAGGTAAGCTCAAAAATCACCACACATCATTGCACGGGGGTAAGAATCCCGCAGATTATGATCCCATATTGACAGATACAGGCTTGCTTGCGTTCAAACGTGGAAACGAGGGAGCAAGGATTTATTATTTAGCAAATTTTACCCAGGCACCGATCAAAACCACCATACCCGGTCTATCAGGTACGATCAGGGACATGATCAAGGGTACAGAGGCAGTCCTGACTGAAGCTACTGAGATAACAATCCACCCTAATCAGTACAGACTATTAGAAAAAGCCGAGTAGCTGGATTTTTAAGCAAAGTATTTAAATAATTCCAGTTTGCGACTAGCGCTTACGGGTAGTTCTGTCGTTCCCAATTTAACACTCCCGCCTTTACCCTTGTGATAAGCCGTGACGTATCTGGGATTTATTAAATGCGATTTATGGATACGGCAAAAGCTGTACTCCTCTAGCGCGTCTTCAAAATGTCTCAAGGTCTTGCTTACCAGTTTTTTTGAATTTTTGAGATAGATGTGGGTATAATTATTATCTGCGCTGCAGTAAACTATCTGGTCCACATCTAGAATCTCAAAGCCTTCTTGAGTGGGGATCGATATCTTGCCATTGATTTTTGTGTTGACGGCGGTCGGTGTTTTTGCTAGATCGTCAGTTAATCCTGACTCCTTTTCCTTGATTTGCTTTACAATGGATACTGCTTTAATAAGCTCGTCAATCTCGAGAGGTTTCAGTAGATAATAAGCTGCTTGTTGATTGAGTGCTTCTTTGGCATATTGATCATATGCTGTTACAAATATGGTCTCAAATTGCCGGTTGGGTAATTTGTCCAGTAGGTCAAATGCGGTTCCATAGGGCATTTCCACATCTAGAAACAACAGGTCTATCAACGTATTTTCAAGCAACCTGTGAGCCTCCTCCACATTGCTGGCCTCGTCCACTACTTCCACATCGGGACAGTACTTAGAGATATAGTTTTTTAGGATATCTCTAGAAGTCTTCTCATCTTCTACTATAATCGCCTTGAGTTTCATAATGACTTATTTTCTTTAATCAAGATACGTACCGCGGTCCCCGTGTCAGGTTGTAGATGGGCGTCTCGTACTTCTAGCTCAATATTGACGTAGTCTAGACTGTTGAGTAGATCTACCCTGTTTTGAACATTACCTAGACCTTTTGATTCTCTAGATTTTTGATGTACTGTTTTTATTGCTCTGGAACGCTTCCTGCCTATTCCGTTATCGGTAATGAGTATTTCCAACTGCTTAGGTTTCACTAGGTTAAATTCTAATTTTAAAAAGCCCTTAACCTGCTTGTAGCGCAGCCCGTGCCATACCGCATTCTCGATTATGGGTTGCAGCAACATGGGTGGAACCTTGAAAATCGTATCCTCAAGTGCGGGATCGACTATAACCTTAAAATCAAATTTGTCACTAAATCGCTCGTGTTCCAGTTTTAGGTAAAGCGACAATAGTTCGATCTCTTTATCTAGTGAGATAAGGTCAAGTTCTGAGTTTTCCAGTACGCTGCGCATCAGCTTTGAGAAGTCTGATAAATATTTATTTGCAGCACGCTCATCATTGAGAGCGATGTAACTGTTGACTGAATTAAGGGCATTAAAAATAAAATGCGGATTCATCTGGCTACGCAATGACTTAAGAGCTAGTAGCTGGTTGTTGATTTTTTGTTGCTTGCCATTGCGATACATGAAATAGGCAAGAACCAGTAATAACAAAGCTACCGCGGCAAGAGAATAGATAATCCATCGTTGCCGCTGGTTTACCTCGTCTTCCAGTTCCAGTTGCGTTGCCGCAAGTTGTAGTTTGTTCTCGGTAAGTCGTCTACTGGTCTCTAGATTCTGGATCCTGCTTTGCTGGGCGACCAGCTCCTTACTCCTGCGCTCTGCGGCTAGTAATTCTGACTCTTTGGTGGTGTAGAGGCGATCCAGTGCTGCTATATATTTATCGCTATATTCTAGTGTTTTGGTTAGATTTTTTTTCTTGCGATATAATTCAATGAGCTGTAGAGCAGCATCTTTCTGAACGATCAGGTCATCTGTATTGCTGGCTTCATTATAACTGAGTAGAGCGTACTTGATGGATTCATCGATCTTGTTTTGTGATTTGAACGCATTGGCAATTTTGAGCTGCTCTTTTTGTTTAGAGTAATTATCGGTAATGGGACCACCGTTATTTGAAGTGTTGATTTCATTATCATCTGTCTTGATATCTGACTCCTCTACTATTTCACGAATAATGATTTCCTCTTCATCACTTGTAATGTTTTCATTTTGGGCAAAACTCATTGCAGCAGTAGATGTACTATCTAATCGGGGAGCGTTCTTTTTTTTCTGTTCAATAGCTTCTATATTGCTCTTCCTCAGCTTGATTTCTGCCTCAAAATCTTGATTTGAATTATAAAAGTCCGCAGTTTTTGATCTTGTGGCAATGGAATTTACATCAGTATTGTTTGCAACGCTTTCCAGCGCCGTATTATAGAATCCAGATGCTTTGTCAACAGATCCATTTGCAGCATAGATTTCAGCAATTTGCGTGAGGATTTCAGTACTGGCTATGCGACTGTTGGTTTTCTTTGATAATTCCAGTAATCTCTCCAGGCTCTCAATAGCTTCGGCCGGCTTGCCTGTTCTAGAGTAGTTAGTTGCCAGTCCTTGTAGAGCCGTAGATAAATTTTCACCCGTTAGACCTTGCGACTCTAGCGATAGGTAGAGATCTATGCTTTCTTGATAGTTGCCATTTAACAGTAGTGCATGAGCTAGCTGTAGCCTATTTTCAATCTGTGACCTTAAAGCTACAGACTCTGTAAGCGCTTCTACCGCCAGATCATATTGCTGCTCTCCCAGGTATAGGTTGCCTAACCTCAAATAGGCATTTGACTTTTGAACGTTACTCAATGAAATAGTACTGGTAAGTGCGTCAATAATGAAGTTTGCCGCCTTGGTAGAATTCAGTTTTTCATAATAGGTGGCGCTATCCAGTGCAGTAGTATAATCCATTGTAACAGCTTCCAGAGAACTAGTGGCGGGCATCACCCGTATTTCCAGATCGTCCTGGGAACGCACCCTGTGATAGACGGTTTTAAATCCCAGACCCCTAATCGTGATTTCATCACCCAGGTTTGCCGGCAACTCAAATCTTCCTCTAGTATCAGTAGTGGTGTATCTGCCCATGGGCCCTTCAATATTTACACCTATTAAAGGTTGGTTTCTTTCATTGACCACCCGGCCCTCAATAACCATACTCGTAGCTTCCTGCCTTTGGTTGACAACGCCTTGCGCATGACTGCAAATTGCCACCACCGTTAGAAGAAGAAATAATAACCATTTCATGATTCAAACTTAGTCATAAAATCACGGCTTCAAATTCTGCAATGCCTGATAGAACCACAATTCTGGGCGGTTTGTTACGCTTTCGCGAAAGCTGACTCAACCCCATGTACTGTTAACTAGATCAACCGGATCGTTCACTCATTCCTGCAATTTACGTGTGGGAGATCCCCATAATTTTGAGCCTAAATTGAATATTATGAAAAAGGTCGCGCTTATTTTGATCATGCTCACGGGGAGCCTAAAAGCCCAACACATGGGGAATTTCAACAACCAGATAGATGATCTAGCGATTTCCAGGGCAAACATTGCCACTGCAGGCAGCAATAATGGCTACCAGAACAAAAGAATTGTACCCGGTATTAGTCTTTCTCCCAGCAAGACGCTCAACCACAACATTAGGGCTTTATATAATATTGAGGCGACTGATTATACTGCTGTGTTCAACATTAACCAGATAGGGGCTACCGCCCAGCAAACAACAAAATTTATGGAGGATAAAATCAACCTCATCAAAAGCAAATTGAGCGCCAGCGGTTTTAAGGGTCAGTTTGCGGTTGATATGATTTCCTTCCTTCCACAATATGAGATTGAAGTCACTAAGAAATTGTTCTCAAAAACCTATACCGAGGTTCCCATAGGTTTTGAATTGCAGCAAAACCTGTTAATCAGCTACCGTAATGATGCAGATTTCCAGAAGATCCTCGCCGCATGCGCCACAGCCGAGGTCTACAATCTGGTAAAAGTGGATTACTACGTAAAGAATCTGGAAGCCGTGTACAACCAGCTGCAGGAAAAAATCCTGGAAGAGGTAGGTAAAAAGAAAGCCTATTACGAGGCACTAGGATTTGATATGGAATTATATGACGTCCATATGGCAGACCAGAAGTACTACCACGTACCAAAAGATTTCTATAAAAGCTACGTAGCTGCTGAAAATATAAGCATGGAAGCCCTGACAGATGACAAAAACATAACCCGTATCAAGAAACCTACCAGCTATTATTATGATCCTATTTCCTATAATGGCTACGACATCGTGGTAAATGCAGACATTCATAAACCAGTCATTCAGCTAGGGATGGACCTATCCCTTCGTTACACATTGAAACCAGTAGAACAACCTAAACCTAAACCTACTCCTGCTCCAAAGACCGTTACCAAAACTTATGTCATATCGGCTAATGGGAAAATTGATATCAAGCAATTACCAGATAGTTAGGATGATGCTACCATTATGGTCCGTTATCCCGGTAGTGTGACTCATGAGGGTAGATTATTAGGATATTATCAATTATTAATAATGCGGTCCGTAACGTAGAGTTGTATGATTTACAAAAAAAAATAAAAAACCTATCTATTAAGTGCACTCATGAATTTCCCTAGTGTAAATAGATCCTGCCTAATGAAAACGATTTTTGTATACTTCTTTACAATGACCTTGTGTAGTGCCCAATCGCTCTATGCAGATTTACCAGAACTTAAAGAGTATGATGTTGAGCAGATGGACAGCTTACTTAAGTCGGGTAAACTGCATTTTGTGGTCTTCAACTTTGCGGGTCTCAATCAGGATAAGGTAACAAGATTCTATCGCAAGTACAATATCGGATACGTAAACAAAGGTTGTGTGGTAATGGAATCCCAAAGGCACGCTGCAAATAATCTGCGTATTCTTAATTACCTGAAAAAGCGATATCACCACAAACCTGACTTGCCCTATACCCCGTTCTTGTTAAAAACCGATGAAGAAGAATGAGTGCAACTGTAACTGGGCAGGGGACAAAGTCCTTAACTTTATCTGATTAAAAAATCAATTCATAGTGTCGGGTAAAGTAAAGAAGATCACACCTTTAATGCAGCAGTACAACAAAATCAAGATGAAATATCCTGACGCGTTGCTGTTGTTCCGGGTGGGAGATTTTTACGAGACCTTTGGTGAAGATGCGATAAAGACCGCGCGTATTATCAACATAGTTTTGACTTACCGCAACAACGGTGGGGAAAAAACAGAATTGGCAGGATTCCCACATCATTCTCTTAATACGTATTTACCAAAACTGGTGCGAGCTGGGGAACGTGTTGCGATTTGTGATCAACTTGAGGATCCCAGTAAAACCAAGAAAATAGTCAAACGTGGCGTTACAGAACTTATCACGCCCGGAGTTTCACTCAACGACGAGGTACTTCAATCCAAGAGTAACAATTTTCTGGCCTCGCTTTCGCGAAAGCGTGATCTCTACGGCGTCTCATTCCTAGACATTTCTACGGGAGAATTCATGTTGTCTCAGGGTAGTAGGGAAGAGGTAGACAAGCTGTTACAGAATTTTGAACCTAGTGAAGTACTCGTACCGCGCAGCCAGAAAAAGGAGCTGGCTCAGGATTTTCCCTATGATCTTCCTTTTTTCTATCTGGAAGACTGGATCTTTCAAATTGACTTTGCTAGAGAGTCCCTCCACAAACATTTTAAGGTCAGCTCGCTTAAGGGATTTGGTGTCGAGCGACTGGACCAGGCACTAGTGGCAGCAGGCTCAATCCTTCATTATCTTGAGGAAACACAGCATGATAAACTGGAGCATATCGCCAGTATATCCCGCATTGCAGATGATCAATACGTCTGGATGGATCGGTTTACGGTGCGCAATCTAGAACTTTACCATCCCCTCTCACAGGGAGCGGTAACCCTCATCGATGTGCTCGATAAGACCACAACCCCCATGGGTGGGCGCATGTTGAAACGCTGGCTGGCGTTTCCACTCAAGGATAGGTCACAGATCAACAAGCGACTAGACGTGGTAGCGTACCTGGCACAACAACCAGAAACGCAAAGCCTATTGCAAGACAGCTTGAAGAGAATGAGCGATCTGGAGCGGTTGATCAGTAAAGTGGCGACCGAAAAAATTTGCCCACGAGAGATCGTCCAGCTCAAGAACAGCCTAGAAGCCATCATTCCCATCAAGGATGCGGCGATTGCTTCTAGTGATGCCTCGCTGCAAACTCTGGGAGAAGGTCTTAATCCCTGCAAACACCTGATCCAGTTAATTAAAAGCTCCATCGATGAGAATGCTCCCGTAAACATTCTCAAAGGAACCACCATTGCTAGGGGGCATTGCGTGGAGCTGGACGAGCTGCGCAACCTGGCAACATCTGGCAGGGAGTATCTGGATGGCATGCTGGAGCGTCACACCAGAGAAACCGGTATCACGAGTCTCAAGATTGCCAGTAACAACGTTTTTGGTTACTATATTGAGGTACGCAATACACACCGGGATAAAGTTCCAGAAGAATGGACCCGCAAGCAGACTCTAGTCAATGCAGAGCGATATATCACACAAGAATTAAAAGAGTATGAAAGTAAGATCCTAGGTGCCGAGGATAAGATCAACACCCTACAGGCTGAACTTTTTACTAGAGTTGTTAAGGAGGTGCTGCCTTTTATCAAATCCATACAAACTAATTCACACCTGCTGGGGGAACTGGATTGTTTGATTTCTTTTGCAAAACATGCCGTTGCTTCAAACTATACCCGACCCCACCTTGTAGAAGGAGATTCCCTGGAAATAGTGGGAGGGCGCCATCCCGTAATTGAAAAAATGCTTCCAGTAGATCAGCCGTACATTCCCAATGATGTAGAACTGGACCAGGAACATCAACAAATCGTCATGATTACTGGTCCCAATATGAGTGGTAAAAGCGCCATATTGCGTCAAACCGCCCTAATTGTCCTAATGGCACAAATAGGCAGTTTTGTACCTGCCGAAAGCGTGAATATGGGAGTCGTGGATAAAATATTTACGCGCGTGGGTGCTAGCGACAACATCTCGCAGGGAGAGTCCACCTTTATGACAGAGATGAATGAGAGCGCCAGTATCCTCAATAATATGAGTGCGCGCAGCCTTATTTTGCTGGACGAGATAGGACGTGGTACGAGTACTTACGATGGTATCTCCATTGCGTGGGCGATTACAGAGTACCTGCATGAACATCCCCATAAACCCAAAACTCTTTTTGCCACCCACTATCATGAATTGAACGATATGACTGATCAATTTGCGAGGATCAAGAACTTCAATGTTCAGGTAAAAGAACTTAAGGACAAAGTCTTGTTCATGCGTAAACTGGTTGCGGGCGGTAGCCACCATAGTTTTGGGATTCATGTGGCCAGAATGGCGGGAATGCCGCAACAGGTCATACGCAAGGCAAACAAGATCCTAAAATCGCTGGAAAAAAACAGCAGTAACAAGGACAACCGTGGTACTCTCAAAGCTGTTCAGGATGACGAGATGCAGCTCAGTTTCTTTAATCTAGACGATCCATTGCTGGAGAATCTCAAGGAAGAGATACTGCAGGTGGACATCAATACGCTCACGCCCGTGGAAGCGCTTATGAAATTGAATGAAATCAAGCGTATGCTGGTAGGAAAGGGTAGTGCTACGGCCTAAAATTTATTTGGCAATTCTCTTTGCAGATTCCTTAATGTTCTTAAATTTGCAATCCGTTTTAAAAACGGTCGTTCCTTAAATTCTGACGAATTATAATTTCAAGTTTTTTATTGCAAAAGACTTGAGATGCTAAGTTTACATGGCAGTTGTTATGTAACTATTGTTTTGAAGAAATGATGTAATGCGAAAGTAGCTCAGGGGTAGAGCATCACCTTGCCAAGGTGGGGGTCGCGGGTTCAAATCCCGTCTTTCGCTCTAGATGAAAGCCGATTTAATCATCGGCTTTTTGTTTGAAAAGCCAATTTTGCGATGCCGCTGGCATTTGCTGCTCGAGTGGTGGAATTGGTAGACACGTTGGACTTAAAATCCAATGGGTAGTAATGCCCGTACGGGTTCAAGTCCCGTCTCGAGTACAGAAGCTCTCCTTTTATGGGGGGCTTTTTTGTTTTCTTGCATCAATTTATTATGATCAATAAGTGGAAATTTTTAGCAAAAAAAAACCTTCTAAACAGCCAATTCTATGAGATCAAAGCTCAAGGCTGTAGCTTGTTTAATGTGCAAATACTTATGGGCAACTAATGAAATCGTAACGCTGGCAGCTGTAGGGGAAAGCTAATAAGTTTTATTCAAGAAATATGATAAACTATCATCAATCTGGAATGTTTTTGGTCTAGTTACGCTTTCGCGAAAGCGGTAATCAAAAAGTTTGCTAATCCACAAACACCATGTGTTTAATAATCAATCATCGCCATCCTGGAATAGTTGACCTATCATGAAGGAGGTAGCTGACTATACTGAAGTCATGTTATCAGTACAAATTTCAGTATTTTGCGTTTCTAATTTAGCAAGGTGTTTTGAAAGTACTACAGCACAAATTACCAGTTCTGTTTTTAATCCTGAATGTCGTTTTTACGGCACATTGTCTGGCAGGAAATCCCAATGCAGAAACAGGAGTAAACCCGGTTCTCATGTGTCAGGATCTGGACGATTTGATTATTTCAGAGGTATATGACAACAGTACTGGCTCTCTAGGTTATATCGAGATTTATAATGGTACGGGCGCAACGGTAGTGTTGACTCCTTACAGCATAGTCCGTTATGGTAATATCAATGATATCAATCCCACACATACTTACAGCTTTCCTACCTTTTCAGTAGGCGTTATTGCTGATGGCGAGGTGTTGGTGGGGAAAGTAGGTACTGGTGCGGGTGGACTGGAAGATTTCACCTTTCTGGGAACCATGGCTGGCTTTAATGAAGGTGATCGACTAGAGTTGATACGCAACGATGTAACTTTTAATACGGTTGTGGATGATTTCCATGAGACGCTCGTAGGGGCACGTGGTTATAACGTACGTCGATCGACTACGATTACTGGCGCAAATCCCAATTATGATGCAAATGAGTGGATCGCAAGCCCTAGCCTGGATGATACAAGCGATCTGGGTATCTACAACTACGTACGTAACACAATAGTCGCAGACGATCCCGCAGATGTTACTGTATGCGGTAGTTATACATTGCCCGTTCTAACTAGTGGTCGTTACTGGTCACAGCCCAATGGTGGTGGTAATGCCTTAAATCCTGGCGATGTCATCACAACGACTCAATTGATCTATGTTTTTGCGCAGGACGCGACTAATCCAGCTTGTAGCGACGAGAATAGTTTTACCGTAACCATAGAACCAGGCCCACAGATTGACCCCATCAATAATATCTATTTTACATCTACGGCCGTATTGCCGCCCATTACGGGTACTAATCTTTCTGGTAACGAGTCTTACTACACGGCACCGGGGGGTATGGGCGATCAATACTTTGCGGGCGATGTGATTGATCTAAGCACATTTCCAGTTTATCCCTATACTTTATATCCCTATGACAGTACCGGTCCCAATTGTGATGATGTTGAGGCTTTCCAGCTCATTGTGCTCGAAACGATTGCCATAACAGAATGGATCGCAGATCCTCTAGGCAACGATGCTACTGATGAGTGGGTGGAGCTTTACAATTATGGAGTGGTGCCCGTAGATCTACAAGGTTGGGTGATACGTGACGGCAGTGTCGATTCTGACGTGATTACAAACACCCCTTTTGAAGTAGCGCCAGGGGATTACGTGATTTTGGCCAAAAATAAAGCTGCCTTTGAAGACCAATGGCTGGGAGGCTGCACCAGTACAAACGTGCTTGAAGTACCCGGATTGATGATCGCAAACGCGCCAGATGAACTAGAGTTGCTGGATCCTAATGGTCTAGAACAGTGGACGGTAGGATTTATAGGTGATCAACGTGAGGGTTTTGCAACGCACTACACGCAGGATCCAGATTATAGCATCGCATTCTGGCAGCTGGGAGGCAATAACGGTATAGATAGGGATGGGATTGATAACTCTAGTGGAAACCTGGGCTATGAACGCAATAACGCCACGCCAGATGCGCTGGCGTATCTCTCTACAAATGGCGATCAGGGCAGTCCATTGCAGGGACTGGAACGCGATACGCAGGCTCCTGTCCCAGATCCATTCTTGCCTACAGTAATCACGGCATCCTGTAAGGTTACATTTATACAGGACTATTTTGCACAAGACAATTGTAGGGGCGCGATTCTGGGAGTGCTCAATGCTACCTTTCCCATTACTACATCGAGAATAGTTACCCTGACCTTTGAAGATGGAAATGGAAACGTAGCCACCCATGACATCGAGATACAGCTCAATGCTACCGTAAGCCTAGCGCCTATTGATGATGTTACCGTCTGTGAGTCCTATCAATTACCTTTTCCTACCGGTACGGGTAATATAAGTTCGGTGAGATATTTTACCGGTCCCAATGGAACGGGGGCAGCCTACAACCCAACGGCGACGGTGAGCTTTGCTGATTTTGCTAGCTATCCGGTAACCCTTTACGCTCGCGTGGATGATGGAGGTTGTCAGGCCGAGACAACCTTTGAGCTCACCCTGCTACAAAACACGCCGCTGGATCCCATTGCCGATGTTGAGGCCTGTGATACCTACACGCTGCCGGCGCTAACTCGTGGCAACTATTTCACGGGAGCAAATGGTAGTGGAACGGCTCTTAACCCGGGCGATCAAATTACCAGTAATCAGGTAATATTTGTTTTTGAATCTGCGGGTGGGGCTTGTGAAAATGAAGAATCCTATAGTATTACCATCAACTCATCACCCAGTATAGATTCTTATAGCGATGTGCAGGCTTGCAATACTCACACCCTGCCTTCCATAAACGGGACTGGCCTTACCGGTAATGAAGCCTATTATACGGGAATTGATGGGACTGGAGTCCAGTTCAATCCAGGTGACACCATTAGCCTTACAGACTTTGCCAGCTTTCCACAAACGATCTATGTTTATGCCACCAGCGGTACGACTTCAGATTGCGACGCCCAGGAAAGCTTTGAACTAAATCTATCCACAGGTCCACAAATCGATCCCATCAATGATGTAAGTGATTGTGATTTCTTCACGTTTCCAGTATTGCAGGGCTCCAACCTATCGGGTAATGAAGCCTACTTTACTGAACCTGAGGGTGGGGGATCTCAATACGGCGATGGCCAGCAGATTAGGTTTACAGACTTCCCGACTTTTCCCATAACTATCTATGCCTACGATTCACTAGTGGCGAACTGTAGTGCACAAGAATCCTTTATGCTCGATCTGGCTGCGTCTCCAGAAATTGATCCCATCAACGATATCAACGTCTGTAATGATTTCACTTTTCCAGAGATTACGGGATCTGGTCTCTCTACAAATGTGAGTTATTTTACCCAGAGTGGTGGTAATGGTCTCGCTTTCGCGGAAGCGGAATTTATAAACATCACCCAGTTTGCTACCTATCCGGTCACGATTTACGTTTACGACCAGAACACGCAAGGTTGCAGTACAGAAACGTCATTTGAATTGACGATAGAAAACGGCGCCGCGCTATTCGACCCTATAGTAATAGAACTATGCGAGTCCCAGGCGGGAGCTACAACGCTGGATCTAGCAATTATAGGAGGCAATATTGCTGGTGGGAATGGCGATCTAGACGTGACTTTCTACCAAACCGCAACAGATGCCAATGATGCTGTCAATCCGCTGGACAACGCATTTTCATTTCCTGCCGGTGAAACAAGGATTTACGTGCGAGCAGAGGATACCGCGGGTAGCTGCACGGGATTTCTTGATTTTGTCGTTGATGTGCGGGCTGCACCGGCCACCACGCTACTGGAGTCTTACGAGCTTTGTCTTGATAGTACAGGATCTGTTATTAATCAGACTTTTGCAAGATCTGGACTTGATGTTGATCAGTATGATTTTTCATGGTTCCTAGAGGAAGCCGCGGGTTTTGAAATCATAAGCGGCGCCATGGAACCAGATCTAGAATTGCTGCAAATAGGCGCGTATCGATTCAACGCTACAGATAGAGATACGGATTGCGTATTTGAGTTCTTTTTTGAGGTAAATGAGTTCATGGGTCCTAATAACTTTGGCGCTAGTGAGGATGGCAGCCATATTGAAGACCAGCACGTAATTACCGCTTTTGTGGAAGATTCTACCAGTAATACTGGTTATGAGGCGCGACTGGATGATGGTTTCTGGGTGACGATGCAAGAAACAGGTGATCGCTATCAGTCAATTTTCACAAACGTACCCACGCTAGATGGCTTACACACAATAAGCCTGCGAAGTCTTGACGGTTGCTGGGAACGTCAAATAAATGTGCGGGTAGTAGGTGTCCCCCAATTTTTTACTCCCAATAGTGACGGTTTCAATGACTTCTGGACGATCCCCAGTCTGGTGAACCTAGATGATAAAGCTACGGTCAGTATTTACGATCGCCATGGTAAATTAATTAAACAGATAGCTATTCTAGGAGCTGGCTGGAACGGTACCTACCGTAATGAGCAGTTGCCGTCCAGCGATTACTGGTATGTAGCTACCTATAAAATTACTGATGCTACTAATCTAGTCAATGAACAGACCATAAGAGGACATTTTACCTTGAAGAGGTGAGATGATTGAGGTTTAAAAATTGTTTCCTATGTAACGTTTTTTAAACTGGGTACTGTCTAGATTAGTTAAACCACTTTCTTTTAGAAACGTTTTAATCAATTTACTGAAATTTAGACTGGCTAGGTTAAGGTATAGTATTGTCTCTTAATACTATGATTCTATTCATATCCAATATTAGAATGATTTTCCTACAGGTATGGTTCTTTCACTTCATTGTGACGTTTAAGAAACAGTAACTTCAATTTTTAACATCTTCATTATCAAGACTTTTTTTAATATGGTCTTGAACACGTCTATTCCAATCTTAAAATTGATTATGCGAACCATTTTTCTATAATGCGGGTAAAGGATATTCAAACAGCTATACTGGTGTCTTTTAGGTTTTATCTGCTTTTCTTCCTTATCTAGTCGTGACCAGGTCGGATAATTTCCTGTTCCCGGTTTAGATTATTGATGCAATCTATTTTGCCGCAACTTTTAAAGATGTACAGGTAAGGCTACCGTGCTTTTGCTATTAAACATAAAACCCGCAGTTATCGCCATAATACTGCGGGTTTACGCTTCTTTTAGTCTGTCGGGAAGACAGGATTCGAACCTGCGACCTCACGACCCCCAGCCGTGCGCGCTAACCGAACTGCGCCACATCCCGATAAATAAATGGGTCAACAGTAACCCAGAAAATTAAAAAGCCCTTACATGATTGCAAGGGCTTTGAGTTGCTCCCCCTCTTGGACTCGAACCAAGGACCCTCTGATTAACAGTCAGATGCTCTAACCAACTGAGCTAAGGAGGACTGTGATATACACAAACTCAAGCTATTTGCTTAAGCGAGCGCAAATATATAGTCTTCTGCAATTTCAGGCAAAAAAAAATGGAGAAATTAGAGATTTGTCGGCATCCTTTCCCGGCAAGAGCCTCAATCAGTAAAATCGACTGTCGTTTGTCTGGTGCGGTTGACTTTTAAATGCGTGACATCTGGTCTGGAGTAGTGACCTACCGCATCAAAATTTTGTCGTTCCTCCAGTACCCGATTCAGGTCTAGCGTGGCATAAAGGACGGTCTCTTTATCGATTACTGGAGGCAGGATCCATTCACCATCCGGTCCGGCAATACAGCTCCCGCCATTAGTAAGTACATCTGGACAACGTTCCATAAGTTGCTGGAAATGCAAGGTTTCTTCTGGAAAATCATTCCGCATCATCAAGCTGGAGACTGATAGGACGTAACATCTCCCTTCCCGTGCGATGAATCGGGTGATGTCCCGGGTATTGTGGTCACTCCCGGGCCAGCAAGCCACGTGTAGATTAGTGCCCTGTGCATACATCGCCGCCCTGGGAAGTGGCATCCAGTTCTCCCAGCAATTCAAACCACTCACGGTAAAGTCCTTCAACTTGTGGGTAACTAGACCATTTCCATCACCGGGTGACCAGGTAAGGCGTTCATCATAGGTAGGTTGCAGTTTACGGTGCACGCTACGTATCACACCTTGCTCGTTGATATAGACCATGCTGGCATAAATGGAATGGCCACCACGATCACTAGGTCGCTCGATGATACCCAGATATATGGCAATACTGCGCTGTTTTGCTATCGTGGTAATTTCATCAAGATCGCCATGCTCAATGGAAATTGCATTGAGTACATACTCACGATGTAGTTCTTTAACGATTGTTTTATTCCAGGCCGCCCCATCGGTAAGCGCAAGCCAGAAGGGGTATCCAGGCAGCAAGGCCTCGCCAAAAACCACCAACTCTGCCCCACGGTCTGCGGCTTCATTGACGGTGGTTTTGATCTTTTCAATAGTTGCTGCCCTGTTAAGCCATACCGGCGCAATCTGTCCCAGGGCTACCTTGATTGTTTTATCCATAACTTAAAAGTTTTGCAGGCGTATCAATATATTGTCTAGATCAATTAGGAGGATGGAAAAGACGCCCAGCACGATAATTGTTTTTAATATAAAATGAATGAGCAAGTATTCACGGCGTCGTCCTGAACTCCACAACAGGGGTAGGCAAACCAGTAGTGCCCCCGTGATCATGGCAAAATAATAACCCATATACCCGATATCGTAGTTGATGATCAGTAAAGCTATGGGGGCGATGGAAATAATAGTAAGTAGGGTATAAAAGCGTTTTGCCATACGCTCCCCCAGCACCACGGGAATTGTCTTGTAGCCGTGGGTAAGATCGCCTCGCAGGTTCTCGAGATCCTTGATAATTTCCCGCATACCGATGATCAAAAACAGAAAAAAGCCGTGAACAAGGATAACGCTATAGAAATTCTTGTAATACATGAACAGCACAAAAAAGGGACTTATCGCAAGTAGTGCAGCCGTCAGGTTACCTATAAACAGGCCTCTTTTTATTTTGTGAGAATAGAGCCACATGGACAGGATATACAAAGTAAAAAACAGGCTCGCCTTCCAGGAAACGATATAGCCCAGTACGACAGCCAGTACATTGAGTACAAAGTAAACAGACCATAAAGTCTGGCTGCCCACCTGCTGTTCCAGCATGGTTTTTTGAGGACGGTTAATCAGGTCTTTTTCCCTATCATAGAAATTGTTGATTATGTACCCACCCGCAATAGTTGCACTACTGGCTACGATCAACAGCCATAGCTTGTAGTCGCTCAGTACGCTGGTGATGCTCTGGCTGCTGGAGATAATAAATACCGCGGCAAAAACTTGTGCGATGGCAATCATCACGATGTTATATAACCGTACAGAAGAGAAAAGACCCAGTACCTTTACCACTATGCCATCACTAGATCTGACTCTCGCCGTAGAATGGCCTATATCGTTCATACCGTTCAAAACTAAGTCTATTTATACCGCTTTCTACTCGGTAAGGTTGAGTTCCTGTTCATAGTCATGTTGTAGATCCTCATGCAAGGTAGAAATGCGCACCCGCGCCATAATCGCCTGTCTTGAAACGATGTCTTTGATGATCCTATTGCGCATCAACTTAGGGTATTCCTGCCGCATGATACTGCAAAAATGGATGAGCAACTCAACCTCAGTTTCCTTGTTTCCAGAATAGCGAATGTATTTCTTCAATTCCCGTAGCACCTTGCGTACACTTTTCTTCTGGTGGTAGCCAGTTTTGTGGTTGATGTTTTTCAGGTTTTCTACGGTAAGTTCCTTCACATTTTCCACGTAGGACTCCTCGCTGTCGCTTTCAAACAACAGGTAGGTAAGCAATTCCTTGTTTTCTTTTTTGAATCTGGACAGCCGCAAGATGATCTTCATCAGGTCTGCTGGCGACCTGTGTTTTAACTCATCCCTAACTTCTTTGGCACTTGCGGTTTTCATGGGCGATCCTGTATGCTTTATGCACTCTTGTGGTCGTTAAAATACAGCTTTCTTATCGTCCTGCACTAGGATAGTAAGCTTGTAATCCATTAATCAGAGATACGTTAATAAAGCCTATTTACAATAGCTATGTTACTATTTAGGGCGTGACCCGCTTGAAAAAAGCGGGTCGGGCTTTGCGCTGCAATCTTTTAAAGTCCATCTACTCATGTCTTAGAAGGACTTAAAAAAGATTTACACTACAATCCCTCACGCAATAAATTCCCAAATCTTGAAAAACAGTACTATATATGATGAAAGAAATGATTTTGATATTTCAACTTTCAAAATTTGGGTGTTCTGGGCAACAAGAATGCTTTTTTGCTGTATTGGGAAACCGCCGGTAATATTGGGTTCAAGTATATTTTACACAACGGTAGAGTAGGGGGCATATTAAAAGATTTTCTAATCTGAAGTCCTGAAATTTAAATTTTTCACTTGCCATTCTTTGATTTAAGGATATAAGAATTTTCGAGAAACAACACTTGCATTCCGGCTTGTAACTATGCAAACCCTTTAATAATTGATTCGTTTTTTATTCTACTAGACTATTTTCTTAGGCCCTCCCAAAATCCGGTCAGGGTCAATTTGCTAACCTCCAGTCGATTTTCACCAGTATCAGTTTTTCTCTTGAACTTCCCAGCAAACCTGGATTTTGTTGAATGAGTTCAATTTCGGTTTTGGTAACACTAGCAATTATGGAAATTTGTCCATATTCATTCAGTATCGTTGCATAATAAACTAATTGATCATTCACCCTAGGTTTTGAATTGCTAGGATCTTTAAACTTTATTAAATTTCTCTGTCGGGTAATTTTGCAATCTCCAATCCAGGTGTCATAAAATCTTTTGCGTGCCCATAAATATCAGGCATTTGATGGTCTAATTCTTCGTATCAATATCGTTTTACAAATCCAACGCATTAATGTTCAATCCCAAAATTATAACCGACTTTTGACAAGGCTCGTCCATATATATCTTCCACTCTACCATTAAAATTAACAGCTATTCCAAGGAGGCTATCAATCATTCCCCAGATTTTGTGATTAGGATTGAGGTTGAACTTTTTGAAGACTACAAATCCAATTATAAGTAGAATTGAAATTCCTATAATTACTATACCGGCTTTTTTCAAATCTAGCTATGTGCTTTCAGGTGTTCTAATTGGTAAACGTCAAGTGAGATATTCCGCTTTCGCGCAAGCGTAATTACAAACATCCTAGATTCCGATAATGGCTTTGGCAATAATAAAGTAGATCAAGATCCCAAAAATGTCATTGCTTGTCGTAATAAAGGGTCCGGTAGCCAGTGCTGGATCAATACCTCGCTTGTGCAGCGCCAGGGGAACAAAAGTCCCTATCAACCCCGCAACGATAATCACGGCAAACAATGAAACCGAAATTGCCAGTGAAGTAAGAAGGGCACCATTTGCGGCATAGGTATAAATAAAAAGCAGCACCGCAAGTATGATTCCATTAAGCATGGCCAGTAGCACCTCTTTAATGAGCCTATTTCCTATACTCCCTTTCAAATCGTCGTTTGCAATACCCTGCACGATGATTGCGCTGGATTGAACGCCCACGTTACCTGCCATTGCGGCAATAAGGGGGGTGAATAGAAACAATACCGCGTGCTTCTCGATCATGTGTTCAAACCCACCCATAATTGCGGCGGCGCCTATACCACCGGAGAGACCTAGAACAAGCCAGGGTAAGCGGGCTCGTGTCAATTGCCAGATGCTGTCATTTGCCTCTACATCTTGAGAGATACCACTCGCGAGCTGGTAATCCTTTTCTGCCTCATCTGTGATGAAATCCACGATATCATCGATGGTAATGCGTCCCACCAGTCGGTCCAGTTCATCCACAACGGGTATGGCCTCCAGATCGTATTTTCTCATGATACGGGCTACCTCCTCACCGCTGGTATTCACGTTTACATAATCTACTTTGGGAATATATACCTTGCTTATAGGAGTGGACTCGCCGCTGGTAAGAAGATCCTTGAGCGACAGCCGTCCTTTTAGTTTATTGCTGTTGTCCACCACGTAGATCGAGTGGACCCGGGTCACGTTTTCTGCTTGTGCCCGCATTTCACTTACACAACCGGTCACCGTCCAGTTTTCATTGACCTTAACCAGCTCTTTGGCCATCAAACCACCAGCGGTGTTTTCTTCATAACGCAACAGGTCGACGATGTCTACCGCGTGTTGCTCGTCCTCAATTTCATTGATGACTTCCTGAGCAATGTTGTCGGGTAGATCATTCAGGATATCTGCGGCATCATCAGTATCCATTTCCTCGAGTTCTCCAGCAATTTCCTTGGGACTCAAGGCGTTCAATATGCGGTCGCGCTGGTCCTCATCCAGTTCCATGAGGGCTTCACTCGTTTTCTCAGACTCCAGCAGTTTTACAATGAAAACAGCTTGCTCTAGATTGAGCTCGTCGATGATTTCGGCAACATCGGCGTGGTGGATGTCGCTCAAGATCTCCCGCAGGCGCAGCTCATCCTTTTGTGAGATCAGGTCCTCTACCTGCTGTATGAAATCTTGGCTTATGTTGAACTGCATCGGTATCAGGATAGGTTACAAAGATAGCAGTACGGCCGGTTCTAAAGAGTTGCTATTTTAAGGCAGTCACAAAGTTTAAAATCGATGGTTTGGGATTCAGAATGATTTTATAAATACTAGCCGTTCCTTTCATAGCCATGGTTCTACACCTTACCTTACCATCTGCTTTGATGTAACGGCTATAGGGTATTTAATCAATTACAGAAGGTGGTAATTAATTAACTTTCAACTTTTAAGGTGAATCTCTATGGTAAGTGCAACAAACTCGTCAACACTTATCTGCTCTGGTCGTCGCGACATTATTTCCTGAGCTCTCAACTCGTCAGGTATTTGAAGGGATTTTAATGAGTTGCGCAAGGTTTTGCGACGTTGCTGGAAAGCGAGTTTTACTACTTTTTTCAATTGCTTAAAAGTGCAGTTCAGCTGGTCGTGGTTGGGCTTTCGCGTAAGCAGTAATACTCCACTATCTATTTTGGGGGGTGGATTGAATACGCCAGGGGGAACGGTAAATAGGTAGCTGGCGTCATAGTATGCCTGAGCTAGCACAGATAATATCCCGTAGGTTTTTGAACCGTGTGGTGCGCAAATGCGCTGGGCAACTTCCTTCTGGAACATACCACCAAATTCCAGCACCTGACTGCGGTATTCCAGCATTCTGAAAACAATTTGCGTACTGATGTTATAAGGAAAATTACCGATAATGGCAAAGGGTTGATCCCCGACGACTTCACTTAAATCGTGCTGTAGAAAATCAGTTTCCAAAACGGCAAAGCTATCTTCATTAACAATCTTGTGGTGGTCCAGGGAAAAACTATGCCTCAAGTAAATTACGGATTCTGCATCCAGTTCCACAGCTGTCACCTTAATCCCTTTACGCAGGATATGCTTTGTAAGTACACCGGTTCCTGGTCCTATCTCTAGAACGTGATGGTAGCCGTCATAAGATAAACAGTCTGCTATACCTACGGCGACAGACTCATCCTTGAGAAAGTGTTGGCCTAGATGTTTTTTTGCAGTAACGCCTTTATCTGTTGGTTTTTTCAATCTGTTTTGTATTTAGGCTGTAGCTTTTCTATGAACTGATTTTTTTCTTAAGCATGTCAAAATCAAGACCGCCATAATTGCCGCTACTCATTAAAAGTAAGGCAGTATTGTCAAGATCTTGTGCTAGCAACCAGGTTTTAAAATCATTAGGATCTGTCATAACCTGTAGATCTGGTTGATCAAATGCCTCAAGGATCTGTTCTCTAGAAACTGGTTTCAGTTTTTTAATTGCTATGGCATCTGGACTGTAGAATACCGCAGCGACGTCTGCACCAGTTAAACTATGACGATATTGCTCCAGGAATTGGGGTGTCAGGCTTGAATAGGTGTGCAGTTCCAGACAGGTAATCAATTTTCTGTCTGGATATTGTGATCTTACGGCTGCTGCGGTTGCAATAACCTTACTGGGTGAATGGGCAAAATCCTTAAAAATTACGTTTGATTTGGATTCGGCTATTTTTTCAAGGCGTTTTGAGGCGCCTTTAAAAGTGGCGATGGCTTCATAGAAATCATCCTCATCAACTCCCATAAGCTGGCAAATCCACTTTGCACCAGCCAGATTACTCAAATTGTGCCTACCAAAAATCTCAATGGGCATTGAACCCTCTGGTGTTTCTAGATAAGTTACTCCATCTTCTATATGGTGCTGCGGTGTGGTGTAGGGTTGTTTACGTGTGGGTTTTGTAGCTAGATCGGCTACTTTTTTTACCTCTTCATCCTCTTCATTGTAAACGAGAATGCTGCCATCTTTCATAAGTTCCACAAAGTTCTCAAACTGTTCCACATAGTTTTCATAGGTAGGAAAAACGTTGATGTGATCCCAGGCAATACCTGAAAGTAGGGCGATGTTAGGCTGGTATAAGTGGAATTTGGGACGTCGATCAATGGGACTACTTAAATATTCATCTCCTTCCAGGATTATGAACTCATTATGATCAGTAAGATGTACCATCGTCTCAAAACCCTCCAGCTGCGCGCCCACCATATAATCCACCTCCCGATCGTGATAGTGCAATACGTGTAGAATCATACTGGTTATAGTGGTCTTACCATGAGAACCACCTATAACTACTCTGGTTTTGTTCTTTGCCTGTTCAAAAAGATATTCTGGGTAGGAATAGATCCTGAGATTTAATTCCTGCGCTTTTAATAGTTCTGGATTGTCTTCTTTGGCATGCATACCCAGTATTACGGCATCAATCGATGCATCCAGTTGATCTGGATACCAACCCATCGCCGGTGGCAATAGCTGGTACCTTTCTAGTCTGGACTTGCTGGGTTCAAAAATAGCATCGTCGCTACCCGAGATCTGGTATTCCTTATGATGTAACGCCAGGGCTAGGTTGTGCATGGCACTACCGCCTATGGCAATAAAATGAACGCGCATTCGATTTTTTTGTAAAGGTAGCAGTTGGGCAGAACTATACCTGACAAACCAGGCAACTACTTATTTATGAACACAAGGAACTAATGTTCTATAACTAAGCAAAATTATCTTAGAACAGCTGTTTCTTCAATTCGGCAAGGCTAGAGTCGGTCGGGTTGTTCTTGATGGCCTCCATTACCAGCTGACGTGCCTCGACTAGCCTGTCCATCTTGTAGGCGTAGAGTTTGATGAGTTTATGATAGGAAGTGGGTGAATTCCCTACAGCTATCGCTTTTTGATACCATGAATCTGCATCTTGATAATTTTCTTGATACTCAGTAACAAAACCCATGGCTAGGTAGCCGTCTATGGGTGAGATTGCCAGTAATTCTCTTGCATAGCGGGTGGCTACTGCATAAGATCCACCTACTATAGCTGGGAGCTCACAGTACATTTGTGACAATGCGTGCCGGGTTTCAATATGTTCTTTATTCAGGGTGGCGGCTAGTTTAAGGTGTTTTTTCACATCATCCAGCAAACCTAGCGCGGTTAGTTTTGAAACCTGTTTTGCGCGCAATCCTAATGCTGCACCGTATTTATAGTGATAGTCTGCATTGTTGGGATAATCATTGACCAGTAATTTGAAATAACTCGCTGCTAGCTCAAAATCGGATTGATATCCAGCAATATTACCCATGCGGTGAATTAACAAAGTATCGGTAGAGCTAGATTGCAGTAGGGGTTTATAGAGTTCTCGAGCTTTGTTCCAGTCCTTACTTTGGTAGGCTTGTTCCGCTTTCGCGAAAGCGGAATCCCAACCATCTTCACTAATTTGCGCATTCAAACTAGTTGCCACCAATAGCAATAACAGTTGTAAAGTCGTTCTCATCATTTGGGACAGGGCAAAGAGTGCGCCAAACATAGTATTTTCTTTAAGTGCTGGCAATCCCGCTATACCGATCTCAACTTATTCTTTAATGTCCACCCTGGTTCCCTCGCTATGGCTTGAAAATTCAGGGGCATACATGTTTTCGATTTTAGCAAGCCCGCCAGAGAAATTCCCCGCATTGTTAGCTCTTACGTCATATTCAAAAATATAGGTGCCCTTATTGATGCGGTCAAAAAAGAAGTGGGTAGCTACATCTTTGGTACTCTGGTAGTAACCCAGCCCATCTTGAAACCGATACTTTGACAAGACATCTACGGGTTCAAAACCACTAGCTCTCAAATCTTTAAGATGAACAAAATCCATATCTTGATCTACCTGTATTTCTAGCCGCACGGTGACTAGATCTCCTATGTTTATGGGAGTTGCGGCTGTAATCCGTTCCAGCCGCTCGCCACGTTCTGTATTGACCTTTTTAAACAACTCCTTTTTAACCGCGAGTTCACCAGCTCCATCTTCCTTTATCTGATCTAGATCTTCAAAATACTGCCAGTACAAAGCTCCATACCCCGTAACGGTAGTCTTGTTTTGAATCTTTACGGTGGCATGTTCCCTAGTGATCTCAGCTGCTTCTAGCTTGACCTTAAGGTAGCCGGTACCAGCCTCTTTCTCTGTATCTTGGAGCATGCTGCTAGGTATAGGCCTGCCAGCCCATCTAATTTCAGTATTCTCTTTTACTTGCAGCCAGTCACTGCCCTGTAGCAATAAGGCATATGACGCCAGGGCGGTAGCCTTGGTAGATTTCCACCGGGTTGCTCTCTTCTTGTGGAGCAGCCATACTTTCAATTCTTCTATTACTTTGTTGTCACCAGTAATTTCAGTAAATGCTTCTATAGCTAGCGCCTGGGTTTCAATATCACTAGAAAACCAATTGTAGGAATTAGTGTTTTCTTTCCAGTACATGCCCTTATCGCTGGTGGTTACTGCATTTTGTCTCAAGGCTTCCATAATCTTTGCAGCAGTCTTTGAATCATTGTTGCGTTGCAATACCATCGCCATGAGTAGTTGCTGGTATAGTAAATTTGAATTATAATTTTGCGCTGCATTTTTAAGTGCCGTAGTTTTTGCTTTGAAGAGCAGGTTGTTATTGTTAGGAGCCACTCCCCTGGCATACTGATAGTGCCAGTAATTTACTCCAAAATCATAATTTTTAAAAGTGCTATGATCTTTTAAATAGGTTTGAAAACGCTCCATCCATTCTTGATCCAGATAGCTTATGGCTTTATCTCTTATTGAAAGCAGTTTTTTTTGATAGTCACCTATAGCATCCAGCGTCTCTAGATGTGTGATTCCAGATGCCACTAACCTGGTAATGTAGGCATTAGGCCTTGAACCGCCATACCAGGCAAATCCGCCGTTTGAGAATTGTTTTTCTTCAAGAATAGCAATAATCTTTTCGATCTGGGATGCCGTTCTTTTTTTATTGAAAAGTTTGGCAAGCATTTTTTGCTGTTGCTTTTCTGACTGGGCATCCTTTAACCAGGGTGTGTTCTCAATTACTATGGACTTCAACTCTTGGTTTTTGAAAAGCGGACTGTTCAATGTCTCGTTCTTTTCCCATGCTTCAAATACCTTTTCAATTTGTGGGTTGCTAGTCACAATTTTTGACGCTATGGCATTTGCAAATAGGCGGCTCAGGGTTTGTTCCGTACACTCATACGGATATTCCATGAGGTAGGGCAGGGACTTGATGACATACCAACTGGGATTAGAGGTATATTCCAGCGTCATCTGGTGATTTTTTAAGGTGCTGGAAGTATTGTTGATAAGATTATCCATTGTGACCGTCTCGGTAGTACCAGCTCGTACCCATAAAGCTCGTGACTCTGTGACTAATTCCCGATTAGTCAATACTGGCAATACATTTTCCTCCCCATCAGAAAAATTGTTGCTTGCAGCTGTGACGCGGTACGTGACTGCTGGCATTCCTTGTGGAACCGTAAAGGTCCAGGAGATACTAGTGTTACCTCGTGCCGTAGCGGTAAAGTTTTGTCTTGAATTTTCATTTGACATTAAACTATCCACGGGTTTGAGGGTAGTGGCATCAAAAAGTTGCAAGATGGCAACCCCGTTCATAGGTTGATCGGATAGATTGGAAATCTTGGTTGAGAATTGTACCGTATCCTTTTCCCTGAGAAAGCGCGGTGCATTGGGTACTAGGCTCAGCTCTTTTTGTGTGACCGCTTGTTTTTCCAGATAAACAGATTCACCTCGTTGATCATGTGCCAGTAACCGGAACCTCCACTGGCTTAACCGTTCTGGTGAATTGAAGGTAAAATTGATGTTACCCTCTTCATCTGTACGCAGATCTGGTAGAAAAAAGGCGGTTTCCTTGAGGTCTCTCCTGACCTGTACGCTATTCAGCTGGATTTTTTGCTGGACCAGGTCGGTAACACTCACCCCTGCTCGAGTAGAGATTATAATAACGCCATTAGCACCGCGATTGCCATAAATAGCAGTGGCGTTTGAGTCTTTAAGCACGCCGGTTTCTACTATATCTGCTGGGTCTAGTTTCCTGAAAACAGCCTCAGTCACAACAATCCCGTCAATGATGATGAGCGGTTCTTGATTGCCATTTGTGCTGGCTACTCCTCTTAATCTTACTAGACTATTGGCGCCGGGTTGCCCTGTGCTATCCTGGATAGTTAGTCCTGCAATCTGACCTTGAAGTCTTTGAATCACATTGCCGTTAGGACGAACTAAGTAGTCAGGATCACCATTGAGGTCATCGTACATTCCGGCACTTATTGCAAATTCTTCGGTTTCTTCACTTACGATTGTCGATGCAGCAACATTACTTCTGGCTTTATTAGATGTACGGTAACCGGCGACCACTACTTCATCTAGGGAGGTGGTTAAAATAATCACCATCGTTGTTGCTTTGCCTACGGTGATTGATTGCTGATCATATCCTGGAAATGATATGATGAGAACGTCGCTAGGTTTTGCGTTAATTACAAAGTTTCCATCAAAATCGGTTTGAGCAAATACGTTGGTCCCGCTTACTTGGATCGTTGCTCCAAAAACAGGCTCATTATCTGGATCTAGTACCCGCCCGGCAAACTTTCCCTTAACGGGTTTGATAGGTGCAAGAATTCTCATCTTATTGAGCAGGTACTGGTTATAACTTCTAGTAAAGTTGTTGAATCTAAGTCCGTAAAAGTTGATCTGGTCAAATTTGAGATCTGGTAGGTGGTACCTCGCATAATTAAAATTGATAAACGCCTCACTACGTTTAAAAGGGGTAAGCTTTGAAAATCGTTGTGGGCTATACTCTTCATAGTGTCTGTCGTAAAAAGCAGGCTTATCCCAGCGGGTTATGAGGAACTGGTCCAGACTCATGTCATACATGCTGGCCACGGCTTCCATTTCCACTTTTTTATCCCCCTTAATGGAGAACGACCAGCGCTCTTCCTGTCCTGGGTAGAGTTTGTTTCTATAGGTACGCGTTTCAATATTATAGGTAGGCGCTACTGGTTTTATAGGTTTCTCTACCTGGATTAACTCGGTTTCAAAAGCATTGTTTTTGAGCGTCGTTATTTGGAATTTTGCCGCTTTACCTTTAAACTTGTTAAGATTGAACTTCAATTGGGTCTTACCACGAGGTATGCGTATGGTCTCATCACTTATGGTACGCTCCTTGTCGTAGGCAACGACCTGCGCATATATTTCACTAGCTGCGGTATAAAGATCCAGTAGGACCTGGTTACCTTTTAATTTTCCAACTGTCTTGAGAATCGTAGCCTCTAGTGGCAGATCATAATTTGCCCAGATACTGATTCTTTTTTCCAGCTTTATTTTAGTTGAATTAAGTCTTTCCTGCTCTTGAGCTGCCTTAATTTTGAATAAATAGGACCCATTTTTCCAGTCTTTTTTGATTGGTATCTTTATGGATCTAACTGTGTCGATCTTGATGGTTTTATCAAAAACAAGCATGCTTTGCGGTTCCTTTATCCTGTTATTGACTTCCCGCGATTCATCCCCGGTAAAGTCTTGGTGGAACTCTGCCTGATCTAAATTATCCTCATAGCTTATCTGCGCTGCCTGCGGTAACTTGTACAACTCCACCTGCACATATGCACTAGCCGTCTTACCATTAGGTGTTTTAAGGGAAATTTGAATCTCATTTTCAGCCCGATCCAGCTGCGGATTTGTCGCCAGCTCAATATCAAATGGCATTTTACTGATGTTGACACTAGTAGTTGCGGTGCGTGTTTCACCATTGATATCGATGATTTCAACTTCTATTGTGAATACGTAGACTGGGTGCTCGTTTTTCTGGCTCAGTTCATCATCAGCTATAGCCTTGAAGTTGATAAAAGCCTCACCATCTGCATTGGTTGTAGTCGTACCCTGGGTTAGGATGACTTTGTCACTCGTAAGGTTTTGATATCGGTACCAGGGTAGTTGTGCCATTCTCGCCACACTATAGTTTACGGTGGCATTGGTAATGTTTGATCCTAATAACGCTTTCGCGAAAGCGGTAACCCTAACACTATCGCCTATTTTATAGGCTTTTGTGACTGGCTTAAAACCTGCGCTGAATGTGGGTCGTTTATATTCCTCTACCTGGAAGTCATGCTCTCCTGTATCATAATCGTCTACGTCATCCCAAAATCTTGAATCTTCATCGCTGTCCACATTAAGGCTAAACTCGCCTAGTGGACCATCTTCTGGAAGTACAAATGAACCGCTAAATGATCCGTACTCATTTGAAATTGCCTGAGTTTCAAAAATGTCATCACCACTAGCATTTTCAACATAAAGATCAAAGATCTCACCTTTTACCACGCTGGTTTTCCCCATGTACCTAGAAAGCGTGACCACTTTATAAAATACCTCCTGTCCTGGCCTATAGATCGCGCGGTCTAGATATATGAAGTGTTTAACTTCACGTCCAGACTCGTCAACATCTAGACGATTATTTTCATAAGCATAACTATAAAATGAAGCGCGTATGGTATCCAGATCCCTAGCCGCGAGTAGTAGACGCGTGTCTCTTACATTATTCACCCGGAATTTTACCAGACCATGTTTATCTGTGTTTTTGGTAGTGTAAACCCCTTGTTTTTTGAGTGTCTGACTTACGGGTATGTTTTGTAATGGAGTACCAGTGGTACGGTCCAGTACTTTTACAACCAGATTATTGTCGTCGCGAGTTTTAAAGAGGGAAAGGTTACTCGTCACCAGTTCACTAACTGCTAGGGTTGATTCACCATCACTCCCGGTTGTTGCCATTACAAAGTACCTACCCGCACTCATTCCCGGTAGTTCCAGTTTAAGAGAGTGTTCATAGGTGTCATCTCCCTGGGGAAGTGAAACTTCTTTTTCAATAGCAATTTTATTACCTCTTTTAGCCGATTTAAATATAGTGCGATACAATGAATCGCTCCGGTTTTTGTAACTGTCTAGGGCTCTATCAGCTTTAATGAAGTACAAATTAACCCGGCTTACATTCTTGTATTTCAGTACAATGTGCTGCGTGCTATCTGGAATTATATTATCCTGGTGCTGTAGGAAGAGTTCTGGTTGATAAATTATTGACAACAACTCCCTACATCGCTCTGCTCCCAGGGAGTTTGGAAATTTTTCAATAGCAGCTTTAGAGAGCTCGATGGCAAGTTCTCTATTCGTTAGTTTGCCATCACCGGTGTTACTTCTATAGTAGTAATAGCTTGCTAACCTATGTGTGGCAAGGGTGCCTAGTGGAACATTGTTATAAGTCTGGATCAGGCGTTTAATCTGCGCTTCATAGGCTGGAAATTCCGTACGATACCCCAATTTGTTGCGGTTGTACTCTAGACGTTCTAGTAGAACATTTACATAGGCAGCGTCGTTACCTAGCTCCTGGTGGATTTGTTCCAACTGGGCATAGAGACGCTGCGCCTTGTATTGTGTAGAGTATGCATCAGTAGTAATAATTTTTAATAGTTCTTGGGTGTCGAGAAAGGCGTTTTCTGGCGTAATTAAGTACTCATCTACCGCCTTTGATTGAAAGTTGAACCCTTTTTTGTAGAAGGCTAGTGCCTCATGAGCTATGGCATCCAGCAAGGTGGGCCTTAGGCTGCGACTGGCTGGCCATTCTTTTACAATTGCGGGATAGTCTGTTATCTTGATGGATGCCAGTTCTTCTTTTTGACTTAAGGCTTTCTCTAACTGACCAGTAATCTCAATAAAAAAACGATCAGTATCCCAGGTGGTAAATCCACCAGTCTCAACGCCTGCTGTTCTATTACGTATGCGGTATTGATTGCTCTCCCAGTAGTCAATAAGCAATTGCGCATAAACCAGATGATATAAGTTTGTGACGGGCAAGGCACTAGAGGCAATTTTCTCGTCAATTCTTAAGATGATGGTGTCTTGAGCATTCTCATCTTTAATCATGGCAAACTTGCTTTGGAACAAAAAGACTTTTATCATTTGATCCTGATCGTTTTTTCTCTTGGCACGTCGTTCAATTAATTCTAGAATCTCCTGCGCGTCCTCCACCATTCCGTCAACCTCTGCACGTTCTAATTCACTCCATTTTTCTTGATACCAGTCTTGCGCATTGATGGAAAATGAAGCAAACAAAAGGATAAATAGGAATGGTAGGGATCTCATAATAGTACTTTGAATTCTAAAGATAGCGCGAACCATAGGTAGTAGGGCAGGGTATTGAGTGAATCGTCACTTTGGGTTAGTGAATGAGCAAATAGCGCTCGCATGAGTTTTACATCAACATTATTAAATAGAAGAAGCTGAAAATTATACGGACTTCTCATCACAGCGCTAGGATCAGGTGGTTTTGTGATGTGCTGTGGCGATTAAAAATTTTTGTGACACGGCTTTGACTTAGATCTGGCAATACACCTGTTGGTAATTAAACCGTATGCAGTTTAAGATCTGTTCGCTCTGGGCAGATGAATTTGTACGTTAAGATCTATTCAATTTGGATCTGTCGCCCATAAAAAGATACTATAGTGAATAGACATTTATCGCGTCACTATTTTTAAAAAGTGTACTACCTTCAGGACCTTAATGATAAGAACTCACATGAAGGGGTGTCGATATTTTCTAATCCACATAGTAATAAAAGACTTGTCTTTCCTAATGATATACTGGCTTTTAACCATTCTTGTGTTTACTGAAAATCCAGTTCAAGGTATGAATTCTCAAACAAGTATTATGGATGTGGTTTATGGGGCTATCTATTATAACATAGTTCCACTACTAGTGAGCCTGGTTGTATATCTTCCCATTGTAAGAGTAATTCAAAGAGTCAAATTAAGTCAAAGGTACAGACTTTTGATAACTGGTATTATACTCACTCTTACAACGCCTATGTTATATCTGGCATCCTCAGGCTGGCAACACAATAACTACTATAAACTGATACCCGAGTTGCTTGCGTGGGGTTTGTGCTTTACGTTGTCAATCAGTTTTTATTACCTGGTCAACAAGAAAAAAACCTAGCCTGGCGCCTGACCTTAAGCAATTGAACGTGATTGTACAATTAATATAAATCTAGTATTTCACGAGATCCGGCAGCCCATAGATTGAGTATAATACCTCCCAGCTCGTTGTTTGAGATAGTTTAAGTAATGCCTCTCTCTTTGTGATGCCTAGACTTCTTGACGTTCCTTTATCTTAAGACTTATAATCATGATTGCGGCAAGCACCATTACACAAAGAGCCGCTACGATACTAATCATAGCAATCTGACTATCGCCTATTAGTAAAGCGTCAAAATCCAATTTAAATATGTTGAATACAACACTTGCAAATGAGAGGGCCAGCAGAACGTAAAAGAGAGTTTTCATTAGAATAATTCTTTAATGTTTGTCGCAAAAAGCTTTACAGCTATCGCTAGCAAGATAACCCCAAAGATTTTCCTGACCACGCCTATACCCTGCTTACCCAGCACTCGCTCTATTTTACCAGAAGTTTTGAGCACAAGGTAGACAAATGAGACATTGACAATAATGGCAATGACTATATTGATCGCAGCATATTCAGATCGCAGGGATAGTACAGAAGTAAGAGTTCCTGCTCCTGCGATTAAAGGGAAAGCAATAGGAATAATAGCTGCCGTTTCGGGAGCATCATCCCGATAAAGCTGTATCCCGAGTATCATCTCCAGCGCAATAAAGAATATTATGAAGGCACCTGCTACAGCAAAGGAATTTACGTCTATACCGATTAACGAAAGCATACGTTCACCAATGAACATAAATACAATCATGAGTATTCCTGCAACAATAGTGGCTTTTTCACTTTGTATGTGACCCACCTTACGTCGTAAATCAACGATTATGGGAATACTTCCTACAATATCTATTACTGCAAACAGTACCATGCTAGCAGTAAAGATCTCCTTAAAATCTAGCGCAAGTATCGCTTGTTGAAATGCAGTCCAGTCCATGGTTTGAAAATTTTCAGCGCGCGAAAGTACTTCTATTTTAAGGATGTAGTTAAGGTCGTAGAGGTTAAATTATGGATAAATAATTATGAGGCTTACGATTAAACCTGAAAAATCAAATAGTGCAGTTTTAAGTAGGGACTCCAGCTCAAAAGCCCCAGCTATTCGTAGGATTATTTGTCCTCTTTCCAAATCATCTTGTAGAGTGTAGCATCGCTTTTTGCTTCATCTTCTCCCAGTTTAATGTTGACCGCCTCGGCACTCAGGTAATATATTTCCTCAGCAGCAGCATTAGTATAGGCGTATGTAATGGCTTCTACCTGTGCGCCTCCAGATATGGGTAGCCATTGTTTGTTCTTGAACTCAAACTTTCCCTCAGTATAGTTGACTCGTATAACAAATGGCGCCAATCCAGAATCATAACCGCAAAGCATTACTGCATCTTTTCCATTATAGGTTGCCCCGGTAATCAGTCCTTTAATGGGGTGTTTCTGGATCATCGCAGCACTTTGTTCAACACTATCCTTGTCTAGTTTGTAAACGATTGTGTTCAAATCTTTCCAGTCCTTTGAAAAGATATAGAGTGATTTGTTGATGGCAACCAGTGATTCTGCATCGTAAGGATGTTTTTGTTCATTACGGGAAAAATCCTTTTGCTCAGGATAATTGATTACTAGCCGCTCTACTTGCGCGGTAGTATTATTGAATTGATTGAGAGGTGTTTTATAGATCACAAGATCTTTACGATCCCCGTAATTATTTCCTATATCGGCAATATATAGGTGGGTTTCATCCCTAGTAATGTCTTCCCAGTCTATTGCGCGCATATTTAAAAAAGTGTTCTGAGACATTCCAGCACCTAGAGTGTCCAGAACGTAAATAGTGGGCGCATCTCCACTATCATTGTGTGTAATCAACTGGTGGTTTAGGTATTCTAAACCAGAAGTCTCGGTATACTTTGAATCCAGTTTAGCTACTTCAAAAAATCTAAAATTAGCCGTTGTTTTATTTGTGCTAGGATGTGTTGGTTCGTTTTGTGGTAAAGAGCTTTGACACCCAATAACTTGCTGTAGCATGATGCCAATGAGTAGGATTCTATACATGATATTTATTAGTATGATTTTAAAGGAACCGTTTGAGCCTTTGGCATTCCGGTGTCTAAATTAAGTACCTGTGGGTTGAATTTAGAGGTAAGAAGGCATACAAATGTTCATCCAGCTCGTCTTAGACAGAGATTTTCTGTTGTAGGAAGTTGTGCTATTCATCAAACATGGTTTTGGTCGTTATTGCAACTAATTCATGTAAAATGGTTGTTGGCGTATTCTGCTTTCGCGAAAGCATAATTCTTAAACACCAACCACAAAAAAACCGCTTTCCAAGAATGAAAAGCGGTTCTAATTCTTACTCTCGATGCAGTTAGGCTATAGAGACTCTTTTGAATCCTACTACGTCAGCATTTTTTGATTCCACATACTCCGCCACGGTTTTCTTCTCGTCCATGATGAAGTTTTGGTCCAGTAGAGCTTGCTCTTTATCCAGCGTCGTATTGTCTGCGATATAGCGATCAATCTTACCAGGAAGAATGCGATCCCAGATAGCTGCTGGTTTACCCTCAGCTTCCAGTTCTTTTTCAAACTTCATTTTTGCAGTACCCAGAGCATCGTCAGTCAATTGTGAGCGAGAGATGAATTGTGGTACGTTCTTTTGTGGCTTTCCTAGACGGCCTAGTTCAATGTTGTCCTTCTCGATGGCAGCAATGCGCGCCTCAGTCTCAGATTGCACAAACGCAGGGTCAAAATCCTTATAAGAAAGAGTGGTGGCACCCATGGATGCTACCTGCATTGAAACCGATTTGGCAACCTCGGCAGCGTTGTCGCTACTTGTAGATAATGCCGTGAGCGCACCTATTTTCTTGTTGTGAACATAAGAGCCTACATAAGGAGCCTCTAGTGCTTCAAAACCGCCTATCTCAAGTTTCTCACCTATTACGCCAGTTTGCTCTACCAGTTTTTCCTCTACCGTCATGTCACCCAGGCTGGACGCAAGTAGTTCTTCCTTGCTGTTTGCGTTGAGTGCGTTTGCGGCAATGGAGTTAGCCAGTTCTAGATAAGAGTCATTTTTTGCAACAAAGTCAGTCTCACAATTAAGAGAGAATACAACACCTCTAGTGTTTTCTTCATTGATTCTCGCCACAACAACACCCTCGCTTGAATCGCGATCGGCACGTTTTGCGGCTACTTTCTGACCCTTTTTTCTCAGGATCTCAATTGCCTTGTCAAAATCACCATCTGCCTCTACGAGGGCCTTTTTACAGTCCATCATACCGGCACCGGTGGTCTTTCTTAATTTTCCTACATCAGCAGCAGATATCTTTGCCATAATGATTGTTTTTAGTCCAGTTTCCCGGAGTGTTTATTCTTCTTCGTCTTTTTTGGTTTCTTCCTTAGCGGGAGCCTCTTCTTTGGCTGGTGCAGCTTGAGCGGCTTTTTTCTCTGCAGCGTCTTTGTCTGCTTGTGCCTTCATGGCCGCAGCATCGTCAGATGCTTTTTTTTCATTCTTGCGATCCTGGTGACCGGCAACACAAGCATCTGCAACCTCCTTGATAATCAAGTCGATTGATTTTGAAGCATCATCGTTTGCTGGAATCACAAAGTCAATATCGCGCGGGTTTGCGTTTGTATCAACCATGGCAAAGATTGGAATACCCAATTTCAAAGCCTCTTTTACCGCAATGTGTTCACGCACCGTGTCAACCACAAATAGTGCAGCAGGCATGCGAGTCATCTCAGAGATAGAACCTAGGTTCTTCTCTAGTTTTGCACGCATACGATCTACTTGAAGACGTTCTTTCTTTGAAAGGGTCTCATAGCGACCATCTTTTTTCATACGGTCTACAAGCGCCATTTTCTTGACTGCCTTGCGTATGGTTACAAAGTTGGTAAGCATACCGCCGGGCCATCTTTCAGTAATGTAAGGCATGTTTGCATTCCCTGCATGACCTGCAACGATGTCCTTTGCCTGCTTTTTTGTAGCGACAAAAAGTACCTTGCGTCCTGAGGCAGCAATCTTGCGTAGAGCAGCTTTTGCTTCTTCCAGCTTTGCGGCAGTCTTGTAAAGGTTGATGATATGGATCCCGTTACGTTCCATATAGATGTAGGGAGCCATGTTAGGATCCCACTTACGGGTAAGGTGACCAAAGTGGACACCTGCGTCAAGTAGTGACTTGACATCAGTATTATTTGCCATAATAAATAGTTTACGTTCTGTCGATAGCAATAACTGGGTGGTTGTGTTACCAAAGCAACACGCGCCCCGATTATTTAGATGCTAAACTTAGCTCTGGCGGCAACCAGGCATGACAGCAAATTAAAATAATAAAAAAAGAACAAATCCCGCCGAGATGCTCTCGACGGGATGGTAATCGTATTAACGCTTAGAGAACTGGAATTTCTTCCTTGCTTTCTTCTGTCCAAATTTCTTGCGCTCCACCATTCTGGGATCGCGAGTCATCAAGCCTTCAGCTTTTAACTTAGGTTTGTTGTCTTCATCAACTTCAACCAGCGCTCTAGAGATCGCTAGTCTTACGGCCTCAACCTGACCGGTGATACCACCACCATTCACATTCACACTTACATCATAGTTGCCCATGGTATCAGTTAATGCAAAAGGTTGTGTGACCTTATATTGAAGAACTCCTGTGGTAAAGTAGTCCTTATAATCTTTTTTGTTGATGGTAACGGTACCATTTCCTTCACTCATGTAAACACGAGCCACGGCGGTTTTTCTTCTACCTATTTTGTGTAGGGTATCCATATTACTTTACCTCGTTAAGGTTAATAGTTTGTGGTTGTTGAGCCTCATGACCATGTTCTGTACCGGTGTAGACTTTCAAGTTACGGAAGATCGCGCTACCCAATTTGTTTTTGGGCAACATTCCCTTGATAGCTTTGGAAACTACGCGAGTAGGATCTTTGTCATACAATTCACGAGCGGTTAGACTGCGCTGTCCACCCGGATAACCCGTGTGACGTATGTAGGTCTTGTCGTTCCATTTATTACCACTCAACTGGACCTTGTCTGCATTGATAATGATAACATTGTCACCGCAGTCTACGTGGGGCGTAAAATCAGTCTTGTATTTGCCTCTCAAAAACTTTGCAGCGATAGAGGACATACGACCTAGGGGCTGGTCAGCCGCGTCAATCAGTACCCAGTTCTTGGTTACCGTAGCGCTGTTTGCTGATGCCGTTTTGTAACTTAAAGTATTCACTATTAAATCCTTTTAATTCTTCAGTAGATTTTACTAACTAAAATCGGGCTGCAAATGTACTGTTTTATATTTAATATTCAAGCTGCTATTTGATTAAGCTTTAAAGTTTTTAATAATGATTGTGTAAGGAGCTGTTGTTGCTATTTAGCTAAATGTAAGGTATTTAGCATTTATGCAACTCAAACTTTGATGGATTGGTCGTATTATTGTTGAATGTTGCGCTTTCGCGAAAGCGGAACAAACAAGCTGCTAGTTTTATCCATTCTAGCTATCGTAATCATAATGAAACTGAATTATACAGGATGAAAAATTTACTACTTCTACTACCAGCTCTAGGTTTAATGCTTACTTTTTCTAGTTGTGAGGACGACGAACCCGTCAATCAACCCAATACACAAAATACTATAGTGGGTGATTATGAGCTTACTGCTCTTGTAGGTGATGTAGCCGTCGACATAAATAATGATAGCGTTTCCTCTACAGATTTGCTGGATGAAACCTTTTGCTTTGACAATCGATTGCTTAGTCTTACGGCTTCTGGGGACTTCACCATTGAAATGCCAGATTTAAATTATAGTCAAAGCGCGGGAATATCGTGCAGCGACAATTCTTATTCAGGAACTTATACGGTTGATATGAATGACGTACTTACTGTAACGGTTCCAGTTCCTGGGGGTAGTGTCTCAGAAAGCAAGGCAATTACCATAACACCTACCACTATATCCTTCACCGTGGATAGAAATGAGGTTTCTCAATATTTTAATCCAGATCCCAACTCAGTAATAGGCAGCATCAATAGTATTGAGGTTACGTATACCAGGATTTAGACCGACTTCAAAAGATTACTCTATAGTTCTAATAGGGGAAGATTGAAGATGGAAGTGATGATGAACAATTGTGCTCTGGTACTGTAATTTAAAACTTATTGCCTTCTGAACTTTTAGAATGAGAAGTAAGGACTCCTAAGTGAAATAACGGCTAATTTTGTGGGCAACAAAAGAATTTACTTTCCTGCATAGGAATTAATTCCTTAGAAGAGCCCTTTATTCCGCTTTATTGGGCAACCGCTCCTAATTTGAATGTATATGATTAGATGCGCTGGTAAAGCAATAATGCTTGTAAATAAAACACAAACGAGAAAATTCCGTAGGAATTTTCGCAAGGAGGCTATTTAGAGCAATTAATTTTTTACGGTGTTGTGCTTAGTTATTTTCTTTCGTCAGTCTCAATTATGGAGTATTCAAAATTATCAGACCAACCAGATTTTAAAGGTAAAACTTGTCTTAAACGTCCTTCTCTTGTCATTCCAGCTTTTTCGAGTACCCTAATTGAATCAATATTTTCAACTGCACATCCAGCTTCTATTCGATATAATTTGAGATTTTCAAATCCGAAATTTATTACTGCTTTTAAAGATTCCGTAGCGAAACCTTTTTTCCAATAGTCAAAATGTATTTTATACCAAACTTCTCCTCGTTTATATTTTTCGTTCCCAAGTTTAAGTCCAAATAGTCCAATGAATTTTGTATCCGTTTTAGTTTCTATTGCAAATGTGTAATTCTTTATTTCACTCAATTTGTTTTCTGCAATCCAAGGTTCAATTATAGATTTGGTTTCATTAATGTTTTTCGGAATTCCGAGGGCATTGAATTCATCAGTCTCAGGTAAAGAATGCAGTTTATGAATTGAATTCAAATCAGGCATTTCAATCAACCTTAGTTTTATTCTTTCTGCTAATATTTTGGTTTCGGTCATTTTTAATTAAGCACAATAAGCGGTAAGAATCAATCGATTTTATTTCACCTCAACACCTTTCCAGAAAGCTACATAGCCTTCAATTTCTTTGGCAGCGTGTTTCGTATCTGGATAGTACCAGGCAGCATCTTTATTGATTGCTCCGTCGACTTCTAGGGAGTAATAACTTGCCATTCCCTTCCATGGACAATTGCTTTTTGTATCGCTTTCTTTGAAGAATTTACTATTAATGGAGTCTGCCGGGAAGTAATGATTGTTCTCCACCACTTTGGTTTCCTCACTTTCTGCTAGGACTTGATTGTTCCAGATTGCTTTCATAGAGACTGGTATAAAGGTGTATAAAACTATTTGTTTTCAGGAGTAAAAAGGTAATTCTTGAACAGTTGATGATCGTCCTCGTAGATCTGGTTTATAGTCAGACCAGATTCCCTGGCAAGCCATTCAACGACATCATCATTATATTTTTGAGAGATTTCTGTGTGAATGGTTTCCCATTGATCAAAATTCACTTTTAAATCCAGTTTATCTATGGTAACCTCACATGGAGTCGTTGCTATAAGAAAGCTTTTGGCAGTTCCCGTTTCTGGGTCGTAGGTCTCCCAGTGATCAAAACTGTCTACCGGAAAGTCTGCATCCATTTCCCGGTTGATTCTATGTAAAAGATTACGGTTGAATTCCTGGGTAACGCCGCTAGAATCTGCGTAGGCGTTTTGTATGGTAATGGGATCCTTCTTTTGATCAAATCCCATAAAGAGCTGGTCGCCATTATGCATTAAATCTTTAAGCTTGCTTAAAAAATCTATTGCCTTGTCGTGATCCAGGTTGCCTATGTTTGAACCCAGTACCAGCAACAATTTTGGTCTCTTATTAAAGGCGGCCAGCTTTTCCAGTACCTTGAAGTAGGTTCCTTGCTCGCCCTGTACATCCATTTCAGGCCATCGTGATTTGATACTATTCTGTAAATCATCAATGGCATGCTGGCTTATATCAATAGGTATGTAGGTAAAGTCGCATTGATGCTGGTGCAGTTCTTGCAGTAATACTTTTGTTTTCTTTCCATCACCAGCGCCCAGTTCAATTAGGTCAAAACCAGTATCACAGGCCAGCAGTTCCCGTAGGGATGTGCTGTGCTTCTGCAATATGTTGTACTCTGCATCCGTTAGGTAGTATTCTGGTAGTGCCATGATCTGCTGGAACAATTCATCGCCCAGGTCATCATAGATATATTTTGAGCTCAAGTATTTAGGAAAGGCACTAAGCCCTTCTTTAACGTGATCCTCAAATTCTTTTGTGAAAAGTTGTTCTTTGGTCATAGGGATTGTGCGAGTCGTAGACCCGTAAACTGCCACCGGAGCGGGGCATGAAAAAAGTTTCTATAAGTAGGCCTCAAGTGATTTGTCGCGGTAGCTATACTCCCGCCGCGCAGTACTTTCTGATTCACCATAAATTTGCCATTGTACTCTCCCAGGGCGCCATCTGGCTTCTGATAGTTAGGATAGGGTAGATAAGCACTTTCTGTCCATTCCCAGCGGTTATCATGAGAGAATAGATGTTGGGAAGCCTCCCATTCAAATTCTGTGGGCAAGCGCTTTCCAGCCCATTGTGCAAACGCAAAAGCCTCGTAATACGATACGTGGGTTACCGCTGCTTGAGGATTGATTTTCTCAACACCACCCAAAATATAGTTATGCCATTGATCGTCCTGTAATTGCCAGTACATCGGGCTGTTGGTATTATTTTTCTTTACCCAGTCCCAGCCCTCGGTGTGCCACAATAACGCATTACTATAGCCACGAGCCTCCATAAAATCCAGCCATTGCTGGTTAGTGACTAGCCGGTTGCAAATGGAGAACGGTTCTAGAAATACTCGATGCCGTGGTGATTCATTATCATAAGCAAACTGGTCACCCTCGTGACCTATCTGGTGTATGCCCTCTGGTATTGAGATATATTCCAGCTTCTCATCTTCTACCAGTACCTCATTGCGTACCGCGCCATAAACAGGCTGCAGGGGATTGTTTCCTAGGATGTATTTAATATCGGTGAGCAATAACTCTTGATGTTGTTTTTCATGATGAATTCCTATCTCGAGCACAGGAATCCAGGATGGGTCAAAATGTTGTTGACACAATTCCAGCATGTGCGAGGTGACATGTTTGCGATATTGATACACTTCATCCACACCTGGTCTAGAAAGGTTGCCCCTGTCGGTACGTACTACTCGTGCGCCCATGCTTTCATAGTAACTGTTGAAAACATAAGCAAATCGCGCGTCATAACGCTGGTAGCCTGGCAAATATTCACAGAGCAAGAACTCCTCAAAAAACCATGAGCTATGACCTAGATGCCATTTGGGAGGTGATACATCTACAATGGGTTGCACTACGTAATCCTCAATTTGAAGCGGTGCACAGATTTTTTCTGATTGTTCTCTAGTGGTCTTAAAAAGTTGGGTAAGCTGGTCGGCAGTCATGAATAACTCAAAGTTAGAGTTTTTTGATTATTACGCTTTCGCGAAAGCGTTAACAATATCACAACTCAAAAGAAAAAACCTACAGCCTGTCAGTTACACGGATCTTTTAAACCGTTGCACGATTATCAATGGCAATCACTACAGTAGCAGTAGGGCAGAATAATTGGATTAATTTTTTGGTGCATTTATTCTAGGCCGTCAAAATATTTGATCTAATCCCATGGCTAGCAATAAAATTTGTTGTCAAATTATAATAAGCCCTTGGTTTATCGCTTATTACAAAAAAAAATAGTTGACAGGAGCAGTAGCTAAGTAACTGTTAAGCTATTTTATTGTGTTTTTAAACCGCGACGATCCCCTTGATAGCGGGGTGTGGGTCGTATCCTATCAATTCAAAGTCCTCATAGACAAAATCAAATATGTGTTCACGCAACGGATTGAGATTCATGGTGGGCAACGCTCTGGGCTCGCGGGTCAATTGAAGTTCCACCTGCTCACGTAAATTATTATAGATATGCACATCGCCAAAGGTGTGTATAAAATCACCGTATCCCAGCTCGCAAACCTGTGCCACCATCATGGTCAATAGTGCGTAACTAGCAATGTTAAACGGTACTCCCAGGAATACATCTGCACTGCGTTGATAAAGCTGGCAGCTCAACTTAGCATTAGATACATAGAACTGAAAGAACGCATGGCAAGGTGGTAGTGCCGCCTTGCCAGCTGCCACGTTTTCGGCAAAGGTTCTCGAGGTGTCTGGCATCACACCAGGATTCCAGGCGGTAACCATCATGCGCCTACTGTCAGGATTGGTTTTTATGGTTTTGATCACATTACTGATCTGGTCTATTCCCTCGCTGTTCCAGTTGCGCCATTGATGGCCATAAACGGGGCCTAGATTGCCATTCTCATCTGCCCACTCGTTCCAGATGCGTACCTTATGGTCTTTTAGGTAACTTATGTTAGTATCACCCGAGAGCAACCAGAGCAATTCATGGATGATTGATTTGACATGAACCTTTTTACTAGCCACTAGTGGAAACCCCTGCTCAAGGTCAAACCTCATCTGGTGACCAAAAATGCTGCGCGTACCAGTTCCCGTGCGGTCACCCTTGTCGATTCCCGTGTCTAGTATTAATCTAAGCAAGTCGTGGTACTGTTTCATGATGATAGATCAGTAGATAAATGAACAACTAAATATCGCTATACTAAGGCGATTAGCCAAAAAGCATTCCCGCTATCGTAGCGGTAAGCAACGCGGCACAGGTTCCACCCAATAGGGCCTTTAAACCAAATGCTGCTAGTACCTTGCGTTGTCCTGGTGCCAAAACACCTATCCCGCCTATTTGTATCCCGATACTCGCAAAATTTGCAAATCCGCAAAGGGCATAGGTAGAGATTACAATGCTTCGGTAATTAGTTAATGTTTCGGCGGCTTTCATCTTGCTGAGAGAGGCATAGGCAAAAAATTCGTTTAGAATAGTCTTCTCACCCAGCAACTGGCCTACAGCCACGATATCTGTAGAGGGTACGCCTATGATCCAGGCTACGGGAGCAAAGACGTTACCCAAAATATATTGCATGGAGAACTTCTCGTACCTTCCATCAGTTGCATCTGCAATAAGGGTATTCAATCCAGTAGGGTCGCCTATTAGGTCTCCTAGAAACCAATTGACTACTGCGATAATGGCAGTAAAAACGAGTAACATTGCTCCTACATTTACCGCCAGTTTGAGACCGTCAGTCGTTCCTATGGATATGGCATCGAGAATATTTGAGCCTATTTTCTCTTTTGATATATCCAGCTTGCGGTCAATTAATTCTGGTGTGTTTTCTGGGAATAAAATTTTGGCCATGACGATAGCTGCAGGGGCGCTCATGATGGATGCAGTAATTAAATGGCGTGCAAATTCAGCTTTGGCGACTGCATCCTGTCCTCCCAGAAATTCTATGAATGCCGCAAGCACTCCACCGGCGATAGTGGCCATTCCTCCCACCATAAGACACAGCATTTCAGATTTGGTCATTTTCTCCAGGTAGGGTTTTACCACTAGTGGAGCTTCAGTCTGACCTATGAAGATGTTTGCTGCTGCGGCTAGGGACTCGGCACCACTTAATCGCATGGTTTTACTCATGACCCATGCAAATCCATAGACGATTTTTTGAAGAATGCCTAGATAATACAGTAGCGATGTAAAGGCAGAGAAGAATACGATGGTGGGTAACACCTTGAATGCAAAAATATATCCCATGCTTTGCGAGGGATCTACTAATCCACCAAAGACAAATTGAGCACCTTCCTCTGCAACCGCAAGAAATTCAACTACTTTTTCTGCAATCCATTGAAAAACCATAGCAACCTGATCGACCTTTAAAAAAAGAACCGCAAATAGGATTTGCATGCTTACTCCTATACCCACTAATTTCCAGTCAACGTTACGTCTATTTGAGCTGAATAGGAAGCAAAGACCAATCAAGAAAGCGATCCCTATGGCCCCGCGATAGAAACTTTCAAAAGTGAAGCCATATCCACCAGTAGCATCAATGTCAATTCCTGGCGCCAGATCGACCTCTTGTGCTATTCCCAACCATGATCCAGCCATGAATAAAATAACTGTCAAGAGGGTGGATTTCATTTGGAATCTCGTCATGGCGTTGTGGTTTAAGAACGTTTTGAGATCTCGTCTCTTAATCTTGCAGCCAGTTCATAGTCCTCATTTGATACGGCTTGATCCATCATGTTGTTAAGTTCTGATACGGTAAACTTGCTGTAATCCGTAGTAGCAGGATCTACGCTACCCATAAGGTCCTCTATCATCTCAGACTCATCCAGATCTTCATGTTCACTTTCATCGCTCAGATCTTTATCTGGCTTAATGTTTTGCTCCATACCTGCTTCCTCAAGGATATTGACATATGTAAATACGGGAGCCTTGAATCTTACGGCAAGAGCAATGGCATCGCTGGTGCGCGCGTCAATGATCTCTTCTATACCGTCACGCTCACAAATCAAGCTGCTGTAAAAAACCCCGTCCACCAGTTTATGTATGATTACCTGCTTGACAACAATTGAAAATCTTTTTGCAAACGACTTGAAAAGATCGTGGGTAAGTGGACGCGGTGGGCTTATTTCCTTTTCCAGTGCAATGGCGATACTTTGTGCCTCAAATGCCCCGATGACAATGGGAAGTTGACGCACTCCATCCACTTCTTTAAGAACCAGGGCATAAGCACCGTTTTGCGTCTGGCTGTAGGAGATACCTCTTATAGTAAGTCTTTTTAGACTCATAAATCAATGTATGGAAAGGGTTGCAAAAATGCGGTTTTTTACCGATTGCAGGAAGTTAAAAATAAGGATAATAGGCTAATGCCAGAAATGCATATTCAAAAGGCTGCTAATTCCTGTGAACAAAGGAACTTAGAGCAAAAAAAGCCCCGATTTAAAATAATCGGGGCCCTAGTTTATAATGTATAGTAAAAGTCTATTTAAGCATTTGCCGCTTTAAATGCCTTAAGTTTTTCAATAAGAGTGGGAAGTACTTCAAACGCATCGCCTACAACACCATAATCAGCCGCTTTAAAGAATGGAGCCTCACTATCGGTATTGATTACCACTTTTATCTTGCTGGAATTGATTCCTGCCAGGTGCTGGATCGCCCCTGATATTCCTATAGCGATATACAGGTTAGAAGCAACGGGCTTACCTGTTTGACCCACGTGTTCACCATGTGGTCTCCATCCCATATCACTTACTGGTTTTGAGCAAGCGGTAGCCGCTCCCAGCACATCTGCCAGTTCCTCGATCATACCCCAATTCTCAGGTCCTTTCATGCCTCGCCCTGCACTCACGACTACCTCTGCATCTGCTATGGTAACCTTGTCGGTCGCCTTGTCAACAGATTCTACAGAAACCTTAAGGTCTGAGCTGTCAATCGACGGGGCAAATTCTTGTACCGCACAGTCAGTTGGATTTTCTTTTAGTCCATAAGCGTTCTTGGAAAGACCTAGCAACTTTACGCTGGTATTGATGCTGGTATTTGCATATGCCTTGTTTGTAAACACATGACGCTTTACCGTAAATGGATCTGTTGATGATGGTAGTTCCGTAACATTGGTGACATAACCTGCTTCCATGTTAACACTTAAGAGTGCTCCCAGATATTTGCTATCTGCACTAGAGCTTATAACTACCACGCTTGCATTTTCAGCTTTGGCTGCTTGTGCAATTGCGCTGGCATATCCCGCTGCGTTGAATTTTTCCATGCTGGAATCAGTCACATTGTGTAACCTACTTACACCATGTAGACCTAGATCTCCAGCATCACTCGCATTAAAGGAGATTGCGGCAACATCAGTTCCCATCATATCTGCAATACCGCGGGCGTAACTGGCGACCTCGTAAGCCGTTTTCTTGAATTTTCCGTTTTCTGATTCTGTATATACTAGTACTGACATAATAAGTTTTAGTTTGGGTAGGGCGGTTTTAATGAGATGCGCTTTCGCGAAAGCGTAAACCTCTCAAACCGTATCTACTTAATTAAGTTATATGGCTTTTGCCTCGTTATGGAGTAAGTCGATTAGTTGGTCAAGATCATCTGCAGGTACGAGTTTTACGTCACCTTTAGGTGCTGGTTTCTCAAAGTCTTGGGTACTGGTCGCGCTACTCACATTTCCAGGAGCGACAATATTAAGCGGCTTTTTACGGGCCATCATGATTCCGCGCATGTTGGGTATGCGCAGATCACTTTCCTCTACAAGGCCTTTTTGTCCACCTATGACCAGTGGTAGACTGGTGCTCACGGTTTCTTTACCGCCATCAATCTCACGTATCGCAGTAGCCTTATCACCGTCGATCTCAAGAGAAATGCAGGTATTGACAAAACTAGAACCTGTCATTGCGGCCAGCATACCTGGTACCATCCCACCGTTATAGTCGATGGATTCACGACCAGCAATTACCAGGTCGTAACCACCGTCCTTAACCACCTGTGACAGATGAGTGGCAACGCTGTAACCATCTGTCGCGGTGGTGTCAACTCTTATGGCGCTATCTGCTCCTATGGCTAGGGCCTTTCTTAAAGTAGGTTCAACATCTGCAGTACCTACGGTTACTACTTCTACGCTTGCTCCTTGTTTTTCTTTGAACCACATGGCTCTGGTCAAGCCAAATTCATCATTGGGATTGATGACAAACTGTACGCCGTTTTTGTCGAACTGGGTATCACCATCAGTAAAATTAATCTTTGAAGTGGTATCTGGAACGTGACTGATACAAACTAATATCTTCATGTATTTAGGGCTTTAAAAGTCTTTTTTCAAACGATTGCGAAGGTAAGCCAAAACCTAGAATAAACTATGCATGCATAGTAAATTTTAACGTGTCCTATTAATGTACTATTAAACCAAATCTCATTACCTACAGTTGATTCAATAGTCCAGACCCATGCTGCATAATCTAGGTTGACGGTCTCGCGGGTTCAGAATTATTTACTTGACTACTATTTAATCGACCGCTAGCAGATCATATCATGCCGTGAGCTACTCCATCGTTATAGTCACATTTTCACATTATAATGAAGCTTTATTACTGGTGGCAGACTTATTTTTGTTGCCCACACCTAGTTGAAATCTATGAAGACAATACAATTCCGTGAGGCTATTTGCGAGGCCATGAGTGAAGAAATGCGCCGTGACGATACCGTTTACCTTATGGGTGAAGAAGTAGCAGAATATAACGGTGCCTACAAGGCTTCAAAGGGGATGCTGGATGAATTTGGCGCAAAGCGAGTCATAGACACGCCTATTTCTGAACTTGGTTTTGCTGGTATTGCCATAGGATCTACAATGACGGGCAACCGTCCCATAGTAGAGTACATGACCTTTAACTTTTCCCTGGTGGGAATCGATCAGATTATTAACAACGCCGCCAAAATACGCCAGATGAGCGGTGGACAATTGAAATGCCCTATCGTTTTCCGTGGGCCTACAGCGAGTGCTGGCCAGCTGGCTGCGACACACTCACAGGCTTTTGAAAGCTGGTTTGCAAATACGCCAGGACTTAAAGTAATCGTACCCTCAAACCCTTACGATGCAAAGGGTCTATTGAAAGCCGCCATACGTGATGACGATCCGGTAATTTTTATGGAAAGCGAGCAGATGTACGGCGATAAGGGTGAGGTGCCTGAAGATGAGTACACGCTACCCATAGGTGTCGCACAGGTTAAGCGAGAAGGTAATGACGTCACAATCGTTTCCTTTGGAAAAATCATCAAGGAAGCCTACAAGGCGGCAGACGAGTTGGAAAAAGAGGGCATCTCTTGTGAAATCATCGACCTGCGCACGGTGCGTCCCTATGATCAGGAAGCCATATTAAAATCAGTAAAAAAGACAAATCGCCTTGTAATTCTTGAAGAGGCCTGGCCATTTGGCAATGTGGCAACTGAGATTTCCCATATGGTACAAGCTAGGGCCTTTGATTACCTGGACGCCCCGATCTATAAAATCAACACCCAAGACACTCCTGCACCATATTCACCGGTATTACTAGCAGAGTGGCTGCCTAATGCAGATGATGTGGTCGAGGGAGTTAAAAAAGTATTGTACAGAAAATAATTTATCACGCACATAATTTTCAAAAAAGTGACCTTTAATTAGGTCACTTTTTTTTTGAATTCCGGTGAGCTCTAATCACAATGTATCACGGCGGTCCAGCAAAATAAAAGTTATATTCGGCGACTTATAAATTGTAATGTTCCAGATAGATTGCTTCTACAAATCGAGAGGTTTGAGAAATTCCGCTTTCGCGAAAGCGTACCAACCACAAGTCCTGTTTTTACTATTGATTGTAGGTGTATTATGTAGTGCCCAGACTAAGGTGGGTGGGATACTGAAAGATGAATACGGTGATCCAGTAGCTTTTGCCAATGTGGTTTTTCCCGGTTCTAGCGAGGGTACAATCACAAATGATAACGGTAGGTTCTACCTGCAGAGCGATGAGACCTACAAGGAACTGGAATTCTCGTTTGTGGGCTTCAAAACCCTGCGCATTGAGCTCAAGGAACGAGTACAACTGCAACTAGAGGTCGTACTCCAGAGCAATCAGGAAGAACTCAACGCTGTTGTGGTCTATTCAGGCAAGACTTCAAAGAAGAATAATCCTGCTCTTGACATATTGAGAAAGGTCTGGGAAAACAGACGCAAGAATGGACTCTCGCAATTCAAACAGTATCAGTACGATAAATATGAGAAGGTGGAATTTGACCTGAATACCCTGGATAGTGCCATGGTGAACAGCAAACTGTTCCGTGGGATGGAATTTATATTTGATTATGCAGATACAAGCCGGGTCACCGGTAAATCCTACCTACCCATATTCATCAATGAAGCGCTAAGTACCACCTATGGCGATAATACCACTAACCAGGTCAAGGATGTGGTAAAAGCAAATAAAAATTCTGGTTTTTCAAACAACCAGACGCTCATTGCCTTTGTAAAAGATCTTTATGCAGAGATTGATATCTACGACCGTTACCTCAAGTTTTTTGATAAAAGCTTTGCCAGTCCCGTGGGCAAGGCGGGAATTGATGCCTACAACTATGTGTTGCGGGACACAGCTATGGTGGATGGTGTGGAATCCTACAACATTGTTTACTACCCGCGCAGGAAGGGCGAACTAACCTTTAAAGGCGATTTCTGGGTAACTACTGGAACTTATGCCATCAAGGAAATCAACATGCAGGCCACAAAAAGTGCCGATGTGAACTGGGTAAAGGAAATTTATATAGAGCAAGAGTTTGACGTGCTCAACGATAGTTTATTCCTCATTACCAGAGATTACTTTTTAAGTGACTTTGCCATCAGTAAAAAGGAAGAATCAAAAGGGATCTACGGCAAGCGCACCACTCTTTTTGACAACTATCAGTTTGATATCCCAAAACCAGACGGCTTTTATCGCCGTAGGGTGAGTGATTATGATCCTGATGTGTATAGCCGTGACGAGGCTTACTGGGATGAGAACAGGCTTGAAAAGCTCAACAGCGATGAGAAGCAGATCTACTCTATGCTGGATACGCTTAAGAAGAACAAAAAATTTAAGCGCCTCTATAATATAGGAACCATACTGGCGAGCGGATACTATGAAGTAAACAACTTTGACATAGGTCCTATATTTTCCATCGTGGGTTTCAACGATGTGGAAGATCTACGATTGAGAGTGGGCGGGCGTACCTTTTTTGATAGTAACGACCTGTGGAGGTTAGAGGGGTACCTGGCTTACGGTTTTGGCGATGATCAATTTAAATATGGGATTTCAGGCAAGTACTTACTGGATAAGCGCAGTCGCCTCACATTATTCGGCGGGAATCGTCGTGACGTGGAACAACTTGCTGCCAGTCTCACTAATACTAATGATGTACTGGGCAGGAGTCTTGCCTCTAGTGCGTTGATAAGTGCGGGAGCAAATGATAAGTTGTCATCCATAAACCTGACCACGGCGGGCCTGAGTTTTGAACCCTTATATAATCTTGAATTCAGGCTCACGGGAAGTTACCGGACTATAAAGACGGCAAATCCAGGGGTGTTCAGCCTTGATTATTTGAATCCAGTTACCGGACGTGTAGAAAGCGAGGTCCAGCAAACAGAATTATCGCTTACCAGCACATTTACACCAGGTCGTAAAACCGCAAATTATGGGGTAGATCGCACCTTAATTAATGAAGGCGGTTATCCTATTCTTTATGTAAATTATACTAAGGGGCTGGACGGTCCAATGGGTAGTGACTTTAATTATGACCGCGCACAATTCTATTATTCCCATCCTTTTCAAATCGGGAATTTTGGAAGATTGCGAGCTAGGGTAGAAGCGGGCAAAACCTTTGGAGAGGTGCCATTGTCGTTATTGAACGTTGTGCCCGGGAATCAGACCTTATTCAATATTCAAGGAGCATTCAACACAATGGACTTCTATGAATTTGTCACCGATCAATACGTAACCCTTCATCTGGACCACAATTTTAACGGCAGGCTATTCTCAAGAATTCCAGGTCTTAGAGACTTGAATTTACGTGAGCTTGTGGGTATAAAGGCAGTTTATGGAACCATAAGTGATGAAAACATCGCCCTTAATAGGAGTAATGTATTGTATCGAGCTCCTACTGATATCTACTGGGAGTATAGTGCAGGGGTGGGTAATATCTTCAAGATCTTGCGTATCGATGTAAACTTCAGGGGTAGTTACAACTTCCTACCAGACGCGCGTAGCATAGCAATTACGGGTAGCTTTGGTTTCAGCTTTTAAGGGTTCTTTTGACCTAACCTTATGATTTGCTGAAGTCGTATCTGTGTAGTTGTTAAACAGTAACCTAATGAAAGTCTATATTCAAACTGACAAATCTGGAACGTTTTATAACGTGAACGCTTACACCGCCTATGTCGGATTCAATGCGTTAGGATTTGAAATAAATAAGTACGTAGATGCCGATTTAATAGATGAACCAGATTCAGAAGCCATATTTGTAGGCGGTATCGGAAGCGTGAGAAAACGATTAAGAAAGCTTAAACTACCGATACCAGAAGAAATAGAGTACCCAGCAGAACTAACTCTATTTTTAGGAAGAAAAGTCTGGAAATCAACCTTGCGTGAAGTAATAAACGAAAACAGATTTCCGCTTTTTATCAAACCATTTCAGACTAAGCTGTTTACTGGGAAGGTTATTTCTGGTTTTAAGGATTTTATTGGTTTAAATTTTAATGAAACGGTGCCTGTGTGGTGTTCTGAGGTTATTCAATTCGAAACCGAATGGCGTTGCTTTATAAGATATAACGATATCCTAGATATCAGATATTACAAAGGGAAATGGGATAATAAAATTGATTTAGAAATGGTTTACAATGCGATTTCTGCATATACCAGTCAGCCTAAATCCTTTAGCTTAGACGTAGGGATGGACAGTGACGGTACCTGTCACCTGGTAGAAGTAAATGATGGACATAGCTTAGGTACTTACGGTATCGGTCCTGTAACCTACGCAAAATTTCTTTCTGCAAGGTGGGCAGAACTAACGGGAACTGTGGATTATCTAAAGTTTTGAGAGTACTAACTACTTTTAGTTAGGTTTGTACTTATCTGTTTATCAGCCAAATGAAATCAATGGGATCTGAAAATATTTAAAAAGCAATGGCTTATTAGAAATAGATAATTTTGATAAACCCATAAAAACCGTTTGAGCTAGATTTGCTAGAATAAATCTAGTTCATTGCTTCTTTCAATGCCTCCACAAACCTCCAGCAGTCCTCGTGATTGTTATATAGTGGTGCTGGTGCGATACGTATGACATCGGGCTCACGCCAGTCTGCAATAACACCTCTCGCGGTAATTTTATCAAATAAGCTTTTATCGGCGTTTTTTACCGCTAGCGACAACTGGCAACCGCGGTCAGTTGGATTTTTGGGCGTAATAATGCTTATCCTGTTACCGTCCATATTCAGTAACAGACTTTCTAGGTAGTTGGTAAGTTGGATGGACTTGCTGCGTAATCGTTCAAAACCAGCTTGAGCAAAAAGCTCCAGGCTGGATTTAACCGCAGCCATACTTAATATAGGTGGATTGCTCAACTGCCACCCATCTGCACCATACATGGGATCAAAAGCATCCCTCATCTTAAACCTAGTTTCCTGATTGTGTCCCCACCACCCCGTAAACCTGGGAAGAGCGTTATTGTTTGCGTGCCGTTCATGGACAAAGCAGCCACCTAGACTGCCTGGTCCAGAATTTAAGTACTTATAGGTACACCATACGGCAAAGTCAGCTCCAGAATCATGAAGATCCAGTGTAACATTTCCCGCCCCGTGGGCACAGTCAAAACCTACATGACAACCTTTGTCATGACCCAGTTGCGTGATTTTTTTGAGATCAAAAAACTGCCCCGTGTAATAGTTGACGGCGCCTATCATGATAAGCGCAATTTCTTGACCGTGCTCGTCCAGCAGTTGTTCAAGATCCTCCATTCTGGGAGTATGTTCCCCTTTTCTAGGCTTCCAGGTAATTAGATCTTCCTGTGGATTGCCATCGTGAAAACTAATTTGCGAGCTCACGGCGTAGCGATCGCTGGGGAAAGCGTCGCCTTCTATCAAAATTTTACGCCGCTTGCCTACCGGCTTATAAAAACTTACCATCATCAAATGAAGGTTTGTAGTGAGCGTATTCATAATAACGACCTCATGGGGTTTTGCCCCGACAATGCTAGCCATATGATGGCTAAGCCCCTCATGATAGGGCATCCAGGGGTTCATGGCGTGAAAATGTCCTTCTACTCCTAGATTTGCCCAGTCACTTAGTTCCTGGTTGATATATTCCTTGGTCTGTTTAGGTTGTAACCCCAGCGAGTTACCACACATATATATGGACTCCTTTCCATCACTCATTTTTGGGATATGGAAGCTTTCGCGAAAGCGTAACAGTTCATCCTCGCTATCTAGACTTATGGCTTCCTCTCTCGTATAGTTATGTGTTTTCATGTTCAATCCTTTTTAACCCTTATATCTGTAAAGAAGATATTTAGAGAACCATCCTGGGTAAGGTGGTCCTATGCAAATAAAAGTCCACCTATTTCCTTATAGTTGGTAAAACTGGTTGACATGACGGGTTCTGTTTTTCCCGCTGGTAGGTAATCCCAAGAGGTAAGCAGTAGTTGATCATCAATAGTAATATCGTATCGATCACCAGGGGTGTATCCTCCTTCTTCACCATAAGATATACTTATCAGGTTCGGTTTGGGATATGAAATCGTGGCGTCTTCATCCCAGACTAGTTTGAAATGAGGCAGAAGCCAGTACACATCATTGATAAAACCGCGGTCAGTACTTAAAGCGAGACTATCGCCCAGGTTGCTCCTTTTATAGGAAACGGTATCTCCTCGAGACACGAGTCGTACGTCATTGGTTTTGGGCCTCCAGCTCCATGCTCGAGAACTTATGGTATCTCCATTTCTGGCTACATTAAAGGTAAAGTCTAATTCTGTGACATCCTTCCAGGCTGTCCTTCCATATTTTTCGGCAACTTGTTCTGCCAGACTCAATTCCTTGTTTTCAGGAGTATCAGCGGTCTCCATGCGATCAGGAGATGATGATTCCTTACAGCTAGTGAGTAATAATAGCAACGCAACAATAGATAAGAATCTGGAGGTCATAATTATGAAATTGGTAGTTACAAATGTAGTAAGCCAGCAATTGATAAACCTTTGTGAACTAGAATCACGCCGATTTATATAAAGGTAGTTTTGCCAGATGTCTGTTAAACTGATAGAAAAGGATACAATGTCAAAAAGGCGCAGCCTGGGTATAATCATGATACTGGGTACCTTGATCGCCATAGGTCCATTTTCAATTGATGCCTATTTACCCGCTTTCAAACAGATTGCTGCTGACTTCAATGTAGATACTAGTGCCATAGGGCTTACGTTGACCACTTACTTTATAGGGATAGGTCTGGGTCAACTGGCTTACGGCCCGCTCATGGACCGCTATGGGCGGCGACGTCCCCTTATCGCCGGTCTGGTCCTTTATATTGTTACCAGTCTGCTCAGTGCCTATGCCTGGGATGTTACCTCACTAGCTACCCTACGGTTTTTCACATCACTAGGGGCCTGTGCGGGAATGGTGGCGAGCAAGGCAATCGTTAGGGATCTTTTTGATAAGGATAAAGTCGCCGACGTACTCTCAACCCTCATGCTCATCATGGGAGTGGCGCCTGTCATAGCACCTACTATAGGTAGTTTTGTCATCGATAACTACAGCTGGCATTATATTTTTTACGGTCTTGCTGGATTTGCCACATTGATGTTGTTCAACGTTAAGTTCCTGCTTCCTGAAAGTGCAAAACCCAATTTGACTAAAAGCCTACATCCAGTCCCCGTTCTCAAGGAGTATTGGGGAATCTATAAGAACAAGGAGTTTTTTCTGTTCTCAACGGTTCGCGGTTTTGTAATTGGAATATTATTGGGATACGTAGCCGCGGCACCATTTGTCTTTCTGGAATTCTTTGGTATGAAGCAGGATATGTTTGGTTATATATTCGGTAGTAATGCTGCGGGATTGATCGCGGGTAGCCAGATCAATAGGTTGTTCTTGATGCGTTATACGACCTTTCAAATTACATACACCGTCAGCTTGCTACTGGTAATGGTGGTCACTTTGGGATTGGGGTATGTCCTCTTTTTTGAACCTGTATTATGGGTTACGTTCCCCATTTTATTTGTAATGATGGTTCTGGTAGGTTTCTTAAATCCCAACACTACGGCGCTGGCCCTACAACCATTTAGCTTGAGAGCAGGAAGTGCTAGCGCATTTGTAGGAGCGGTAAGTATGATATTTGGTTCCCTGGCAAGCTGGTATGTATCTCATTTCCTAAAAACCTCGCTCTTGCCACTCTTTATAATGTTGTCGTTCTGTGCGGTAATGGCCTATGGATTTGTAGAGTACTATAGGAGTAGGTATGCTAGGGGTTACGCTTTCGCGAAAGCGAATTTCAAACAACTTTCCAGTAAGAAAGCAGCCTAGTGACTAGTAAAGTAGATAGTAAATATGTTGTTTGTGCTTCAGGTACACAAAGTGCAATACGGTTAAACCGCTTTCAATCGTACGCCGTTTTACTTCTAACTAGCTCACTAGATGGATAATTAATCATATGTTCTTGATCCTTTACTCAGTAAGGTGTTTAGATAATTCGTAATTCTTTTTGGTAGGGTGAGCAATCAATTTATCAGAATTTCCTTAGCTCAATACTTCCGAGCGGGCGGGTTACTTGTTTTAATAATTTACCGTGTTTATTCGTTTTGTTCTTTAATTGTTAGAACAAGGACAAAAGCACTATGTCGACAATTATGATTGGTACTTCACTCAAGGCAAGTCATTTGTCTTTCCTCTTTATACATTATTTAGACGATGCATACCGACTAGTCTATCTTATATATTTCAAAAATTCAGTCCTATGCTTACTACGTGATGGCACTTATGCTATAATTTCTTTTGAGTGTGGTATTCAACTAGTTCCTATAAAGTGATAAAGTCCATTTGTTTGTCCTAGTCTGATAATTTAAACAGGCTAGTTGATATTCCACTTTCTATTGCGTCAGTCTTCATCGCCAGATAGCTTTTACTATTCTTGATCTGTTATTCATTACTATACAAACTATAATTCGGATAAATTATATTTGTAGGTACAAACAATTATACTGATATGGAATTGAATTTTTATCCCGCAAATCAAAGAGGTGGCGCTGATCATGGATGGTTGGAAGCAAGGCATAGCTTTAGTTTTGCTTCTTGGTTTGATGATAACCGAATCAACTTTGGACTGCTCAGGGTATTGAATGATGATATAGTAGCACCCGGGGCTGGTTTTCCTACTCATCCTCACGACAATATGGAAATTATTACCATACCACTTGCTGGCGTATTGGAGCATAAAGATAGTATGGGGAATGTAGCCCAACTAAAAACCGGACAAATCCAGGTAATGAGTGCTGGTACCGGAGTGACTCATTCTGAATATAATGCCAGTAAAGTTGAGGAGCTTAAACTATTCCAAATCTGGATCTTCCCAAACAAGAAAAATTTAGAGCCTCGATATGAAGAGGTCAACATTGAAAATGGTTTAAAGGATCAATGGCAATTGTTAGTTTCACCAGACAATCGGGAGAATAGTGCGATGATCAATCAAAATGCCTTTATATCCATTATAGATATGAGTGAAGGTAATACTGCTAGTTATCAATTAAAAGGTCAAGACACCGGAGTGTATGTGATGTCAATTGATGGAGAATTCACTATTAGCGATCAGCACCTACAACCCCGCGACGCGTTATCTCTGGAGGGTACCTTGTTATTCGGGGTGTTTTGCGAGAAGGGCGGCAGGTTGTTGGTGATCGAGGTTCCCCTGGGCACCTAGGG
>JBARYP010000044.1:0-1546 GCA_049647945.1 Nonlabens sp. | reverse complement strand
GGAAGATTGCGGGTAAAGAAACCGAGGATTTAGGAGATATAAGTACACTACTCAACCCTGAGGCTGTGCAAAAAATAATTGATGAAGCGAAATAAAACAGAAAGTTGTCTATTTTAAATGGACAACTTTCAAAACCGGTAAAAATGTCTTATATTTGTGGACATTTTACTAGGTAGCTATGAGGACATATGATGATAATACGGGAGGAACGGTTTCAGTAGAAGAAGCAGCTGCAAAATATTTGAGCAGTTTTAAAGGGCCTATGGATAAAGTTAGGTTTATACGTAATGGTATTTCTAATCAGGTTTTTGAACAATTGAGGCAGGAGATACCGTTCAGTAATGAGGAGTGGTCTAAACTTCTGGATGTTTCCTTAAAATCCCTACAGCGATATATTAAGGATGAATCTCATATCTTTAAACTTACACACAGCGAGCGTATTCTAGAAGTGGTAGAAGTCTGTGAGCTGGGCATGGAAGTATTTGAGGATAGTGATAAATTTTATGGCTGGACTCAAGATCCTAAGCCAGCCCTGGATTACATAGCGCCTATAGATTTAATGCGTGATAGTTATGGTAAGGAACTGGTCTTAAGCGAGCTGCATGCCATCGCACATGGAATTTTTGCATGATCGTTTACAGATTATCTAAACTGATATATGCCAGTGATTTAAGCGGTTTCGGTGCATCCTTGAGTTCCACAAACCGCTGGAATTCAAAAGGCGTTGAAATGCTATACACGGCTTCAAACAGATCTCTAGCCTTTGCAGAAGTACTTGCTCACCTCAACCGGAACGAGATTCCGTTGGATCTTGCGATGGTGTCTCTAAAATTACCTAGGAATTCAAAGATTACAGAAGCTAAACTAAACAAAGATCACAGCATTCTTGCTATATCAGAAACTCAAGAAATAGGCAATCAATTTATAGATCAGAAGTTCCAGTTTGCCTTGCGCGTACCTAGTTTTGCGGTGCAAGGTGAATATAACATACTTCTCAATCCTCACCATCCAGACATGCAGAAAGTGCAGGTGGAAGACGTGCAACCATTTACATTTGACTCGCGATTCTTCACAGGGTCTAGGTAGAAGAAATGAGTTTGAGACCATGGTCTGGTTGGGTTTAGATTGTTTCTCAATTTGATTGTGCATCGCTGGTGTTGCATATTATCAATGGTAAATAAATGTAAAACTTATGTTTCCGCTTTCGCGAAAGCGTAATCACACATACTTTTGCAATTCAATTATGAACTACACCACTCATCATCATCATTTTCATTCATCGCAACAGGCGCAATGAGAATGTATTGATGTGATTCAATAGATTTAAACCCGTCTGTTTCAGGCGGGTTTTTTGTTTGCAACAGGCAATATCAATTATCCATGATAAAAATAGCAATCCAGAAGTCGGGTCGATTAAGCGACAAATCCCTCCAGTTACTCAAAGACTGCGGGATAAAATTTGACAACGGTACCAGAAAACTGACCAGCAAGGCAAAGAATTTTCCGCTTGAGATTTTGTTCCTCAGGGATGATGATATTCCACAAT
>JBARYP010000043.1:0-74480 GCA_049647945.1 Nonlabens sp. | reverse complement strand
TGTCCAGACAGGGTATAATTCTTTTTTTAAGACTCATATAAAAGATCTTAGTTCCTTAAAACTGATTCTACCCTCATAGAATGCCTTTCCCACTATGGCCGCCTCGCAACCCTGTTCTTGCAGATCTTCAAGGTCCTTAACGCTGGACACGCCGCCAGATGCGATCAATTTTAAAGGGTTTTTCATCTTCTCGTTCAGTAGAATATCGTAAAGTTTTAAGCTAGGACCCTGTAGCATGCCATCTTTTGCAATATCTGTACAGATTACGTACTGAATCCCCTGGTTATTCCAGTTCTTTATAAAAGCTTGTACTTCCAGGTCGCTACTTTCCAGCCAGCCGTGAGTGGCAATTTTTCCATCTCTGGCATCTGCTCCCAGAATAAGCTGCTCAGTTCCATAGGTGGTAAGCCACCGCTTGAAAGTCTCGGGATCTTTTACGGCAATACTACCACCCGTGACTTGTTTTGCACCACTCTCAAAAACAATTTTAATATCGCCATCCGTTTTAACCCCACCGCCGAAGTCAATCTTCAAGCTTGTTTTGTTTGCAATTTGTTCCAATACCTTCCAGTTGACGACATGCCTGCTTTTTGCCCCGTCCAGATCTACGAGGTGTAGGTATTGGATTCCGTTTGCTTCAAATTCTTTTGCTACCTCTAGGGGGTCTTCATTGTAAACGGTCTTAAGACTATAATCTCCTTGAGATAGTCTTACGCATTTACCGTCAATAACGTCTATTGCTGGAATGATTCTCATAAGGAAATAAAATTCTTAAGGATTTGCTCACCGATTCCCGCACTTTTTTCAGGATGGAACTGGGTGGCATAAAAGTTTTCTTTTTCTAGCACGCTGCTAAAAGGCAAGATATAATGACAGCCAGCCGTCGTACTCTCACAAATTTCAGCATAATAGGAGTGGACGTAGTAGACGTCGTCTGTGGTTTTTATTTTTCTTAGAAGATTTGATTTACGTAGAGATTGCTTTTGAAGATCAATACTGGGCGATCCCCCCTTGGGGGGCAGGGGGGAGCCTTTGGTTTGGTAGGCTTTCTCAATAGTACCTTTTAAAATATTCAAAGATTTTGTGAGTGACTTTTTGACTTCCTCATTAGTAAATCTTACAATAGTGAAACCCAAATCAGATAGTTCTTGTTCTCTTATCGCATCGGCCTGTTTCTGTTGTAAGTGTATTTTACCATCCACCTCAATAATTAATTTGAGTTCTAAACACAGAAAATCAACGATATAAGAATTAATTACATGCTGGCGTTGAAACTTAACGCCTAACTTGCTTTCTTTAATTTGTGACCATAAAATAGTTTCTGCTTCTGTCATCGCCTTTCTGTTTTCTGCTGCCAATGGTTTAAGGGTTGGGTAAGTAAACTGATTTGCAAATTGGAATTTAGTTGCTTGTCCCCCCTGACCCCCCAAGGGGGGAAATTTTACTTGCTGGATATAATCCTCGACGCTTTCAAACTTTCTCGATCGAATAGTTCCTAAAGAGTTCCACCCCATGTGCGGTACTTTTAACGTTCCGATAGATTTCCCCCCATTGGGGGCTAGGGGGGACTTAGGGTCTATTGAAAGCGGAAACCTCTTCACCACCGTATCAAATATTCCAAGACATTCCGTATCACCTTCCTCACTATGTTTACACATGAGTTGCATCCCGAGACATATTCCCAGGACTGGTTGTTTCAGGTTCTTTAAAGTTTCATCCAGACCGCGTTCTTTCAAATATCTCATGGCGGTACCAGCCTCACCTACACCGGGAAAAATCACCTTGTCGGCAGCTTGCAACTCGGTAGGATCATCAGTCACTTTGTTTTTAACACCCAGACGGTTTAGAGCATTAGTAACGCTTCCTATGTTACCCGCATTATACTTAACAATTGCGATCATAGGGTCCCTTTTGTTGATGGAAGCTTTCCATCACCCGTTTGTTTTACTGCCATCTTTATAGCTTTTGCAAATGCCTTGAAGATGGATTCAATTTTATGGTGTTCATTATCTCCTTCTACCTTGATGTTTAAATTACATTTTGCCGCATCACTAAACGACTTGAAGAAGTGAAAGAACAACTCAGTAGGCATATCGCCTACATATTCTCTTTTAAAATCAGCATCCCAGACAATCCAGGGTCGCCCGCCAAAATCGAGCCCTACTTGTGCCAGCGCATCATCCATGGGTAGTAGAAAACCGTAGCGATTTATTCCCTTTTTAGTTGATAACGCTTTCGCGAAAGCGTCACCCAGTGCCAGCGCTGTATCCTCTATCGTGTGGTGTTCATCTATTTCTAGATCGCCGTCCACCTTGATGTCCAGATCTAAAGAACCGTGCCTTTGCAACTGTTCTAGCATGTGATCATAGAATTTCAATCCTGTATTTATAGATCCATTTCCAGAACCGTCTAGATTGAGCGTGATTTGAATATCAGTCTCGTTAGTCTTGCGACTTACCTGTACTTTGCGTGGCTGTCCTCTCAAGAATTGAAAGATTTCTTTCCAAGAGTCGGTTTTTAAAACGACGCAATCATCTTCAAAGGTGCTATCATCAGTAATAGAAGGCAATTGAATTCCTTTACAACCAAGATTTTTAGCCAACTGCATATCACTGTTGCGATCACCTATCACTAAACTGTTTGCAAGATCATAATCTCCTTTAATATAGTGCGTAAGCATTCCAGTTTGTGGCTTGCGTGTGGGCGCGTTATCCTCTGGGAAAGATTTATCGATAAGCACTTCGCTGAAATAAATCCCTTCATTTTCAAACACGTTCATCATCAGGTTATGAGTAGGCCAGAATGTGTTTTCTGGAAAACTATCGGTTCCCAGACCATCCTGATTAGTCACCATCACTAGATCGTAATCCAGTTCCCTAGCAATACGGTGCAACTGAGTGATCGCCATGGGTAGAAATTCCAGCTTTTCAAAACTGTCCAGCTGGTAGTCTACGGGAGGTTCCTTAACTATCGTGCCATCACGATCTATAAAAAGTACTTTTTTCAAAATCAATTCAGAATTATGAATTCGGAATTATGAATTATTTCATCCTTCGTTATTCGTTAATCAATATTCGGTGTTCATTTAATGCGGTAAAACGCTGATTGGCAATTGATATGGGTCTTAAGCTGTTTTAGTATGATGCTGCTTAATTATCAACCTCTTTCTTCAACCTTACCTTATCATACATAGCCTTTACGAGTCCTATCCCCACGATTATCCCAGTGATTGAATTGAAATATTCATCGGTATTCAATAACCGTACGATAGACATTATGATGCACGCCACACCTAGCACTATAAATAAATATTCTACCCAGTTTTTCATAATTTCAATTTTGGACATATTCTTTTAATGCTTTAATTAGCGCCTCACACTCAGCATCAGTCCCCACGGTAAATCTCAAGCAATTATTGATTTGGCTGTTTCTATTACGCACTATAATGCCTTTGTCTCTCAGGTACTCATACAGATCATTAGCATCAATTACTCTTGCAAGAATAAAATTTGCCTCGCTGGGATAGACTTCTTTGACAAAATTGAAACTTTCCAAAACTGTCGATAGCATTTTACGATTTGCTTTTATATCAGAAATCTGGGTTGCCGTCTTGACTTTATCATTTAATGCGCTCACCACCGCAGTTTGTGTGAGTGTATTGACATTATAAGGAGGTTTGGTCTTATTCAATAATTCTATGATCTGTGGAGAGGCATATGCAAAACCTGCTCTCACTCCAGCAAGTCCATGAGCCTTGCTCATGGTTTGCAGGACAACAAGATTGGGATAATCTTCCAGTCTTCTGGTAAAGCTCATGTTCTCGGTAAAATCTTGATAAGCTTCATCTATCACCACGATACCTTCAAAACTCCCAAAAAGGCGATTCATTTGCCGTTCATTATCCATCATCTCCTGCTCAAATTCTGGGGCAAAAGGCATGTCCATCATTCCGCCTTGAGTGTAATTCACGGCTGCCCAGTCATGCGGTAGATCGGCTTTTAATAAGGTGTTTCCAGAGGGATTATTAGGCGAGCAGATCCACAATAGTTTTGCTTGTTTGAACGCATCATTTTCTAGCAAGCGATCCATATCCAGATTGAAATCTGCCTTGAGCGGTATCTGGACCACTTTAACGTCATTGATGGCAGCACTTACCTCATACATCCCGTAAGTGGGCGGGCAAGTGATGACACTATCACTACCGGGTTCACAGAAAATGCGATACAGCAGGTCAATAGCCTCATCACTTCCATTTCCCATAAAAACATTTTCTGGGGAGAGTCCCTTCTCTTCTGCAACTAGCTTTTTAATGTCATTTTGCAATGGATCGGGATACCGGTTTAAATGTTGCTGTTCAACATCATGCGGGTTTTCATTTGCATCGAGCAGCGTCAAGTCTTGTGAACCAGTTTCACCGTACAGCTGGAATTCTGATCGTGCGCTGGAGTATGCTTGCAAATCCCAGATATTCTTGCGTACCAGTCGTTTGAGATCAAAACTCATGATTTGCGATTTTTGATTTGTTCCAGTCTTACACGCACCGCGTTTTGGTGAGCGTCCAGACCCTCGGCAGCAGCCATAAGTTCAACCGTGGGTCCCAGATTTTCAATTCCCCGATATGTCGCTTGTTGATAGGTAACCTTATTGACAAAGGAATCCACAGACACCCCGCTGTAATTGCGCGCATAACCGTAAGTAGGGAGTGTGTGATTAGTCCCGCTGGCATAATCGCCCAGACTCTCGCAAGTATATGGACCTATGAATATGGAACCAGCTACCTTCACCTTATGGGCAATTTCAGTTGCATTTGTGGTGTTGATGATTAAATGCTCCGGAGCATAGAAGTCAGACCAGGCAATGCATTCTTCGATGTTTTCTAGAACAATGATTCTGCTATTGGCAAGGGCTTTTTCTGCGATTTGCTTTCGCGAAAGCGTATCTAATTGAAAATCCAATTCTTCACTTACCTTCTGGGCAAGCTGTGCACAAGTTGTGAGTAAGATCACCTGGGAGTCATGGCCATGTTCTGCCTGCGCCAGTAAATCTGCCGCGACAAAGATGGGATTTGCTTCACAGTCAGCAATTACTAGAACCTCGCTGGGACCTGCCGGCATGTCGATGGCAACACCATGTTGTTGTGCCAGTTCCTTTGCACGGGTGACAAAGGCATTTCCCGGGCCAAAAATTTTGTCCACCGCCGGTATGCTAGCCGTACCATAAGTCATGGCAGCAATGGCTTGTGCACCGCCGGTTTTATAAATTTCATCAATTCCACACAGCGATGCGGTATATAAAATGATGGGATTGATTAATCCTCGAGTATCTGTAGGACTGCAAAGAACCACTCTTTCATTACCCGCGATTTGACTGGGAATACCTAGCATCAATACAGTCGAGAACAGGGGTGCAGACCCTCCAGGAACGTATAATCCCACTTTCTGAATGGGTAGGGATTTGCGACAGCAGGTAATTCCAGGCATGGTTTCTATTGCAGGGTATTCCCTAATGAAACAGGACTCGTGAAATTTGTGGATATTCTGGTAAGCAGTACGTATCGCTGTTTTTAAGTCGCTGGGAACCTGGCTTGCAGCAAGTGCCATTTCATCTTTTCCAACTCGCAGATCTTGTAAATCTGCTCCATCAAACTTTTTACTAAAAGCAATCAGCGCCTCGTCACCACTACCCTTTACTAATTCTACAATATCACGTACTACCGTGTCTACATCTTCCCGCTGTTGCTGGGGTCGCTGTAGTAATTGTCCTTTTCTACTGCCTTCTGGATTGATTACAATCTCCATGGTGCCTGTTTTAAGCAATTAATTTCTCAATCGGACTCACTAGAATTCCCTCGGCGCCGGCTTCTTTCAATTGATCGATGACATTCCAGAAATCATTTTCTTCAATGACAGAGTGCAGGCTGGACCAGCCTTTTACCGCAAGGGGAAGAACGGTGGGACTTTTCATCCCAGGTAGCAGATTTGAGATGATCTTTACCTTATCGTTGGGTGCATTAAGTAGTATATACTTGTTTTTGCTAGCATTTTGCACCGCCTCAATGCGGAATAACAATTTATCCAGTAGTGCGGCGTTTTCCTCTCCTAAACTGGGATTTGCAATAAGTACGGCTTCGCTTTGCATAATAGTCTCTACCTCCTTGAGCCCGTTCATAATCAAGGTTGATCCAGTAGATACGATATCACAGATACCTTCTGCCAGTCCTATACCCGGGGCTATTTCAACAGATCCTCCTATTTCCTCAGTAGTTGCGTCAATATTCTTATCGGCAAAAAATTTCTTGACGATGTGAGTATAGCTGCTTGCCACTCGTTTTCCATTAAACCACTCCAGACCAGTATACGTTACATCTTTTTGAACCGCTAGACTCAATCTACAGGCAGCAAAACCCAACTGTTTGATTACGTCCACATCCTGGTCTTTTTCTTCAACTTCATTGAGTCCCAGAATCCCAAGATCTGCCACCCCATTTGCAACGTATTGAGGTATATCGTCATCTCTTAAAAACAGGATCTCCATAGGGAAATTATAGGCCATGGTAGATAATTTGCGCCCACCCTTGTCAAATTTAATCCCACAATCCTTGAGCAGGGAAAGGGACTTATCGCTTAACCTTCCAGATTTTTGTACTGCAATTCTTATCATAGTCTATTTTTATCTTTCGCAATGACTACAGATCTCTTCAATATTTTTATCCCGAAATAAAAAAACCGCCTGTTTTACAGACGGTTTTTGAATATCGAGATTTACATCATCAACAATCCTACGCCTTGAGAGGTGTGGATAGGTGATGATGGTTTGAGATTGTGTTCATAACAGGTTGCAAAATTAGTCCTGATTACGCTTTCGCGAAAGCGTAACCAACAAAATGTTTTGATAAAATTGCTTAAAGAGCAGTAAAAAAGCGATCATCAAATTGAAATGGCTGTACATCGTTGATCAATACATTCTTCATTTCAGGATGACTGGGATTGATGAGCAGGTTGTTCTCATCAGGTATTACGTAGCTGGGTACCTGCATGGCAAAATGAAATTTACTCATAAGGAATTCATCGCCTAATCGCTGGGTCTCCTGTAGTCTGGAATTCCTTATAGAGGTAGATAGCTTTGCGTCTACTATGCGGGTAACCGTAGGTAATAGCAAACTTACCATCACGTAATCCATGGGAATAAGTCTAAGGGATAGGTGAGGAATGACCTCAGCAAAGGCAAGTGCCTTGCTGGTTGCGGTGTAAAGGATGCTGTTTCCCTTTGAGTTCCACCTACTGTTGGAACGTAGGGAAGCGCCATATCCAGTCAGGTCCTGTGCGTATTTCAGGCGAGTCAAGCGGTAGACTTTCATGCAAAAACACCGTGATCTATGGCATTCAACTCATCCATGACGAGACTCTTGCCATAGCTATCGCGCATAAGATCTATAGGCGGTATATTATTCAATACCGGCATACCGATCTTGCTCCACTCGTAGAATTTATCCTTACTGCCAAAGACCTCTAGTCCCAGATCGCAAACCTCTACGACTTCTAGAATGCGCTCGCTGTGAGTCAATTTAAAAACATGGGTTTCATTTTTAATGTATCGCTGCAAGGATTTTAAAGAAATATCAAGCAAGAGTGCCCACTCATCGTCGTTGAAAGGGATGTCTTTTCTCAATCTGGAAAATACGTTATAGGGGACGCCAGTTCTAATAAAGTGAACCTTATCCATGGGTGATTGAAACCCTTTTAAATAGGCACTTGCTGCTTCTTGAACCTTGTGGTTCATACCATTGCCAGATGAAGAAAAACCCATGTTGATAATTTTGTCTTCAAATTTACGACATTTTTCTTTAAATTAGAACTTTGTCCATAATTTTAAGAAATATGTCTACAATGGTTTGCAACTCAAAGTTTCAATGCTTCTACAACTTCTGGATTTAGTAGTGTGCTTATGTCACCTAAATTGTCAGTATCCCCACCGGCAATTTTTCTCAAAATTCTCCTCATAATCTTACCACTTCTGGTTTTAGGCAATCCATCAACAAATTTTGTATGCTCAAGCTTTGCTATAGGTCCTATGCGTTCTGCTATTAGTTGATTGATTTCTCGCTTTAAATTTTCATGGGCACGATTTTCACCCGTTTGCTTAAGCGTGATGTAGCCATAGAGGCTATTACCTTTGATGTCGTGTGGTATGCCTACGATAGCACTTTCTGCAACTGCGGGGTGTTCATTAATAGCATCCTCAATAGGTGCCGTCCCCAGATTGTGACCACTTACAATAATAACATCATCAACCCTACCGGTAATCCTGTAATAACCCACGGAATCGCGACGTGCACCATCTCCCGTAAAATAGGTTCCTTTAAAAGCGGTAAAATAGGTTTCTCGATAACGGTCATGGTTGCCATATATGGAACGAGCAATTGAGGGCCATGGGAATTTAACGCACAAACTACCCTCTGCATGACTGGTCTTGATCTCCTGCCCATCCCCATCCATGAGCGCAAGCTGTATTCCCGGCAGGGGCAAGGTGGCAAATGTAGGTAGGGTAGATGTAGAGAATGGAATGGGCGAGATCATAATACCACCGTTTTCAGTTTGGAAATAAGTGTCTGCGATAGGACAATTCTTGTCACCTATGTTATCATTATACCAGTGCCAGGCTTCCTCGTTAATGGGTTCTCCTACCGTTCCCAGAACTTTAAGCGAGGTCAGGTCATGCTTGTTGACATATTCCAGCTTTTCTTTTGCTAGTGCCCTTATCGCTGTAGGAGCGGTATAGAACTGTGTGACCTGGTGTTTTTCAATCGTTTGCCAGAATCTTCCATAATCAGGATAAGAAGGTACCCCTTCAAACATAACCGTGGTCGCTCCATTTGCTAGTGGTCCATAAACTATATAGCTGTGACCGGTAATCCAGCCAATGTCTGCACTACACCAGTAGATATCATTCTCTTGATATTGAAAAACATTTTTAAAGGTATAAGCAGCGTAAACCATATAGCCGGCAGTAGTATGTAGCATCCCTTTAGGTTGACCTGTCGATCCAGAGGTGTATAAAATAAATAGCGGGTCCTCAGCTTCCATTATTGTTGGTGGGCAGTCTGCACTGGCTTTTTTTAATAAATCCTCTACCCAGAGATCACGATTTTCTACCATAGAAACTGGGTTTCCAGATCGTTTGACGACCAGTACTTTCTCCACAGTAGTAGATTGCTTTAAAGCCCCATTAACAATACCTTTAAGATCAATGGTTTTATCCCCACGATAGCTGCCATCACTACACACGATCACTTTACAACTACAGTCGTTGATACGGGTGGCAAGTGCCGTAGCGCTGAAACCAGCAAAAACGACAGAATGAACGGCACCTATCCTGGCGCACGCCAGCATGGTAATTGCTAATTCTGGAATCATGGGCAGGTACAGACAAACTCGATCCCCTCGCTCTACCCCTTGTGCTTTAAGCACGTTTGCCATTTTGTTTACCCTGGCATATAATTGTGCATATGTTATCTTCTGAACAGCCTCATCGGGGTCATTGGGTTCAAATAATATGGCTACCTGTCCAGCGCGGTTGACCAAGTGCCGGTCTAAACAATTTTCTGTAATATTGAGTTGTGCACCTTCAAACCACTTTACCTCTGGAATGGTAAAATCCCAGCTAAGCACACGATTCCACTTTTTACGCCATAAAAAATGTTCTTCTGCAATCTCTTCCCAGAACAGTTCTGGTTCTTGTACTGACTTGCGATAGACCTGTCCGTATTCTTCAAAACTTTTGATTTGGTAAGTGCTCATAAAATTTGTAGATCATTAAGAGTTTAAATTTAAGCTAATAGCATTTAAATTATCTCGCCAGGATTTAATTGGTGGGGCTTCTTATATCTTGCATTCCTTTAAGTGATTTCTAGCGTGAGAGAAGATTTTCTACATTATTTATGGAAGTTCAAACACTTGATAATACCTGGTCTTTCCACCGTGGATGGTCGGTCGATAGTAATAAAGAACCTAGGTCAGCATAATTACCAATCTGGTCCAGATTTTTTTAATTCAAGACTAGTGATAGGAGATCAGGAATGGGCTGGAAATGTAGAGATGCACCTAAAATCAAGCGACTGGTACGTCCATGAACATCACAAAGATCCAGCTTATGATAATGTTATACTTCATGTGGTATGGCATCATGACAAAGAGGTATTACTATCATCTGGAGATGCCATTGCGGTGCTTGAGGTCAACAAAATCATTCCTGAACGTACGCTTAATTCTTATAAAAAACTATTTGCGGTTAAAGCTCAACAATTCATTAATTGCGAGCAACAGATCAATGAGGTGGATCCGTTCAAACGCGAGTTATGGTTTGAAAAAGTGTTTTTTGAACGTTTGATTGCCAAATCAAAACGGATAAATTCGACACTTGAACTGAACAATAATAATTGGGAAGCGGCTTTTTTCCAGCTTCTCGCACGCAGTTTTGGCACCCGTATCAACGCAGACGCCTTTGAACAAGTAGCGCGCAGCATACCGTATCCACATTTATTTAAACTCTCGAGGGATGCGTTTCAGCTGGAAAGTACCCTGCTGGGTCAATCAGGATTGCTAGCCGGGGATTTTGAAGATCATTTTTACCGATCGTGTTGTAGGGAGTACGCTTTCGCGAAAGCGAAATACCAATTATCACCTGCTCATACCCCCGTCAAACTGTTTAGGTTAAGACCGGCAAACTACCCCACGATCAGATTATCCCAACTCGCAATGTTATACCAGCGCAGTCCTAGGTTATTCGGTGAGATTCTACTAGCGCAGACCAAAGAGGAAATTTACAAACTCTTTGACATTCAATCCAGTACGTACTGGACGACTCATCATTTGTTTGACCAGCCCGTTGCTGTCAGAGAGAAAAGACTCACCAGCAATTTTATTGATCTTATAATTATCAACTGCATCATACCCTTCCAGTTCCAGCACGCTAAAACAATGGGTAGGGACAACTCAAATGAAATACTGGCGTTGATGTCCAGCCTAAAGGCAGAAAAGAACACAATCGTGAAAGGGTTTCAAAAGCTTGTTACTATCCCTACCGCGCTTGAGTCACAAGCAGTACTGCAGCTCAAGCCTAATTACTGTGATGTCAACAAGTGTCTAAGCTGTGATATAGGTGTGGATCTATTAAATTGATAGCGTGTATTTTTACACTATGGGAATTGTGACCACTTTACGTACCTACATGGAGAAATATGGATTTTACGTATCTACTCGCATGGCAGACAGGATGGGGATCAAGGCGCGTAACGTGCGCATCACTTTCATCTATTTTACGTTTGCGACACTAGGTGCAGGTTTTGCAGTATACCTGGTAATTGCCTTTTGGTTAAAGCTCAAAGATCTGGTTTATGTCAAGCGTTCATCAGTATTTGATCTATAACTTATGACCTTCAATTTGTGGAATAGCAAGATTAGAATTGCGCTGATTCTAATCATTCTTATCATCACCCTAGGAGCAATAGGTTTTAGAATCACGATGGATTTGGGCTGGGTAGATTCCATCTACATGACGGTAATTACCATTACCACGGTAGGGTATCGAGAAATAGGGGATCCATCGCAGTATGCCAAAATCTTCATCATCCTGCTCATCTTATGTAGCGTGGTCATCGTGGGTTATGGAGTGAGCGCAATTTCTGAATACCTACTATCCAAAGAACGCATTAATAGTTTAAGGGAAAAACGTAAAATGAAACACCTAGAAAAACTGAAAGATCACGTTATTGTGTGTGGTTATGGTCGCAACGGTAAACAGGCCATAGAAAAACTCCTTAATTACAACAGAGACTTTTTGATCATTGAACAAAATCAAGAGGTAATAGATAGTTGTGACCTTGACCATAATTCATTTATACGGGGTAATGCGGTAGAGGATAGTGTTCTTTTAGAAGCGCGTATCAAAGAGGCTTCTACTCTAATTACCGCATTGCCAGAAGATGCAGATAATCTCTTTATTGTCCTAAGTGCGCGACAGCTCAATAAGGACCTTAAGATTATATCTAGAGCCAGCGAGGATACCACCTACAAGAAGCTCAAGCTGGCCGGTGCAGATCATGTGGTGCTTCCTGATACGATAGGTGGGCAGCACATGGCATCACTAATCGTCAATCCAGATTTGATAGAATTCTGGGAAAACGTAAACATAGGTGGGACTGAGGGTGTAAATCTTGAACAAGTGTCATTTGAGCAAATGTTTGACGAGGAGCGTGATTGCACCATTGTGGATCTAGACCTGCGTCAGGAAACCGGCTGCACCATCATAGGTTATAAATCACCAGATGGAAGTTACGTGGTCAACCCAGATCCCAATATGAAGTTATGCAAGGGCTCAAAAATTATTGTTGTAGGAAATACTGAGCAAATCGAGAAATTACAAAAAGTCTATAGAATACAGCACGCATAACTATAGCGGGTAAAATTTTTAATTGGTCAGATTATTTCGCATCTTGCCGTCTTAACATTTATTTTACAGTAAGTCCTAATTATGAGGAACCTTTTAACGGCGCTAGCCATCATTGCAACAAGTGCATTATCATTTGCACAATTAGACGTATCTCATAGAATAGATGATAAGTCATCTGAAATTGAAAACGCGACCATCATTCTTGAGGTCCAGGGTGGCGTGGAACCTTATCGTTACTACTGGTCTGAAAAAAAGATCGATACGACGACTAGTATCGTAAAGAAAGCCAAGGAGGGGAAGTCATACAGTATACGTGTTGAGGACGCAGCCGGAGCCTCACAGGAATACTCATTAAAGGTACCGGCAGATAGTGCTCCAGAAATCATGAGCGCGGCATTTGCACCTATTGTAGGCTTTATGGATAAATATTTCTTTTTTGATCCATTTCACGCCATAGGGCTATATGACAATAGGGTTAGGGACCTTGATGGGGAACTGGTGCATAATCCCAATGGAACGATAAAAACGATTAAGATGCCTTTTATGGTTATCTGGTTGATTCTGGGTGCCGTATTCTTTACCATTCGCTTTGGCTTTATCAATATACGTGGAATCAAACATTCATTAAGGTTGGTACGTGGTAAATACGATGAACCAGATGCAGATGGTGAGGTTACCCATTTCCAGGCGCTTGCAACTGCAGTTTCTGGAACGGTAGGTCTCGGGAATATTGCTGGTGTAGCCGTAGCAATTGCTACTGGTGGCCCTGGGGCTACTTTCTGGATCATACTAGCTGGACTACTGGGTATGTCCTCAAAATTTATTGAATGTACGCTAGGTGTCAAATACCGCACCGTAGCTGCAGACGGGTCTATTGCCGGAGGTCCCATGGAATATCTCAAGAAGGGATTTGCTGAGCGTGGCCTGGGCGGCCTGGGTAAAGGGCTGTCCGTTCTCTATGCCATAATTATAATGCTGGCTGCATTTGCAGCGGGATCGATGTTTCAAGCAAATCAGGCTACCGCGCAAGTTGCTAGTGTCCTGGGAGTCGATGGTACAGCAAAGACCGTCATAGGTATCGTAATTGCCGTGCTGGTAGGGATTGTTATCGTAGGTGGACTTAAGGGAATCGCCAAGGTTACGGATAAAGTCGTACCCTCGATGGCAGGGCTTTATATTTTGATGTGTATTGTTGTAGTAGGAGCAAACATAGGAGAAATAGGTACGGCATTCAGTCTGATTATAGATGGCGCATTCCAGGCAGATGCCATGTACGGTGGTTTCTTGGGAGTTTTGGTACTTGGATTTCAACGAGCTGCATTTTCTAACGAGGCCGGTCTGGGATCTGCATCCATTGCACACTCAGCCGCAAAGACTAAACATCCAGTTGCCGAGGGGTTTGTAGCTCTTCTAGAGCCATTTATAGACACCGTTGTGGTTTGTACGCTTACTGCGCTGGTACTCATATTTACGGGTGTCTATGCAGACCCGACTGCACAAGGGTCTGCCCTTACCGCGATAGCGTTTGCGCAGGTCATTCCGGGCGCAAATTATCTATTGACGATCGCGATCTTCCTTTTTGCTTTTTCTACCATATTGACCTGGTCCTATTACGGTGTAAAGGCTGCTCAAAGTTTATTTGGTCAGAAAAAAGTGGTGGCCATCGTATTCAAAATCGTCTTTTTGCTTACGGTAGTGCTGGGAGCTTCCATAGGTCTGGGAGCGGTTATTGATTTTGCAGACATGATGTTCTTGACCCTCGCCATTCCTAACCTAATAGGTCTATACATGATGTCGGGAAGCGTAGCACGAGACCTAAAAAGCTATTTCTCTAAGGTAAAATCTGGAGAAATCCCCCAAACTAGCTAACAGTTAAGTCATTTGAAAGATTTCATACAATCCCTCTTTGCCTACAATAGGAGACAGCAAAGAGGGATTGTTGCGTTACTGTTGATTTTGATTATCGCCCTGGCGGTTAGATTCTACATTGCGACCTTACCTTCAGACAAAATTGTTCTAGAAGACACTTCTCCATATCAGGCCCACGTTGATTCTATAAAAAAGGTCCTGCAACGTCGCAAGGATACGATCTATGCGTTCAACCCTAATTTCATAACTGATTACCGGGGATATAAACTCGGTTTGAGCGTGGAGGAGCTTGATCGGTTGTTCCGCTTTCGCGAAAGCGGGAAATTCATCAATTCAAAGCGAGATTTCAAGGAAGTGACTGGCGTTAGTGACCGGTGGCTGGACAGTATTTCCCCCTACTTTAAATTTCCCGACTGGGTGATAAACCCAAGGAAGAAGCGCTCTTTTGTGCCTTTCAAGGATCGCAAGATCGTACGCACTGACATCAATCTCGCTAGTGCGGCGCAATTACGTAAGGTCTATGGTATAGGTCCCGCTCTCTCAAAACGATTGGTAGAGGAACGTAACCGACTCAACAGCTTTATAGCCATGGAGCAGATAGCTGGAGTTTACGGCATCAGCGATTCTACAATGATCCAGATTCAAAAGCACTTTTATCTCAATCCCCCAGCGGGATTCAAAAAACTGGCGCTCAATACCGCGACCAGGGACCAGTTGTTGACTATACCCTATTTTAACGACTATCTAGTAGATGGACTTATTAAGCAACGCAGGTTGCGGGATGGTTTTGAGAGTTGGGAAAAGGTGATGCTTACCTCTAGATTCCCGCAGGAAAAGTTGCCCTTAATTCAGCTATATTTGACCCTAGATTAGAGTTACTACAACGTTATACATGTACGATAAATATTTTACTGAAGAGCATCATGCCTTCCGCGAGAGTTTTAGAGAATTCTTGCAAAAAGAAGCAGTTCCACATATTGAACGGTGGGAGGAAACGGGACAGATCGATCGCGATATCTTCCAGAAGATGGGGGAGATGGGCTACTTTGGTTTGTATTACCCTGAGAAATATGGTGGCCTGGATCTAGACTTTTTCTATACCGTTATATTTCTGGAAGAGATGCAACGCGTCAATAGCGGAGGATTTGCCGCAGCCATGTGGGTACAGGCATTCCTGGGCGCACAGCATTTATTGAAGGAGGGAGATGAAAGAATTAAGGAAGAATACCTAGTTCCCACTCTCTCTGGTGAGAAAATAGGATGCCTGGGAATAACAGAGCCCTTTGGTGGTAGCGATGTAGCAGGAATGCGTACTACTGCCGTTAAGGATGGCGATCACTATGTAATCAATGGTTCCAAAACCTTTATTACCAATGGTGTGTACTCTGATTATCTGGTAATTGCCGCCAAAACCGATCCGGACGCAAAAGGTCGGGGAATCTCCATTTTTGTAATGGATCGGGAGACCCCCGGTATAAGCGCTACGAAACTCAATAAACTGGGCTGGAGAGCGAGCGATACCGGTGAAATTGGTTTTGATAATGTACGGATTCCAGTAGCAAATCTCATGGGTGAGGAAGGCAAGGGTTTTCCCTACATCATGCAGCATTTTGCACTAGAAAGACTCATTATGGGGATTAATGCTCATGCCCGCGCAGAATACGCCATTGAATATACCGTGGCGTATATGAAAGATCGCTTTGCCTTTGGTCAATCGCTCAACAAATTTCAGTCATTGAGGCACAAAATGTCAGACATGATGAGTGAGGTAGAAATGGCAAAGTGCTTCAACTACAACATATCAGAACAACTGGATAAGGGCTTATACCCGGTTAAGGAAGCCAGTATGTCAAAATTACTATCCACGAAAATCGCAGATGAGGTAATTTACGGTTGCCTGCAATTTTTAGGTGGTTATGGTTATATAGAAGAATACCCACTAGCGAGAATGTTGAGGGATAGCAGATTAGGCCCCATAGGCGGTGGTACTAGCGAGATCATGCGTGAGATCATTGCAAAAATGACCCTTGACGGCAAGGATTATAAGGTCGCGGCAAAGTAGGGTCTGGTCATTGCTCTTGCGAAAGCGGATCATAAACCTAGCTGCTGCACAGTTATTGAAATGTGATTTGTAGAGCTTTTTTATTCCAAGGTTACAATAATTCTTATGGAGCAGTAGAATTTTAATTTAAATAGCTACTTTTGCGCTCCCAAAGAAAGGAGGTGATGACACTATGTTAATTATACCAGTTAAAGACGGAGAAAATATTGATAGAGCTCTCAAGCGTTTCAAAAGAAAATTTGATCGTACGGGAAAAATGCGTGAACTACGTAGAAGGCAACAGTTTACTAAGCCATCTGTAGCAAAGCGTGCTCAAATGATCAAGGCTGAATACATCCAGCACCTGCGAGATCAAGAAAACCTATAGGTTCAATACCTATATAACAAACCGCTAGCGAGTAAATTTCTATATTTACCTGCTAGCGGTTTTTTTATGCACCTCCCTCAATTTTGTGACTACCTTGAATTAGAGAAAAATTATTCCGTCCATACGGTAGCTGCATATTCTAGGGACGTTGAAACGTTTTTAGGATTTATAGATGATATGGAAGTTGCTATTGGAGAACTCCACTACGATCATGTAAGAACCTGGATGAGCGAGCTCGTGGAGTCTGGTTTGAAAGCTCGCACCGTAAATCGAAAAATATCTTCACTAAGTCTTTATTTTGATTTTTTACGCCAATTGGGAATTTTGCAAAATGATCCTCTAGCGCTACATACCAGTTTAAAGACTGACAAGGCAATCCAGTTGCCTTTCTCAAAGAAAGAAATTCTTCAATTGCTCAACTCACAGTCCTTTCCGGCAGATTTCAATGGACTGCGTGATCGTCTGGTTATTGAATTACTTTATGCAACTGGGGTTAGACGTGATGAACTCATCAACCTCAAGCTCTCTGCTGTAGATTTCAATGAAAATACGATACGGGTTCTGGGAAAGCGTTCCAAAGAGCGCATCATTCCCTTAATGAGCAGTCTGAAAAGTTTGGTATCTCAATATATAGAAGAAAGAAATGCCCTTCAATACCCATTGTCCGGGGAGTTGCTTCTCACTCAAAGAGGTAAAAAGTTATACCCCAGCCTTGTTTATAGAGTGGTAAAAAGCTATTTTAGTCGAGTGTCCAGTAAAGTGAAGATAAGTCCACATATAATTAGACACACATTTGCCACGCATATGTTAGACGAGGGGGCAGACTTAAATACCGTTAAAGAGCTTTTGGGCCACTCTAGTCTAGCATCCACTCAAGTGTACACACATATGAGCATGACGGCATTAAAAGACGCGCATAAAAAAGCGCACCCTCGATCAAGTAAATAATTTAAACTCCAGCCTATGAAGGTAAATATTCAAGCCACAAACTTTGATGCAGACGCTAGTCTGGTCAACTTTATCCAGGAACGTTTAAACAAGCTAGAACAATTCTATAGCAAAATCATCAATGCCGATGTTTATTTGAAAGTGCAAAAAACATCACTACCGGAAAACAAGATCACAGAAATACGTTTGTTTGTTCCCGGGGATGACATGATGGTTAAGAAAACCTGTAAATCTTTTGAGCAATGCGTGGATGAATGCGCAGCATCACTTGAGCGTCAGCTCAAGAAGCGTAAGGAGAAACAGATGACGCATTAATTTTTTTTCGAAATAATTTTTGCGATAAGAAAATAGTCTTACATTTGCAGACCGTTAGAAATAACGGTCTTTTTTATGCCTTAAAAGTATAGAAAGGGAGTAAGCCGATGTAGCTCAGCTGGCTAGAGCAGCTGATTTGTAATCAGCAGGTCGTGGGTTCGAGTCCCTCCATCGGCTCAAAGTATTGATGTAGGTGTTTTTGCACCGATGTCTTGGGGAGATACTCAAGCGGCCAACGAGGACGGACTGTAACTCCGTTGGGAAACCTTCGCAGGTTCGAATCCTGCTCTCCCCACTAAGCAGTCTCTGGACTGGTTTTTTGAAATAATGAATACCATATTGACCTGCGGGTTGATAAAATGCGAGAGTAGCTCAGTTGGTAGAGCGTCAGCCTTCCAAGCTGAATGTCGCCGGTTCGAACCCGGTCTCTCGCTCTAGGTGAATCGCATTTATTTGCTGTTTGCCATATAGATTCCAGTACGGAATTGACAAGTGATGAAAGGTCCTGATAAGGGCGCTGCCGGTGTAGCTCAGGGGTAGAGCGTTTCCTTGGTAAGGAAGAGGTCACGAGTTCAAATCTCGTCATTGGCTCAATTTTGAAGAAAAGGTCTCATTTTGAGGCCATTACTAGTATAAGCTGATCTTGGCTTTAGCAACCATGTCAGTTTGAATTTGAAACATTAATAATAAACTAAGATTTAAAGTTATGGCTAAAGAAACGTACGATCGTTCGAAACCTCACCTTAACGTAGGTACAATTGGTCACGTTGACCACGGTAAGACAACCCTTACAGCTGCAATTACAAAGGTTCTTGCAGATGCTGGTTTCTCTTCAGCAACAAGTTTCGATCAAATTGACAACGCTCCAGAAGAAAAAGAGCGTGGAATTACTATTAACTCTTCACACGTTGAGTATCAAACTGCAAACAGACACTACGCTCACGTAGACTGTCCTGGTCACGCAGATTATGTGAAGAACATGGTAACCGGTGCTGCCCAAATGGACGGTGCTATTCTTGTAGTTGCTGCTACTGATGGTCCTATGCCACAGACTCGCGAGCACATCTTGCTAGGTCGCCAGGTAGGTATTCCTCGCATCGTTGTTTTCCTTAACAAGGTAGACATGGTAGATGATGAAGAGCTTCTTGAGCTAGTAGACATGGAAGTAAGAGATCTTCTTAACTTCTACGAGTACGATGGAGACAATGGGCCGGTAATTTCTGGTTCTGCCCTTGGTGCACTTAACGGTGAGCAAAAATGGGTTGACACAGTTCTTGAATTGATGCAGTCTGTTGATGACTGGATTGAGGAGCCTGTACGTGATATGGATAAGCCTTTCTTGATGCCTATCGAGGATGTATTCTCTATTACTGGTCGTGGTACCGTTGCAACTGGTCGTATTGAGACTGGTGTAGCAAATACTGGTGATCCTGTTGAGATCATAGGTATGGGTGCAGAGAAATTGACTTCTACCATAACTGGAATCGAGATGTTCCGTCAGATTCTAGACCGTGGAGAAGCTGGTGATAATGCAGGTATCCTATTGAGAGGTATTGAGAAGACTCAGATCTCACGTGGTATGGTAATCACTAAGCCAGGATCTGTAACACCTCACAAAGAATTTAAGGCAGAGGTTTATATCCTTAAGAAAGAAGAAGGTGGACGTCACACTCCATTCCACAACAACTACCGCCCACAGTTCTACGTACGTACAACTGATGTAACAGGAAACATAAAGCTTCCTGAAGGTGTTGAAATGGTAATGCCGGGAGATAACTTGACTATTCACGTTGACTTGATCCAGCCTATCGCTATGAACGTAGGTCTACGTTTTGCAATCCGTGAGGGTGGTAGAACTGTAGGTGCAGGTCAGGTAACTGAGATAATAGACTAATTAAGTCTCAAGTAACAAAAGTATCCTACTTAAGCAATTTTAGGTAGGGTACTTTACTTGTATAATGTGATTTGTGATTACGCTTTCGCGAAAGCGGAATAATTAGCCTAATTGTAAATCGCATACGGGTTTAGCTCAGTTGGTAGAGCACTGGTCTCCAAAACCAGGTGTCGTGAGTTCGAGTCTCTCAACCCGTGCAAATTATGGACCCAGGTCCATTAACAAGGCCATTCAATTACGGTCAAACAACAGAATAATATGGGACTAGTATCTTACGTAAAGGAATCCTATAGCGAGTTAACTAATCACGTTACCTGGCCTACCTGGCCTGAATCACAAAAGATGATGGTTACAGTCGCTGTTTTTTCAATTGTATTTGCTTTAATAATTGCAGGAATTGATTTTGTGTTTAGTAACGCTATCGAGAATTACTTCTCATGGATCAAAAATAGTTAGGAATGAGTGAGGAGCAGGATAGTATGAAGTGGTACGTAGTCCGGTCTGTTAGTGGACAGGAGAACAAGATCAAGGACTATATTGAGTCAGAAATCGCCCACCATAATCTACAGGATTATCTAAAACAGATTCTTGTTCCTACTGAGAAAGTAGTCCAGATCAGGGACGGTAAGAAGTACAATAAGGAGCGTATCTATTTTCCTGGATATATAATGGTGCAAGCAAGACTAGAAGGTGAAGTGCCGCACGTTATCAAATCGGTTAATGGTGTAATCGGTTTTCTGGGTGAGACAAAAGGAGGAGATCCCGTACCGTTAAGAAGAGCAGAGGTAAACCGTATGTTAGGTAAGGTAGACGAGCTGGCAGAACAAAGAGAATCTGTGGCGATACCGTTTAAATCTGGAGAAACTATCAAAGTGGTTGATGGACCGTTCAATGGTTTTAATGGTACCATTGAGAATGTAAATGAAGACAAAAGAAAACTTGAAGTAATGGTCAAGATCTTTGGACGTAAAACTCCACTAGAACTAAGTTACATGCAAGTAGAAAAAGTATAAATGTTACAATTTATAGTTAGTTGGTAAGGCTTCCACTTTACAGCTAGTTAATAATTAGAAACAATCAATAATGGCTAAAGAAGTATCTAAGATTGTAAAGTTACAGGTTAGAGGTGGCGCAGCTAATCCTTCTCCACCAGTAGGTCCCGCTCTGGGTGCCGCAGGTGTAAATATCATGGAGTTTTGTAAGCAGTTTAATGCTAGAACCCAGGATAAGCAAGGAAAGGTATTGCCCGTCGCTATCACTGTATATAAGGATAAGTCCTTTGACTTTGTGATCAAGACTCCACCAGCTGCCGTACAAATCCTTGAGGCTACAAAGCTTAAAGGTGGTAGTGGTGAACCCAATCGTAAGAAAGTTGGAACGATCTCTTGGGATCAGATTAAGGTAATAGCAGAGGATAAGATGCCCGACCTTAATGCTTTCACAATTGAAAGTGCAATGATGATGGTTGCTGGTACAGCTCGCTCCATGGGTGTTAACGTAAAAGGTGGCGAGGCTCCTTCTAAATCTTAAGCAATGGCAAAATTGACAAAGAACAAAAAAGAAGCGTTATCAAAGGTTGACCAGTCGCAAATGTATTCTGTTGCAGATGCGTCTCAATTAGTTAAAGATGTAACAACTGCAAAGTTTGATGCATCAGTTGATCTCGCAGTACGCTTAAACGTAGACCCACGCAAGGCAAACCAGATGGTACGCGGTGTGGTTACTCTACCTCATGGAACTGGTAAGGACGTTAAGGTCCTTGCTCTTGTAACCCCTGATAAGGAAGCTGAGGCGACTGAAGCTGGAGCTGATTACGTAGGTCTCGATGAGTACCTAAATAAAATCAAGCAAGGATGGACTGATGTGGATGTTATTGTTACCATGCCTAGCGTGATGGGTAAACTAGGTCCTTTGGGTCGTATTCTAGGTCCTCGAGGCTTGATGCCTAACCCTAAAACCGGTACGGTAACCATGGATATCGCAAAAGCAGTATCTGACGTTAAAGCGGGTAAAATTGACTTTAAGGTAGACAAGACTGGTATCGTACATGCTGCGATAGGAAAAGTTTCCTTTACCGCAGATAAAATCGCTGGTAACGCCCGTGAATTAATTAACACGTTAGTTAAACTGAAGCCTACTGCTGCAAAAGGTGTTTACATCAAGAGCATTTATATGTCTAGTACGATGAGTCCTAGTGTAGCAATAGATACTAAACGTTTTGCAGACGATTAAACCCTAGATCATGACAAGAGAACAAAAAGCAAATGTGATACAGGATTTGACTGCTACGTTAGGTGAAAATTCAACTATTTATCTAGCAGACATCTCTGGGTTAAATGCAGCCCAGACCTCAAATCTAAGAAGAGCCTGTTTCAAGGCAAATGTAACAATGTCCGTGGTTAAGAATACGCTTCTTTCCAAAGCCATGGAAGCATCTGACAAAGACTTTGGTGAGTTGCCAGAGTTGCTTAAAGGAAATACCTCTATGATGCTGGCAGAAGTGGCAAACGCTCCTGCTAAGGTTATTGAGAATTTCAGAAAGAAGTCAGATAAACCCGTACTTAAAGGGGCCTATGTAGAAGAGGCCATTTATGTAGGGGATGACATGATCAATACATTAAGTAATATCAAGTCTAAGGAAGAAATGATCGGCGAGATTATCGGTCTTCTTCAAAGCCCTGCTAAAAATGTTGTTTCTGCCCTTAAATCAGGTGGCGGCAAGATTGCAGGAATTCTTAAAACCCTATCTGAAAAGTAGGACACTAATTAGTACGCACTCAATTATTTATAAATTTTAAAACGATAGTAAAATGGCAGATTTGAAAGATTTCGCAGAGCAGTTAGTAAACCTGACTGTAAAAGAAGTAAATGAATTAGCAGACATCCTAAAGGATGAGTATGGTATTGAGCCTGCTGCAGCAGCAGTTGCGATGGCTGGACCAGCCGCCGGTGGTGGTGAAGCTGCTGAAGAGCAAACAGAATTTGATGTAATCCTAAAAGCAGCTGGTGGTTCTAAACTTGCAGTTGTGAAGCTTGTAAAAGAACTTACAGGTGCTGGATTGAAAGATGCTAAAGGTCTTGTAGATGACGCGCCATCTCCTATCAAGGAAGGTGTATCAAAAGATGAAGCAGAAGCCTTGAAAGCGCAGCTTGAAGAAGCTGGTGCTGAGGTTGAGTTGAAGTAGTAATTTCTTCTCAAAACATTATCGGTTTAGGCCTGTGAGAACGCACTCACAGGTCTAGACCATTTTGCGTATAAGGATGAGACGTCATTCACAGCGCCTATTTTAATTTAATACCGTGCATTAATGCTAGCGACACAAAAAGAAAGAATTAATTTTTCGACGGTAACTTCTAGACCAGAATATCCAGATCTCTTGGATATTCAGATTAAATCCTTTCAGGATTTTTTCCAGCTAGAAACCAAGTCTGACAAACGTGAGGTAGAAGGACTCTACAATACGTTTATGGAGAACTTCCCCATAACAGACACGCGTAACAACTTCGTACTGGAGTTTTTGGACTACTTTGTAGATCCACCTCGTTATTCTATTCAAGAATGTATCGAGAGAGGGCTTACGTATAGCGTACCCCTCAAATCAAGATTGAAATTATATTGTACTGATCCAGAACACGAGGATTTTGAAACTATTGTTCAGGACGTTTATCTAGGTACAATACCCTATATGACGCCGTCTGGTACTTTTGTAATCAACGGTGCAGAACGTGTGGTTGTATCACAACTACATAGATCCCCTGGTGTATTTTTTGGCCAAAGTTTTCACGCAAACGGTACAAAACTATACTCAGCAAGAGTAATTCCATTTAAAGGTTCCTGGATTGAGTTTGCTACAGACATCAATAGTGTGATGTACGCCTACATTGACAGAAAGAAAAAGTTGCCTGTCACCACTTTGTTTAGGGCTATAGGCTTTGAGCGTGACAAGGATATTCTGGGGATATTTGACCTTGCAGAAGAGGTTAAAGCTAGCAAAACTGGTTTGAAAAAATACTTGGGGCGCAAACTGGCCGCTCGGGTTTTAAGAACTTGGCATGAGGATTTTGTTGATGAGGATACTGGAGAGGTAGTTTCCATAGAACGTAATGAAATCGTTCTGGATAGAGATACCATCTTGGAAAAGAACCACATTGATGAGATTCTAGAATCGCAAGCAAAAACGGTCCTTCTTCACAAAGAAGATAATCAGTCTGCAGATTATGCGATCATCCATAATACGTTACAAAAAGATCCTACTAACTCTGAAAAAGAGGCGGTAGAACATATATATAGACAATTACGTAATGCTGAGCCGCCAGATGAGGACACCGCTCGCGGAATTATTGATAAATTATTCTTTTCTGACCAGCGTTACAACCTAGGTGATGTAGGTCGTTACCGCATGAATAAAAAGCTGGGTCTTGATATTGACATTAGTAAGCAAGTACTTACTAAAGAAGATATCATTACCATTATTAAGCATTTGATAATGCTTATTAACTCAAAAGCAGAAATTGATGATATCGATCACTTATCAAATCGTCGTGTAAGAACGGTAGGTGAGCAGTTGTCACAACAATTTGGTGTAGGACTTGCGCGTATGGCTCGTACCATCCGTGAGCGTATGAATGTTAGGGATAATGAGGTGTTCACACCTATTGACCTAATTAATGCAAAAACTCTAAGTTCGGTTATTAATTCATTTTTTGGGACTAATCAATTATCCCAATTTATGGATCAGACTAATCCGCTTGCCGAGATTACTCACAAGCGTAGACTGTCTGCACTAGGTCCAGGAGGTCTTTCTAGAGAAAGAGCAGGATTTGAAGTACGTGATGTTCACTATACTCACTACGGTAGATTATGTCCTATAGAAACTCCTGAAGGCCCTAACATTGGTCTTATATCGTCACTAGCAGTATATGCCAAAGTGAACGCCATGGGCTTTATCGAGACTCCATACCGTGAAGTAAAGGACGGTGTTGTAGATCTAGAAACAGAGCCTAGATACCTAAGCGCTGAAGAGGAGGAAGGAATGCACATAGCACAGGCAAACTTACCGCTCAAAGACGGTAAGATTGACCAAGACAATGTCATCGCAAGGATGGAAGGTGACTTTCCTGTTGTAGATCCTAGCGAGGTGAAATACGCAGATGTAGCACCTAACCAGATCGCTTCAATTTCTGCATCCTTAATTCCATTCCTGGAACACGATGATGCAAACAGAGCGTTGATGGGATCTAACATGATGCGTCAGGCCGTGCCGCTTTTGAGAGTAGATGCACCTATTGTAGGTACAGGTCTTGAAAGACAGGTGGCGAGCGACTCTCGTGTGTTGATTAATGCAGAAAAAGACGGTATTGTATCCTATGTAGACGCGCAACGTATCGTGATAAAGTATGATAGGTCTGAGCGGGAACAAGCGGTAAGCTTTGAACCAGAAGAAACCTCATACAACCTTATCAAGTTCCGTAAGACCAATCAAGGAACAAGTATCACCTTAAAACCTATCGTCAAGAAAGGTGATCGAGTCGATGCGGGTCAGGTATTATGTCAGGGCTATGCGACTGAGGCTGGAGAGCTTGCTCTAGGACGTAATATGAAAGTGGCATTCATGCCATGGAAAGGTTACAACTTTGAAGATGCCATCGTTATATCTGAGAAGGTGGTACGTGAGGACATATTTACTTCCATACACGTAGATGAGTATTCTCTAGAAGTAAGGGATACTAAACTAGGTAACGAGGAACTTACTCCAGATATACCCAACGTAAGTGAAGAGGCTACTGCAAATTTGGATGAGCATGGTATGATCCGTATTGGTGCAGAGGTTGCCCCTGGAGATATCCTAATCGGTAAGATCACACCCAAGGGTGAAAGTGATCCCACACCAGAAGAGAAGCTGCTTAGAGCCATATTTGGTGACAAGGCAGGAGATGTAAAAGATGCTTCGCTCAAAGCGAGCCCTTCATTGAGAGGTGTAGTAATCGACAAGAAACTGTTCTCCCGTGCTGTAAAGGATAAACGCAAGAGAGCTCAGGACAAAGAAGATATCGCAAAACTGGAATCCTCTTACTACGCAAAGTTTGACAGCCTACAGGATCGATTGATCCAGAAGTTGTTTGAGATTGTCGGTGGTAAAACTTCACAAGGTGTTTTTAATGATCTAGGAGAAGAGGTGCTTCCTAAGGGGAAGAAATACACCCTTAAGATGTTGAACTCTGTAGATGACTATACTCACTTGGTTTCGGGAACTTGGACGACAAGTAAGGAGATCAATGAAATGGTTGCAGACTTGATCCATAACTACAAGATCAAGGAAAACGATTTACAAGGTTCTTTGCGTCGTGAGAAATTTACCATTTCAGTAGGTGATGAATTGCCAGCTGGAATCATCAAACTTGCCAAAGTATACATTGCCAAAAAGCGTAAGCTCAAAGTAGGTGATAAGATGGCAGGACGTCACGGTAACAAAGGTATCGTAGCACGTATCGTACGTCAGGAGGATATGCCGTTCCTAGAGGATGGAACTCCTGTAGACATCGTGTTGAACCCACTAGGGGTGCCATCTCGTATGAACATAGGTCAGATCTATGAAACTGTTCTAGGATGGGCAGGTGAGAAGCTGGGTAAGAACTTTGCGACTCCCATTTTTGACGGTGCAACTCTGGACCAGATCAATGGTTATACAGATGAGGCGGGTATTCCACGTTTTGGACACACATATCTCTATGATGGAGGTACGGGAGAGCGTTTTGACCAGGCAGCAACGGTAGGTATTATCTACATGTTGAAATTGGGCCACATGGTTGATGATAAAATGCACGCACGTTCCATAGGACCATACTCTCTAATTACTCAACAACCATTAGGTGGTAAAGCCCAGTTCGGTGGTCAGCGTTTTGGTGAGATGGAGGTATGGGCACTAGAGGCTTATGGAGCTTCCAGTACCTTGCGTGAGATCTTGACCGTGAAATCTGACGACGTAATCGGTAGGGCAAAAACCTACGAGGCAATCGTAAAGGGTGAACCCATGCCAGAACCAGGACTTCCGGAATCATTCAATGTATTGATGCATGAACTGAAAGGATTGGGTCTAGATCTTAGACTGGAGGAGTAAATTTTATCGTAGGGTGGGGAGTTGAAGAATTCCGCTTTCGCGAAAGCGTAACCAAAACAATCCATCCTGCTACTTTAACTTAAATAGTACCATACAAATGGCTAGATATAACGAAAAAGAAGTTCAAAAACAGTTCAACAAGATCTCCATAGGTCTTGCCTCTCCTGAATCAATCCTTGCAGAATCCCGCGGGGAAGTGCTTAAGCCGGAGACGATTAACTATCGTACCCATAAGCCAGAGAGAGATGGGCTATTTTGTGAGCGCATCTTCGGTCCCGTGAAGGATTATGAGTGTGCTTGTGGAAAATATAAACGCATTCGCTATAAAGGTATCGTTTGTGACCGTTGTGGTGTAGAGGTGACAGAAAAGAAGGTAAGACGTGATCGTATAGGTCACATCAACCTTGTAGTGCCTGTCGCCCATATCTGGTATTTCCGTAGCTTACCCAATAAGATAGGATACCTGCTAGGTCTCCCTTCAAAGAAGCTGGATATGATCATCTACTACGAGCGATATGTAGTGATCCAGCCAGGTATTGCAAAAAATGCCGAGGGCGAGGAAGTAAATAAAATGGACTTCCTTACTGAAGAGGAATACCTAGATATTCTAGATTCCCTGCCACAGGAAAATCTTTACCTAGACGATTCTGATCCCAATAAGTTTATCGCAAAGATGGGTGCAGAGTGTCTGATTGCTCTACTGAATAGGATCGATCTTGAAACCTTGTCCTATGACCTGCGTCACAAGGCAAATAACGAGACTTCTAAACAGAGAAAAACTGAGGCTCTGAAACGTCTGCAAGTAGTACAGGCACTCAAGGATTCAAACGAGAACCGTGAGAACAATCCTGAGTGGATGATCATGAAGGTCATACCTGTGATCCCACCAGAATTGAGACCTCTTGTACCACTTGATGGTGGTCGTTTTGCTACGTCAGACCTGAATGACCTATATCGTAGAGTGATTATACGTAACAACCGTTTGAAGCGATTGATGGAAATCAAGGCTCCAGAGGTGATCTTGCGTAATGAGAAGCGTATGCTTCAAGAGTCAGTAGACTCTTTGCTCGATAACACGAGAAAGTCTAGCGCCGTAAAAACTGATTCTAACCGACCGTTGAAGTCACTTTCTGACTCTCTTAAAGGTAAGCAGGGTCGTTTCCGTCAAAACTTGCTGGGTAAGCGAGTTGACTATTCTGCTCGTTCAGTAATCGTTGTCGGACCAGAATTAAGACTTTATGAGTGTGGATTGCCTAAAGATATGGCTGCCGAACTTTACAAGCCTTTTGTAATCCGTAAGCTTATAGAGCGCGGTATCGTAAAAACGGTTAAATCTGCCAAGCGCATAATCGACAAGAAAGAACCTGTTGTTTGGGATATTCTCGAAAATGTATTGAAGGGTCACCCTGTTCTTTTGAACCGTGCGCCTACACTACACCGTCTAGGAATTCAAGCATTCCAGCCCAAACTTATTGAGGGTAAGGCAATCCAGTTGCACCCACTAGTTTGTACGGCATTTAATGCAGATTTTGATGGAGACCAGATGGCAGTTCACCTACCCCTGGGACCAGAGGCTATTCTAGAGGCGCAATTGTTAATGCTCGCGTCTCACAATATTTTAAATCCTGCCAATGGTAGCCCGATCGCGGTACCTTCTCAGGATATGGTATTAGGTCTGTACTACATGACTAAATTGCGTAGAACTGATGCGCAACATACTGTAAAGGGTGAAGACCTGACTTTCTACGGGCCAGAGGAATTAATCATCGCTTTTAATGAAAAGAAAGTTGACATCAACGCTCCGGTAAAATGTAGAATTAACTTGCTACAAGAGGATGGAAGCTATAAAGCAGAAATCATTGAAACTACCGCTGGTCGAGTAATCTTTAATGAAAAGGTTCCTAATGAGGCAGGTTACGTCAATGAAGTGCTTACTAAAAAAGCACTAAGAGATATTATAGGCCACATATTAAAAGTGACCGATGTTCCTGCAACAGCTGCTTTCCTAGATGAGATCAAAGATCTGGGATATGGTTTTGCCTTTAGAGGCGGGCTTTCCTTCTCGTTAGGGGATATCATGATTCCTGATGAGAAGCAATCCATGATCGATGCTGCAAACAGCAAGGTAGATGCCATTAGAGGTAACTATGGAATGGGACTTATCACTCAAAACGAGCGTTACAACCAGGTAATCGACGTATGGACGGCAACAAATGCACAACTTACTGAGTTGTCCATGAAAAACATAAGAGAGGATCAGCAAGGATTTAACTCTGTGTTTATGATGCTAGATTCAGGTGCTCGTGGATCTAAGGAGCAAATCAGGCAACTTACTGGGATGCGTGGATTGATGGCTAAGCCTAAGAAATCCAACTCTGGTGGAGGTGAGATTATTGAAAATCCCATTCTTTCTAATTTTAAGGAAGGACTCTCCATTCTAGAATATTTCATCTCAACTCACGGGGCTCGTAAGGGTCTTGCAGATACCGCTCTAAAAACGGCTGATGCAGGTTACCTAACCCGTCGTTTACATGATGTTGCTCAAGACGTAATTGTCAACACAGAGGATTGCGAGACGTTGAGAGGTATCGATGTGTCTGCATTGAAGAAGAATGAAGAGGTAATGGAACGCCTGGGATCTCGTGTCGTGGGTAGAACTGCTCTTCATGATGTAGTAGATCCTGCCACCCAAAATGTGCTGGTAGCTGCTGGTGATATGATTACAGATAAAATCGCAGATGCTATTGACGCCTCTAGCCTAGAGTCTGTGGAAGTACGCTCTGCGCTTACCTGCGAGGCCATGAAAGGTGTTTGTACCAAATGTTATGGTCGCAACCTTGCTACTAATCGTCTCGTGATGAGAGGAGAGGCTGTCGGCGTAATTGCAGCGCAATCCATCGGTGAACCTGGTACACAACTTACCTTGAGAACATTCCACGTGGGTGGTGTTGCAGGTAACGTATCTGAAGAAAATAGCATCGTTGCAAAAAATGATGGTATTCTTGAAATAGATGACTTAAAAACGGTTACTGGAGAAGACAGTAAAGGTGATGCTGTAGAGGTCGTAATATCTCGTACAGCAGAGTCCAAACTACTTCACGCAAAAACTGGATTGTTACTCAATTCTAATAATATCCCTTATGGATCTGAGTTATATGCAAAACCAGGTGCCAAGATCAAAAAAGGAGATCTGATTGCTCAATGGGATCCATTTAATGGAGTGATTATTTCAGAATTTGCTGGTCAAATCAAGTTTGAAAACATTATTCAAGGAACTACCTTCCAGGTAGAGACTGATGAGCAGACTGGTTATGAAGAAAAGGTTATTTCTGATTCAAGAGATAAGAAACTAATTCCTACGCTACACGTTACCGATTTGAATGGTGAGAACTTAATCTCCTATAACTTGCCTGTAGGCGCTCACCTTATGGTGAACGATGAGGACAAGATCAAGGTAGGTAAGATTCTGGTTAAGATTCCTCGTAAATCTGCCAAGGCAGGGGATATTACGGGAGGTTTGCCACGAGTTACAGAATTGTTTGAGGCTCGCAACCCATCTAATCCTGCAGTAGTTAGTGAGATTGACGGTGTAGTGTCCTTTGGTAAGATCAAGCGTGGTAATCGAGAGATAATTGTCACTTCAAAAACTGAGGAAGTCAAGAAATACCTAGTAAAGTTATCTAATCAAATTCTTGTTCAAGAAAATGATTACGTGAGAGCAGGTATGCCACTATCAGATGGATCCATTACCCCCAAGGATATTCTTGCGATTAAAGGACCTAGCGCTGTACAGCAGTATCTAGTGAACGAGGTTCAAGAAGTTTACCGTTTACAGGGTGTAAAAATCAATGATAAGCACTTTGAAGTAGTGGTACGTCAAATGATGCGCAAAGTTAAAATTGTTGATCCAGGTGATGGTATTTTCCTTGAGAACCAGTTGGTTCACAAAGAAGACTTTATTATTGAAAATGATCGTCTGTACGGTATGAAGGTGGTTGAGAATGCTGGGGACTCCAGTACGCTCAAAGAAGGTCAAATTATATCTCCAAGAGACTTGAGGGATGAAAACTCCATTTTACGTAGGGAAGATAAAAACCTAGTTGAAGCTAGAGACGTGATGCCTGCAACTGCAGAGCCTATGTTGCAAGGAATTACAAGAGCCTCGCTTCAAACCAAATCATTTATAAGTGCTGCGTCGTTCCAAGAAACTACCAAGGTTCTTAACGAGGCTGCTGTAAGTGGTAAGGTTGATACGCTGGAAGGACTCAAGGAAAATGTAATTGTAGGACATAGAATACCAGCAGGAACCGGTATGCGTAACTATGATGACATCCTAGTGGGTTCAAAAGAGGAAATGGAACGCAAGGCACAGATGGAAGAAGAACCACAAGTAAATTACAACTAGTAATGGCAGAGGGTAATCATAAAGACAAAAACAAGATCAACATCCAGGTAGATGAGGCTATTGCCGAGGGGCAGTATAGTAATCTAGCAATCATCAATCATTCTGTTTCAGAATTTGTGGTCGATTTTGTTAATATCATGCCGGGTAATCCCAAATCAAAGGTGAAGTCAAGAATTATACTGACACCACAGCACGCTAAGCGTCTGGCTAAAGCACTAGCCGACAACGTGCGCAAGTTTGAGAAAGCTCACGGAGATATAAAGGATTATGATAAACCACCCATTCCTTTAAATTTTGGCCCTACGGGTCAAGCATAGATTCCAAACCCGATCAGTTTCCTGATCGGGTTTTTGTTATGCTTTCAGTCAAACTGAAAATCTTTTATTCAAAATTCAGTACGTCATTAAGGCTATCGTGATCTTGATTTTTCACGTTTATCGGTTTTCATATGAGAATTTTAATAAATGATGTTAGCATCACTTTTATGACTGTTTTTAATTTAATCTACACAATTGGATGCAACTACCCTAGACTAACTTCCTGTATGAATTATAGCGTATTGCGTCTCAATCCAAATTTTGGGTATGCAATCTGAAACAATTTTACGGCCAATCCTGTAATATGTTTGATGATATGCGTTATGGTTACTTGCGTGTAAATTGGATAAAAGCTGTGCTCATTCTGTAAAAACACGCATAAACCCAATTCTTGTCACTAGTGTCTACGACCTGCGAGCCAGAAAGGTAGACAGGACTTTTGAACCTAGTAAATTCTCTATTTGATTCATATATTATAGGCTATATTTTGCCTCCCTCGACCAAAATAGAGTGAATGCTATTGGGCTGTCCGTGATATGATGGCTTGCTATTCCCTACGTTGTGTTTACCATCGACGTTGTAATACAGCCTAATCATTATTAAGGTGAAAGATTACGTGGACGCCGGCGTTTCCTTGGCTATCTCTTCGGCTATATATTGACCAATAAACCGAGAAAATGACCTACTTCTTACATCGCTCCTTTACGCAACGATCTACGCATATTGATTGTACATTTGTCATAAGATATCCTTCTTATCTCAATAGCAGGGATATGTTTTCCGCTTAAAATTTATACTAAACTCCTATAACATCTTTTGAATACATAAAGGTACCCAGAGGTTAAAGCAATCTAGTACAGTACAATAAGAAAGCCGTTTCAATGTGAAACGGCTTCTTTTATGAATATATGCAACACATAGTGGTCTACTCGACCACTACACGCCTGGTGGTACTTTTTCCCTGCTGGCTCACAGTCAAGAGGTATATACTAGGTTGTAGTTCCCTGAATCCCTGTGTTTTCACGGTACCGTTTGTAGAGATGGCTTTCTCCGTAAATATATGCTGTCCCATTAGGTTGGTCACATAGATTACCACGTTGCCTTGGTCAAGCCCAGAGATGTTCAGGTTTTCTGACCTAACGGGATTTGGGTATAGGGTGACCGCTTTCGCGAAAGCGGTATCACCAGAAGATAATGTACCCGTGGTAAACCTCAAGAAGAAACGGTCGCTCGCAAAACTTTCCGGATCTACCATGTCCACGTTAAAGATGTGACTCGTGGTCTGATTTTGTGGGACGGCAATAGCTGTTCCAAGATAGTTATCCACCAGCTCCACGGCTGTATCAACCATATCATTAAACTCCAGCTCAAAGGTGTAGGTGCCAGATTCCATCTGGTAGATCCTCAATGGAAGCATTTCCTGATCCGTAAAATGATCCCTTCGTTCTATACTTAACTCATTACTGCCAGAAAGTAAGGATAGCTGCTCTCTCAACCCATAGATTTTGACCGCATCCAGATTATCGATTCCATTGTTATATCCAGTATTAATAAAACCTCTCACGAGATCATTTGCAATTGCTCCTCCAGCAAGAGTTGAGTCATACATCCTAATCGCATAGCTGCCCTCGGGCTGGCTGTAGGTTGCGGTAGCAGTAGTGGAACTCCCCTTTTGATCCTCACGATAGTCCACCCTGGGTGCATATCCTGCCGTCGTACCGCTAGCCTCGCTGGTCTGTACAAAGTAGGCCTGTCCCGGCTGTATGAACTGGGTAACGCCGTTCTGCGTACCGCCCGCTGCAAAGTCATAGGTCACGTAGTTTTCCGTTACTGGCTGCCACGCATAGTAGTTATCCGTCCTGATATCCTCACTATTTGTGGCATCGAGAGTCTGGCTCAGATCCACGGGTGCCTGGTAGGGATTGGGCATGAGGTAGAAGGATCCATCCGCACCGAAGGGTGTCTGACCATTGAACGGCACGCCATCGATGGTCAGGTCGCCGGTGGTAAGAGATCCCGTTGCCCTCAGGATAGTCTGTGTCGCCGCGGCTCCAGGTGTCGTGAGTGACACCGTACGGTCGCCTCGTATCATGAGGCGGTAACCGGCGGCAACATTCAATGGAAACAACGTAGTATTTGCGGCAATCCATCCTACCGTTCCTGTAATACCACTCGCATCGTACGCAAAAAGCGATGGGTTGTTTGAAGGAGATTGGTCAAAGCCATCGGCGGCATTACCTCCCGTGATGTGGGTTCCAAATCCTGTCATGTTGCTACCGCCCTCCTGCCAGTTTTCAAAGATCGTTCCCGTCATGTTTACTGGACTGGTCACAAATCTAAATGCCCTATTTGCTGGGTAGAACTGCTCCACGGTAACGTCTGAAGTAATCGTTCCTCCGTTCTGTACCTCCTCGAGGATAGCCGTCCTTATCGTTCCAGAGTAGTTGATGCTCTTAAAGGTCAGGTTGTCGTTAGTCTCTAATAATCCTCCCGAGATATCGAGTCTTCCTTCAAGGTCAGTTGCTTGTGTAAGTGACAAAGCTGCGTTAACCTTCATGTCCTGATAACTGCTTCCCGCAACCGGGCTTGAGGTGTTGCGGTTTGCAATGACCTGTATGTCATCTATCGCAAACTCGTCGCGGCTACCGCCTCCCGAGCCGTCGTTACTGCTCCATTTGAGGAAGTAGACCACTCCGTCTGGGATATTGAGTCCCGTGATCTGTGTCTGGAAATAGTTGGCCTTCCATGTTCCTGATAATGGTGTGAACACCGCTTCCTCTGTTAGGTAATCCAGTGCGGAAACCCCTGTAGTAGATCCCGCCATCGCACCATGCTCAAAGTTAACCGACTGTGACCGTGGCTGGTCATTGTTTACGTGTATCTCATAGGCCACGTCAAGAGTGGTAACGGCAGCTCCCGTATTGTTCTGCATGCGCAGTATGATGGAGCCTGGCGTGAAGTCGCTACCCCCGGGCTGTACGCCCAGCGCAACATCTATCGCACCACCATTGGAAACGTCAAAGGCGTAGAGGCCTCCTCCTCCTTCTCCTCCCGTAGAGGAACCGCGGGCATAGTCACCGGTGGTAAAGGTGCCTCCCTCTGTCGTGTTTCCATCAGAGAGCCCAGTAACCTGAAATCCCTTTGAATTCAACTGTCCCGCTGTAGGTATACCGTCCAGACCAGATCCATTATAAGTGCCGTTATTGATTCCCGAAACCGTGTTGTCAAAATCAATTGTATAGTTGGTATCTGCGGCATCTATCTGGAGACCACTCACAAAGTCATCATTTTCAATAGTAGCCATACCGGTCGCGTCTGAAATGGATGCTGGTCCCGTTACATTGCTTAAGGTAAACGTAATGGTTTCATCTGCCTCTATGTCTGTATCTCCATTAATGGTAATGGACACCTGCTTGCTGCTCTCGCCCGTACTGAATGTGAGCGTACCACTAGCGGCAACGTAATCCGTACCTGCTGTTGCAGTTCCATCGCTGGTGGTGTAGTCCACGGTTGTCGTTGAAGACGCTGCACGATCTAAACTGATCGTAAAATCAAGCAATCCTGTACCACTATTGCCCTCAATAAGTGACGGGTCGTCCACGCTGATGTTTGCGGGAACCGCATCCACCAGTACTCCCGTGGTTGCTCCTACGGAGTTGAGCGTTAGGTTGGCATTGTTCCCAGCAGCATCTTGTATGGTTCCTCCATTTAGAGAAAGGGTGTTCACGTCTATTCCATCGCCATCCTCGTCGCCTGACTGTACGGTGTATCTGAACAGTAGATTCTGTGTTCCAGATCCTGAGACATAAACAGCCTGTCTTGCAGTACTGCCTACAGTAATACTAAGCTGCGGAGTTCCACCTGTGTTTACTACAGTAGCATTCTCATTAAAGTTTATAGTGAAATCTAGATTCTCGCCTACTGTATAAGTGTCATTAAATGGAACGCTTACGCTAGTCACGACTGGTGCTACGTCATCCACCACCAAAATATTAAACTGTTTGGAAAAATTATCCGTGCCGTCGTTAGTGTTGATCCGTACGCTGTAAGCACCGCCGCCGAGAGTGGTATTAGTCCTTAGGGTATTTCCAGATATATTAAAACTGCCGTTATTTGAGTCCCCTGTACCACTGACCAGTGAATAGGTAAATGTATCGCCAGGATCGGCATCATTAGTAAACAACGTTCCCACGGTGGCGTTAACTCCCGTAGCAGACTCATTTAAGACACTTTGGGACAGTATTATATCGTCAGGAGCCGAATTAACGGCTATTCCAGTACCTGAGAAATTGATCCCAAAAGGATTTTCATCAAAATCATTGTTACCTATTGCAATCGATCCCGTTCTATTACCTTCAGCAGTAGGTGCAAATTGAATGGTAAAGGTAGTCGTCCCTAAACCGGTCGCTACAGGGCTACTAGGCTGAGAGGTTACTGTAAAGTCGCCATTAGCGGTAATGGGAGTATTTATAGTAAGTTCTGAACCACCTTGATTCTGTATAGTAAAGGTTTTACTGACCGAAGAACCTACATTTACGCTACCAAAATTTACCGTAGTAGCTGGGTCGCCACCAAAAAGGTTGTTGTTGTTATCGTCAAGTACCGCAATCTCCTGCGCCATGATGGATAGAGGCAGGAAAAATAGAAATGTCAATAAAATCTTTTTGATTCCCGCGTTTGAAAAGCACAGATGAGTAAAGTCTTTCATAATTTATTGATTTAACGCCGTTTGCAAAAGTAGTTAATTATTTGCGTTTAAGGTTTTAAGCCTGGACAGTGAGGGTTGAAATTTTGAATTGATTTTTAGTGACTTGCGGTATACGCTAATTGCCTGATCCATTTTATCGAGCGACTCTAAACATACAGCTTGATTAAAGTAATACCTAGCCACCTCTGGATCGAGTTCAATGGCCTTATCAAACATTTTAAGTGCATTCTCAAACTGGTTGCCTTTAAAGAATACCAGACCTATGCTATTATACAATTCAGGACTATCCTCATAGATAAAAGATGCTTTCTGATAGGCCAGTAGTGCATGTTTATAATGACGCTGTCGCAACTCTGGTATCGTAGCCTTGCCTAATTTTTCATGATGAATATCGCCCAGCAGGCTTTGTAGCTTGAAGGAATCCATGCCTATAGCGGCATCGTGGGTTATGAGGCTCTCTTTAGTATTCCAGTCGGTAGTGCGGTCTATATTCAAGTAAAGGAAAGCAGCAGCAGCGGCAATTAATAAAGGCTGGAACAGTTTAGTTGTTTTTACCATAGTGAGAACGGCATCAAGCCCGACAACTACTATTATCGCCCAACCCCATACCGCTATAAAAGTGAATCGCTCTGCAATGATACCAGCCGCTGGAAAAGGAAAGTTCAAGAATGCAGATAAACCTATGAATAAGGTCAGAAGCCCAAAACCTAATGTTTTATTCTTCTTGAATGACCCTATAAGTCCCGCCAAACCCAAAACCGATATAAACCCTCCCGCAAGAACTCTATAATCACTCCAAGAAACTATGGGGATCTCATTATAACCGTAATAAGACAAAAGCGGGTGCGGGACTACCAATAATTTTAAATAGGTAAAAAAGGACAAAAACATCATGGGGAGACGCTCCATAAAACCTGAGAAGAACAAGGGATTTTCTACAAAATCAAACGAACGGTCTAGACTGATGTCAAAGATCCATAATACACCATTCAAAAGGACAGTAAGAAAAAGCACCGGTGTAAATAAGAGCAACGCAGCTTTTTTCAAAGAACATCTTTCAAGAAACCATAGACTCACTGGTATTAATAATACGTACACTGCGATGGACAGCTTTGTAAACATACCCAGGCCTATGAACAACATGAACCATAACAGATCCTTATAACCGTGACCGTTTGCAAACTTATTTGCCTTTATGAATCCCAGCAATCCAAATAGCGCCACCAGCAATTCTTCCCTATTCTTCAAGCTTAATACGACCTCAGAATGCAGCGGGTGGATAGCAAATAGTGCTGTTATAAATAATATCAGATGATGGTGTTTTTCTGGTATCAGCTTTCGCGAAAGCGAGAAAACGAGAAGCACCACGATTGCATAAAGTAGTAAGTTTATAAAATGTCCAGCGACGGTACTAAAGCCAAAGAGTGATTTTTCAATCGCAAATGAGATAAGCGTCACCGGTCGGTATTCAAAGTTCTCGCTACCGGTAGCCCCAGCCTGATAAGAAGAAGATACAATGTTATAAATACCGGCGATGCCTTTTGCGACCTTAGCATTTTCCATTGTGGTTACCAATTCATCATCCAGGGAATAACCGTTCCATAAAGACCCGCCAAAGGAAAGTAGGATTAACCCTATAATTAAAAGCTTTTGATGCAGAACTTTTACTGGTTTCATCTATCAATGCGTTTGAATGCAAAATAAGATTAAATCTTAAGTTAAATACGACCAGCTTATAGTTGAATGCCATGCGCCCTTTTAGTGATAGGATAGAACGACATTCACTTGTCTACATCGATTTCTTCTAACTCAAACCATTCATAATTGAGAACCTGCCCATAAATAGCAAAAAGATTTTCCTTACTGATACCCGTAAAAATCACGTAACCCAGATGCTTGCTCCCGCTGTCAAATACTTCCACGCTGTCGCCCACACGCTTATTCCAAAAAATCTCGGTTATATTTGGTTGTAAGTTATCTGGAATTACTGAGATGTGGCTCAAGGTTCCCGCTTTTAACGACCCTATTACATATACACCGATGTATTTTTTGAAAACGGTGTGGATTGCACTAACCTTTTGCCTCAAATGCCATTTTAAAAGAAAGTCATATTCTGAAATACTGTAGCCCATTCTAGAAATCTCTGTCATGGCATTACCGCCCAACCGTGGAGACAGGTCTATTACCTTTAAGCCTGTACCTGTCTTTATCACATCCATATTAAAAAAACCTTCATTAAGGTTTAATGCGATATCTACTTTATATATCAGCGATCTCATTTCCTCTTGAACGGGTGTATTTGTGATGAGGTGAGCTACTGGAACGTGAAATTTATTGTTTTTTTTTAAGGTTGTGATATGATAGATCAGTTTGCCTTTTTCTAGAAAAAAATTACAGCCGTATTCTTTCCCTTCTATAAAACGCTCGTTGAAATACAATTGTTTATCAGGTTCATGAATCTTCTGATCCACGCATTCAACTAGACGTATCTTGTGGCTGCCACTACCCGTTTTAGGTTTGATGAAATAAGGTGGTTTCATATTTTCTGGAACGGCACCATTCATGACTTGCGGCCCCAGTTTTTGTTCAAATAGCAACTTTTTATAAGATGTCTTATCTTGAAATCTACTGATAAATGCGATAGAATTGCCCTTATGATTCTCAGGCTCTTGAATATAGGACTGTGTGTATAGCGCAGCCTCAGAGGCAACTGTAAGGACTTGCGTACAATGTTTCTTTTTATATTGACGTAGAACTTCCTCATGCTCTTGATAGGAAACATCAATGATCTCGTGGCAGGCGGTGGCACTTTCTTCATGCGGCTTGTTAGTGACTCCTATCACGTATAAGCCCTGTTTTTTCAAGAACTCCAGCAACCCCTTCTGGAAAGTACCCGTTCCCAGTACCATAATGCGTTTCCTACGCATGAGATGAAATATCGACTTTCATATTATGTATGTAACTTAGTAGTGTGAGGTGTTAGCGGTGGTATCGCTTTCGCGAAAGCGGAATCATAAAATAGCCTGCTAAGATATTATATTTGAGAACTATGCCACAGACCTATTATATAGGAATCGCCAATACGTACCACGATCCCGCAATAGCTATTATGGATGATAGCGGTATGGTGCTGTTTGCTCAATCCACGGAGCGCTATCTTCAATATAAGCGCGCCATAGGATGTCTGGCAGATCCCGAGGAATATGTAATCAAGATCTTGCAGAAGTTTTGTGAACCAAATGCCCTATATGTCATTGCCACCAGCTGGTCTGCACAGACAAGGCGCAAGGCAATGATCTATCGCTGGATTACAAAGCCCAGTCGGGCTGGCTGCATAAAAATGTCATTGAAAAAATTACTTTCCCCCATTTATAAGATGGAAGAACTTTTTTGGGCATCACGCCTACAGGATGCCGCATTAAAACAAGCAGGGGCAGGGACGGTAAAGGCAATTCAAAAGATGAATGGCACCGTGATTCAGGTAAATGAGATAAACCATCATCGCACCCACGCGCTGAATGGTTGCTATCACAGCACGTTCAATAACGCGATGGTACTGGTAATAGATGGAACGGGTGAAAGTGGGTCGATCTCTTACTATAACTATTGTGGCGGCTACTTGAAACTATTGAGAACTAATCGCAATGCCGCAAGTCTAGGAGGGTTTTTTATGTACATAACTCGTTTATGCGGCTATAATCCGGATAAGGGTGAAGAGTGGAAAGTCATGGGACTCGCGGCATGTGGTCGTAAAGAGGTGGTTCTTTATGAATTACTCTCAAAATTATATAATGTCGATAAAGCGATCTTATCCCACGGAATTAAAGGCAGTGCAAGCAGGGAAATGATACTGAAAGTGGAACGCTACTGCGAGAACATAGCAAATAAGGCAGACATAGCCCATACCGGTCAACTTATCTACGAGCAGGTTGCGAGCCGACTGATCGAGGACGTATATAAGTTGGGAGATTCTAAAAATCTGATTTTGACAGGCGGTTGTGCATTGAACTCGGCCTTTAATGGTAAGATAACCGCTCTTACCAGTTTTGAAAAGGTGCACATCCCCCCAGCCCCAGCTGATGACGGGAATGCGATAGGCGCGGCACTTGCCGCATCTATGAATTATAATCCTCAAAGAAAAATTGCGGTTTCTGGTTTTAGAAGTCCCTATTTAGGTTTTGAAATTACAGACTCTGAAATGGAACCATTTATAGAATACTCTGGCTTTTCGAACTATAAAAAGATGGAGTCTAAAAATGATCTCATATCATTTACCGCCGGTAAACTAGCAAAAGGTGACATCGTGGGCTGGGTTCAGGGGCGCGCAGAATTCGGCCCTAGAGCTTTGGGCAATAGAAGTATACTCGCAGACGCTAGAAACTCAAGTATGAGAGATAGGTTGAACACGCATGTTAAATTCAGAGAAGTCTTTAGGCCGTTTGCTCCCGTTATCATGGAAGAGTATGCACAGGATTATTTTAAGAATTATCAGTTCTCGCCTTATATGGAACGCGCTCTGGAATTTAAAGATGGAGTTAAGGGAAAAGTTCCTGCGGCTGTTCACAATAACGGTACGGGAAGGTTGCAAACCGTGAATAAACAGAGCAACGAGCTGTTTTATGGACTGCTAAGCGCATTTTATACAGAAACTGAAACACCCCTATTACTCAACACAAGCCTTAATGTGATGGGGAAACCTATAGTGCATAGTTTTAAAGATGCAATGTCGGTTTTTCAAAATTCAGATATGGATCTGCTGGTGGTTAATGACTATGTTTTCTATAAGAGAAATCTGCATGGCTGAGTTTACTAACATAGACGGGCATAATGGTTATCGCACACCCGCATCTAGGTTTAGGGATGTAGATTACCCGTTTATAGAACATTATGCCATGATAGATGGCTGGCGCATGCACTACGTAGATGAAAATCAAGAATCGCAAAATATTGTCATGCTAGTCCATGGCGAGCCTACATGGGGTTATCTATACAGAAAAATGATACCGGTTTTTGTTGACGCAGGTTACCGTGTGATCGTTCCTGATCTTATAGGTTTTGGAAAGTCTGACAAACCTCTAAACAAGAAAATCTACACCTATTCAAAAGTGGAAGAATGGTTCAGGTTATTTGTAAATGACCACTTGAAATTGAATAATATGAACCTGGTTGCTCATGACTGGGGCGGGCTTATAGCTTTAAGGACCGTTGCTACAAATGCAGAACTTTTTTCAACAGTCACAGCTATGAATACCGCATTTCCCAGATACGAAGGGATCAATCCCTTGTTTATTTTGTGGCGTAGTCTTGCACCGCTTGTGCTGCATATATCGTTAAGAAAACTGATGCCTCTTGGAATTAATGGAAAGGTCGCCTCAAAAGAACTCAACGGGTATGATGCTCCATTCCCTAGCTACAAATCAAAGCTAGCCGCAAGAATATTCCCTAAATTAGTTCCTGTCTTCAAAAAATCAGAGGAGACAATAAAGAATATCAAACTTTGGGAGAAGCTCAAAAAGTTTGACAAACCATTCCTGACCATTTTCTCTGAAAATGACCCATTTACTAAAGATGTAGAAATAGATTTTATAAAGGAGATAAGCGGCGCAAAAAATTCAGATCATTTTAAAGTTAATAACTCATCACACTATATTCAAGAGGAACACCCAGAATATGTTTCAAGAAGAATTATTCGATTTATAAAAAACAATTTAAGTGAAAGATAATTCTGCTCTTGATTACACCGTAATAGTTCCCGTCTTTAACAGCCGGGACACGCTTGAAGAATTAATCACGCGCATTGCAAACGTGATGCAGCCCTACTCTTATGAGATTTTATGCATTGATGATTTTAGCACTGATGAAAGTTGGCAAGTCTTAAAACAGCTACAGGAAGATTTTCCCGCCTTGAGAATGATAAAATTCACAAAGAATTTTGGTCAAGCCGCGGCATCCTTATGCGGCATACGCAATGCAAGAGCAAACATACTGGTCATGATAGACGATGACCTACAATATCCACCCGAAGAGATCAATGCACTAATTGAAAATTACAATCCTGAAAATCAATATATTCTTTTTGGAATACCGCGATCAAGTAATATTAAAAAGAAGAACTGGACTTCAAAACTCGTGGATCGATTTCTGAACAGTATTGTGCTAAAGTCAAACCATAAAGTCAAATTCAGCAGCTTTAGGATTCTTTCTAAGAAACGTTACGATACCGATAATTACAACGAGCAGACCATGAAGAGTGTGCAGGTCTTTTTCAATATGGTATCTCCAGAACTCATGGATCATATTGAGGTCAATTATCAGCCTAGAGTAAAGGGTCGTTCTGGTTATAACTTGTTTAAGAAAACGAGAATTGCACTTGAGCTTTTACTGGTAACTACTTATTTACCATTATATATTTTTATGACTGCCTGCTTGCTCTCGACAGGACTCTTGTTGATTTTGGCTGGTTTCCATACCTTAGAAATGTTGTACGTATCCCCAAATATTCTATTGATCGCTATAATTGCAAATATTTTATTGTTAAGTATGGCAGCGGTTTTGGCTTTTGTGTATTTGAGAACAATATTTATGGGATACTTGGGTGGGGATGCCTATGCTATCTGGGAAGAGCGCTAAAAATCTACTTATTTTGATACTTTTTATAGCGCTCAAATCTTTCTATAAACTGATCGTTTGCATTCTTCCTTACAGTCCTTAGAGATGTAAAATAATTAGGCCTGAAAGCCAGTAAATCCAGGATGTAATAAAAAGGCGCAGATTTGAAGGAGTGCCACGCATTGATCCATCGGTATCCAACTCCTATACTTTTAGTATTATTCTTGACCGTGTGCCACATAAATGGCGGATTGTAAAATACATCTCCCGGTCGTAAGGTCATTTTATAACTATCCAAATATTTAAAATAAGGATAGGCTTCAAAATCTGGCTGGAAGGGATCAAACGGTTTTCCTCCTGACCGCGCCGCCGCATTTCTAAAAATCCCATTCATGGTAGGTAATGGATCAATAAACGGTATGAGATGATTAGGATATAGATACCATTTCTTCTCTCCATAACACTGTACAAATAGATTTGAAATATGCGCATTATGAATACCCGTGGTGGTATTCTCACCACCTATGAAGACCTGAAATGAATTGAAATAATGAGACTTGTGACGATAAGATTTCAACCAATTTAAATCGAAATCCTTTAAATGCTGGGGATGTCGTGACAATAGGTTATAGAACCTGAAATACATTTTATTGTTCCCCTTTTCAATCTCATCAATAAGTTGTGAAAGCGTTGTAAATTCAATTCCCTTATCAAAATCTGCGCTATCTATTAGAGGTACTTCATCCTCTCCATGCAACTCTTTGAAGTATTCTGGAGTCCACTTCTTAACACAATCCCATTCACTTGCGGCACCATCAAATATTACGGGTACACCGGTCTTAAGATAGTAATCTTTAAATTCTTGAATGGATAGATCAGATCTTCTTTCCACCTCGATCACTTGAGCTGGCCCAGTAGCTTTGAGACGATCTGCCATTTTCAGAAAAAGTTTGTATCTCAACTTCCCCAATAACTTGACCGTTACCGGTCTGGAAATAAAATGATCCAGAAACTGAAAGGCATTATATCCCCAGCGCTGCCATCTGGGAAACGGATTTTCAGGAAATCTAGGATCCATTCTGACGCTTTTTTACTTTTAAAGCCTTTCGCTTTGCCTTTTCTTGCTGTTTGCGCAGCATTTTTTCAGCATACAGAAATTCTGCATTGCTATCATCCTTATACCATTTGTAGGCTTTGAAATAGGACGGTCTGTACGCACAAACGTCTAAAAAATAGTACAACGGCGATGCCTTAAATGCGCTCCACGCACTTACCCACCGGTATCCCAAACCTATACTTTCTGTATTATTCCTTACGGTATGCCACATATAAGGAGGATTATATAAGATATCACCCGGTTTTAAGATTGCTCGATAACCATCAACATATTTGTAGAGTGGATAATTATCAAGTTTAGGATTGAAAGGATCAAAGGGTTGCCCATTAGCACCTCTTTTTGGAGTTACTCGATAGGTTCCCCCTGTGGTACTGGGTGGATCTATAAGAGGTGCAAAATGGTTGGGATAAAGTATCCATTCTTTTTCTCCATGTACTTGAACAAAAAGGTTGTCTGCATGGGAATTGTGCAAGCCGGTTTGTGATTTCTTTCCACCTATAAATATTTGAGTGAACTTGACATAAAATCTATTGTGTTGCAATCGCTTTAGAAAACCACTATCAAAATCGGCATACCGCTCCTTGTGTCTGGAAAGCATGTTATAAAAACGCAGGTAAGAACTTTTTCCATCCAGCACTTCATCGATTACCTCACTTAGTGGAACCTCTTTCAAACCTTGATCCAGATATATGGCATCAATAATAGGCACCTGATCATCTCCATACTGTTCTTTAAAGAATTCTGGCGTCCATAATTTACAACACGCCCAATCCTTTGCCGCACTGTCTAGAATAACCGGCTTGCCCTTGTAGAGGTATTCTTTTTTAAATTGTTTTGCAGTAAGATCAGATCTTCTATCCACCTTGATAATCTGACCAGAACCCTTCTTTTCTAATGTTTTGGAAATGCTGTTGAACAGCATTAAGCGAGGCTTTCCAAGAAGCTTCACCACTACTGGTCGAGAAATAAAATGATCCAAAAATTGAAAAACGCCATAACCCAATCTCTGGCTTACTGAAAAAGGATTGGAAAAAGGTTGATTAATCATCGTAGCGCTATTGCTAATATCAAAAATACTATTTACTTTTCCTACCTTGTAATAAAAATGATTAGCTACAGTAATGAAGAAAGTGAAATTTTGGGTTATCGGGTAGCGCGGTCTAATGAATACGCATTATTAAATATTAATGAGACGGTTCATTACCTTACAAAAGAGAAAATCGACGTACTGAAACTGACCATCGACAATCCAGACCCGACTCTTTACATTAAACTAGATCAACTAGGTTTTCCTTACTATGTTCTAGGCATCACGCAATCCTATAAATCCAGCTTCACTAGAAACCCCAAACATATTTCCTACCTTCATGAAGACCTGTCATTTAAAAGTGTAAATGACAATTTAGAACCAATTATAGAAAGCCTGGTTTCCGATATATTTAGAACTAATACCTCTTCCTTTTTCACGAATCCTCTACTTCAGCTAAAACATAATGAATACAAAGAGATGCAGGTACTATTAAAATATATTGCAAAATATGATGAAAGGAAAGATCCTGAAAAATTCACCCACATCATGCACTACCGTGAGCAACCCGTGGGCTTTATCTCTAGTTATAAAGAAGGAATTGGCGGTGGAGTGGCGTTTGCAGGCATATTGGATAAATTTGTGGGCAGGGGGTTTTATATAGATCTGGTGCGCTTTATACAGAATTTTGGGAAAAGTATAGAACAAAAATGGGGCATCGCCCATGCACAATTACATCACACCGTTATCCATAAAAGTTTTGTGCGCGAGGGCATGGTACCACATGGGTCTACCATGAATGTACATATAAATTGCGCAAAGGGCAACTTATACGGTTTGCAAATAAAAAGTTCGTATAAATAATTTGAAATGGTTTGCGCTTAGATGAAGCAGAAAACCTAAGGATAGCAGCGTTATCGTTCTGTTTTATTCTGAAATATGGGTGCAAACTAAACAGATTATATGCGAAATGTTTATTTGTAAATCGTATTAATCTGCGGCTAGAACTTCGGGAGTTTTAAAAATAAATGAATCCCTGTAGGACATGGTATAGGCTCCCACATTTTTAAACAGAACCTTATCGCCTACCTCAAGCTGTCCGTAATGAGACCCTAGAACATCCATTTCCATGCAGGACTTTCCTACTAACGTAAAATCGGTAGCTTTATAACTTGTTTCTCCCTCGTTGATGATCTCAAAGTCTAATGGCCTTTTATGTCCTGTAGGTTTTAGAAAAAGCGTACTGGTATTTAAAACAGCAATAGTTTCCTTAAAATTTCTTTTGATAAGAATTACTTCAGCCATATAATCAAAGGCATCTGCTGCGAGTGCCATTCCTGGCTCTATGTAAATTTGCTTACCATTTATCGCATGCCTCTCGAGACCACCTTTTATAGCACTCGCATAATCATTCCATGTAGGGATCTTATAATCAAAGTCTCGTGATAGCCGCTCACTCATCTTGCCCGCAAAGCCGCCGCCAAAATTTAGTATTGAAATCTCAAAATATTCTTTGGCAACGTTATAAGCTTCTAAAAAAGCCTCTACCCGTTCACTAAATTTAGAGGCAGATCGATCAGCTTCTGAATAGTGCATGCTCATTCCTGTAATACTTATGCAATCAGTACTACCTATTGTATCTTTGATCAACCTAAAATTATCTCTCGTAGGTTCAATGCCAAACCGTGAAGGATGCCCCGGCATGCAAAATCGCAAACCTATCTCAAATAAAGCCCGCTTGTCAGCTATGGACTGTAACTGTATGATCTGATCTATACTGTCTGCATAGAAAAAAAGACCATGATCTAATATTTGCCTAAAAAAATAATCGGATATGTAAGGGGTTGAAATCCTTATTTTGTTTTTTGGGATCTCTAGTTGTAAGAGATGGAATAATTCATACTGCGAGGCACAATCAAAATGAGATCCTCTCTTATTCAATACATCAATCAGTTGATCGTTATAATTTGCCTTAATGGAATACGATAATTGAAAGGTGTTTGACTCAAAATTTAAAGTATCGCTGATTTCTTTAAGATTGATCTCGAGCTGACTGCGTTTAAAACGATAAACTCCAGTTGCAGACATTTGTTTTTTTGATTTGACAGTAAAGGTAGAATAATGAAGAATGAGTTCAGCTTTTAACATCCACGTTTTACCATAAATTCAAAAGCACCACGATATAAAGTACTAGTAGCGTTAAGTTCCCGCTTTCGCGAAAGCGGTTATAAGTAAAATCCAATTCGAGTAATACGGTTTGCAATTAAAAAGTTCGTATAAATAATTTGAATTAGTTTGGGCTTAGATGAAGAAGAAAACCTAAGGATAGTAGCGCTATCGTTCTGTTTTATTCTGAAATATGGGTGTAAACTAAACAGATTATATGCGAAATGTTTATTTGTAAAACATATAAGTGTTTTTGCTATTAAAACGAACTGTTAGTTCTACTTTCTGTACCGTAGTGCTTATGGCCGACATTTGACGTGACATAAGTAACTTAATAATGAAGGCTGTTTTAAACGATAGACTAACATAGCTGGATATAAAGTTTCAACGGTAGGTCGTAAAAATTTTAATAGCTTTATTATAACTGCCCTCAAAAGACATCCCATTAACATTACTATCAGCCTTTGCCTGATTAAAATAGCTGAACCATTATTTCCGTAGGCGGTAACCGCCTTTTCAGATTTCATTTGTTTCCACTACCAGTCGTTCTTTTTTGTGTATTCATGAAATGGTACCGCTTTCGCGAAAGCAGTACCGCAAAAAAGCCGGACGGTTTTCAAAGCCATAAATAATCTTTTGGAACACCTTGACCCAGATTAAAAACCAACGAAATCCAGCAGACCACTACTCCTTCAATAACTTCAGCACGCTTGTACGTCCCTCAGGATCGGTGATACTTACCAGGTAGATCCCCGTTTTGAGGTGTGTCAGGTCCAGGTTTAGTGATGGCGGCAGGACGCCGCCACGTACCAGCCTTCCCGCGGTGCCGTAGATCCCGTAGCGGTCACCTAGTGCCGCGCCTGTTACCGCCACGTTACCGCTGCTGGGGTTGGGCACCAGCCGTGGGGATGACGCGGGTGCGGCATCGCTCTGGCTCAGGGGCACGCCGCTGCAGTCGGTACGGTTCAGGCTGGCGTACCAGAAATCTGTATTGCCCCCATCGCCGCGTATGGCGAGCGGTGCGATCCCTGCCGTGCCGGTAAAGAGTTGGTTCTCGAAGAACCCCCCGACGGCATAGTTCCCGTAGGCATCTGCGGCGTGCTGGGCGGCGTCACCCCTGCCGGTGGCGCCGGGAATGGTGTCGATGCCCAGCACGCCGCCGGTGGCGGTATCAAAGCGTACCACCAGGGATTCCTGCAAGCCGCTCTGGTTGGTGTAGTTCTGGCCGCCCCAGGGGGTGGAGAGCTGGTGGGAGGCGGCTATTGCCACCTCACCACCGTGTAGCGCGATGTCGTGGGCATAGGAAACCGTGTTCTGTATGTCGTTGCTCAGGTCCGCCGCGTCGCGCTGTGGCCTGTTGAGCCATTACAGCACCCCGTTGCTGTCGTACTTGACCAGGAAGATGGACTTGTTGTGCGGCCCGGGATCGTTTACGCCCGGGGGTGGTAGTGACCACCACATCGTTGCCGAAGTGCACGAAGGGGTTTGCGCTGGAGAAGCGGGGTGCCACAAAGCCGCTCAGGTAGATGTTGTCCTGGGCATCCAGCGAGATGGACTGTACGGTGGATGGTCCCACGCTGCCTATGGTCTTGCTCCAGCGGAAGTTCCCCCCCGCAGTCGGTGGAGAAGAGCAGGATGTCCTCGCCACGCCGTTGCCTCTCAAAGATATCGATGGGGGCGCCGTCCAGGTCTGCCGCATCGCCGCCCATAATGGCGAGGTAGTAGCGGTTTCCCCGGGAGTCGATTCGTATGTCTCGCAGGTGCTCGCTCTCCTCAAAGTTCGAGGGCGTCCTGACCAGGAAGTTTGCGTTGCCCCCGCCGCGTTTGGCCCAGATATATTCCTGCGCTGGGGCCAGGCCGGTCGCGGCGAGCAGCAGGATGAATAATGCTCTCTTCATGTTCCTATCTTTTACCAGGTGGGTACCAGCGCGGTTGCCGCCTACGTCCTCCATCACCACAAGGTAATGGCCGGCAGGCAACTGTGCGGTATGTAGGCTTACCGTGCCCACGGCTTTATGAACGATGCCACCGTCCAGCCGTACTCCATTCAGGTCATAAAGGGTATAGCTGGCCTTGAAGTCTTCAACTACTGGGAAATCATATTTTAACTGGGCACTGTCCAAAACCGGATTGGGCAATACCCTAAGTGATGCTCTGCCCTCCATTTTACCAGATCTACCATTAGGTATTTCTACCTCCTCATAAGTAATACAGGTTCCCTCTGAAGTTTCTGCTTCCACTTTGATCCTGATGTCCCTACGTGATAAGGTGCCTTGGGGTATTAGGGTTAGAGGATTTAGGTTTACGGCAGCACCCGCGGGAATGTTGATACTGGACGGGTTTAAAAAACCGGCTGCATTGGTCAGGCTCAACTGCACGATCAGGTTGTTGCTGGAAGTATTTGTAATAGCTCCATAGATACGGTATTGCTCAAGGGGAAGTTCATCCATCTCTACATACTCCACGTTAAGACTGAGACTGCAGTCGCGACAATCATCGTCTATCCTAATCGACAATGGTCTGCAAAACGATTCAACACATACAATATCGTTTGGTCTTTAAATGTAGTGAATTTTATTAAAATTTAGTTTTCCTCTATGAAGCAACAGTTCTTTATAGGATTTTGGCTAGATACAAAGCTAGATCATCGCAGAACGATGCATTGTTGTTTGAGCATTCCGCTTTCGCGAAAGCAATATTGTGAAAAGAATTTTTTAAATACACGATTTATGCATGGTGCTATTTTCTTAACATCAATAATTTAGGTAAAAGCATAAAATGAATATCCAGATATTTGTACATTGAGCCACCTATGAACCCCATCTATTTCAAACTTGCCGAGACGCTAGCCGTACTTCTACTGTACTTTGCTATACGCTACTTTTTATTTAAGGTGATTCATCGCGCTTTCATGGAACGATCTTTACAGGAGTCCAGAGAAATTCTTATCAAAAGAGTCTTGCAGATTATACTACTTTTAGTTTGCTTAAGTATATTGTTCTTTATCTGGGGCGTCAACCAGGGAGAACTGGCGGTCATCGTGGGATCTGTACTTACCTTACTGGGCGTTGCATTTTTTGCGCAATGGTCGATCCTTTCAAATATCACGGCTAGCATCATCCTGTTCTTTAAACATCCTGCCAAAATAGGCGATCGCATCGCCCTTATGGAAGGCAAAGATTATATCCTTGAGGGAACTATTGAAAATATAGGTGTGTTTTTTACCACTATAAAATCCAGCGATGGCGGCGAACTTACATTGCCAAATAATATCTTCCTCTCAAAGACAGTCAAACGTATCACATCTAGTGAAGCATCTGCAGAATTACCATAGATGGAAAAGAATAATCCAAGTTATACTTAGACACCTTACTAATAAATCTTGTAATAACTAAGAGACTAAAACGTTAGTTCCTAATCGTTTAATCCTGCTGTACATCGCATATACATCTGAATGTCGTCCCTTGTGATCCTTTATTTCTGGAAAGCTCGTTATAGTATAGATTACCGCTTTGTAAAAACTCTGCTGCCTTGACCAGATTATAGTTTGCAACATTTTCTTCTATTTTAATGTTTGAGATATCGCCTGTCAATAAGACTTTTGCGTTCCGAGCTTTAAATACACTATCGGCTTGAATCACCTCTTTTAGACTAGGTAGGCGGTAGCTTACTTTTCCTGTGGTCATTCCATTCAATTTATACACTTTGTTGACCATCATGGTGCGCCATTTACAATAATCTACTGCAAACTGGTACGGGGTATTGAGAAGTAGTAGGTCGCTCTTTTCGTAATAGTTTCTGGAAGTCAATCTATACCGGCCGCGTGTTAAGCTGTCCAAATACTTTATGGCATCACGACGTCTTTCCAGTACTCTTTTTTTGCCTAGCAGTTTACTTAAGTTGGCATAAATGGTCTTGCTGTACAATTGCTTTTATCGCTGCGTACTCTTCAAATAGCTTCCATATTCATATCCCATAGAGATTGTAATAGGGCTGGAATCGATGTACAGGCTATCGTTGATCTTGAGTGTTCCGGGCGGTGGGTCTGTAGGATTTATTTGTCCATTCAAGTTGTACGAGCCTAACAAGATTGCTATGAGGAGAAGTATTGTGTTTTTCATATCTATTCAGCTTTCGCGAAAGCGTAATCACCTACACCGCCGCAATACGATCAAACTCGCTTACAAAGTGGAAGGTGATACTGGGATATTTTTGCTGGGTCATTTGCAACGAGAATGAACTATCTGCAAGAAAAACCAGTTGACCTCGTTTGTCCTTTGCCAGAAATTTTGCCTTTACCCGTTGAAAGTCCTTGAACTCTGCGCTGTTCCAGTCTGCGGTGTCCACCCAGCAAGCCTTATGTACGTTTAGGTTTTCATAGGAGCATTTTGCCCCGTACTCATGTTCCAGTCGATACTGGATAACCTCAAATTGTAAAGCGCCCACGGTGCCTATTACCTTACGACCGTTGAGCTCTAGCGTGAACAACTGTGCAACTCCTTCATCCATGAGCTGGTCTATTCCTTTGGCCAGCTGTTTTGATTTCATGGGATCTGCGTTATTGATGTACCTGAAATGCTCTGGTGAGAAGGAGGGAATACCCTTGTAGTGCAGATCCTCGCCAGCGGTCAGGGTGTCTCCTATCTTAAAGTTGCCCGTATCGTGTAACCCCACAATATCGCCTGGAAAGGACTCGTCAACGATCTCTTTTTTCTCGGCAAAGAAAGCATTGGGACTGGAAAATTTTAAATTCTTTTTGAGACGTACGTGTTTATAGGCCTTGTTACGTTCAAATGTGCCGCTCACGATTTTGATAAAAGCAAGACGATCGCGGTGCTTGGGATCCATGTTTGCATGAATCTTAAAGACAAACCCGCTGAAATCGGTCTCATCTGGAGCTACTAGCCGTTCTTCGGAGTTTTTGGGTCTGGGAGCCGGTGCGATTTCTATAAATCCATCCAGCAGCTCCTTTACCCCAAAGTTGTGCAACGCACTACCAAAAAACACCGGCTGCAGGTCGCCATCCAGATATTCCTGGCGGTTAAATTTAGGGTAGATTCCTTTTACCAGTTCCAGTTCTTCTCTTAAGGTAGTGGCTGCGTTGCCACCTATGAGTTCATCCAGTTGTTGATCTTCCAGATCTGTTATGGCCACCGTGTCGTGAATATCCTTTGAGGATTCACCGGTAAATAGGTTGACATTTGATTTGTGTAGGTTATAGATTCCCTTTAAATCGTATCCCATACCTATGGGGAAACTCAATGGGGTAACACGCAAATTCAGTTTTTGCTCTATTTCATCCAGTAGGTCAAAAGCGTCTTTTCCCTCACGATCCATTTTATTGATAAAAACGATCATGGGAATTTGTCGCATGCGGCATACCTCGACCAGTTTTTCCGTTTGCTCCTCAACACCCTTTGCCACGTCGATGACCACGATAACGCTGTCCACCGCAGTAAGGGTCCTGAAGGTATCCTCGGCAAAATCCTTGTGGCCGGGTGTGTCCAGAATATTTACCTTGATTCCATCATATTCAAAAGCCAGTACTGATGTAGCTACTGAAATACCACGTTGCCGCTCGATTTCCATAAAATCACTTGCGGCGCCTTTTTTAATTTTATTGGATTTTACCGCTCCCGCTTCCTGAATAGCACCTCCATAGAGCAGCAATTTTTCAGTAAGGGTAGTCTTACCCGCATCAGGGTGAGAAATAATACCAAATGTCCTGCGTCGCGCGATCTCGTCCTTAAATTTCATGGAGAATTTTCTGTGGTGCAAAAATAGGCAGACCTGAAAGAATTGGAATCCAGCCAGGGCTTTATATTCCCTGCAAACATCTGGATCAAGTGTAAAAAGGTGGCCTCAAGATTGCTTTGGGACATGGCTACATGGTGTTATGTGGTATTGGGTGGAGTATTACGCTTTCGCGAAAGCGCAACATCAAACAGCCACCCATCTAGATTTGAACATTTTATACCAAATTATTAATAATGGTACTGCGCAGCTTACATTATTTGGCAATGTAATTGATCGCTTAGGTTTTATCTTGCAAGGCGCAAGTACTTACTTAGAATGATTCAATATGGTTACCTTAAAAGAACTTTCACAACTGCTCAACGTATCAATAAGCACGGTATCCAAATCGCTCAAAAACAGCCCTGAAATAAGTGTTGAAACCATAGAACGGGTGCAGAAGCTTGCCAAAGAGCTGAACTACCGTCCCAATACGCGCGCCTTGAGCCTTAAGAACCGCCGGTCTGGAAATATAGGTGTGATCATACCTGATATTACTAATGCCTTTTTTGCCAAGGTGCTATACGGTATAGAAGAAGCCGCTACCAGTCACGGTTATAATATTATTACCTGTCTGTCAAATGAACGCAGGGATAAAGAGGTCAATAGCATCAATCTATTATCAAACGGCAGCGTGGATGGATTCATACTGGCCGTAGCAGAGGAAACCCAGGCCACCACCGATGTAAGTCATTTCAAGGAATTGCTTTCCCAGCGTATTCCCATTGTTATGTTTGACCGGGTAAGCATGTCTGTCAATTGTGACAAGGTCATCATAGATGATTACAACGCCGCCTACCAGGCAACACAACTACTTATAGAAGAAGGACGCAAGTCGATCGTTCTATTTGATAATCTGGGAGAGCTGAGTGTGGCCAAATTACGTGTCCTGGGATATAAAAAAGCTATCGACGAGAGTACTCAGTATGATGCAGAGCCCTGCGTGGTGTCTGTGGATAGCCACAAAGATCATATGTATCAGGACGTAGTCCAGTTATTCAACGACCACCAGAACATGGACGGGTTGCTGTGTATAGATAACTCCTCTGGGGTCAAGGCCATTCACTATGCACAATCCATAGGGATCAAAATTCCCGAAGCACTCTCAGTAATGGGATTTGCCTCTAGTGACGTACACGCGCTGGCGCATCCAGAATTATCTACCGTAACCCAAAATGCAGATGAGATAGGACGTAAATCAGTCGCTACGCTGGTCGATCGTCTCAAGGAAAACGGTATGAGCAATTACAGTCATAGCATTGCCACCCATACGGTAAGTTTCAATCTGGTAAAAAGGGGTTCAACTCTATAAAATTTCTAGAACTTACTTAACACGACCTTTAGAACCGCCTCGATGGCAGTATGTATTTTTAAATTTTTAGGATCGTCACGGTGGAATATGTAGTGTTAGTGAATGAGAAGGATGAAAAAGTCGGACTCATGGAAAAAATAGAAGCGCATAAAAAGGCATTGCTGCATAGGGCATTTTCAGTTTTTGTAATTAATGATAAAAACGAGATTCTCCTACAGCAGCGGGCGCTGGGCAAGTATCATTCCCCAGGCTTGTGGACAAACACTTGTTGCAGCCACCAGCGCGATGGTGAGTCGAACCTCGATGCTGGTAAACGTAGATTGCAAGAAGAGATGGGGTTTAAAACGGAGCTGGAAGAGCTGTTCAGTTTCATTTACATCGCACCCTTTGACAACGGTCTTACAGAACATGAGTACGATCACGTCATGGTGGGAACCTACAATCAGAACCCAGATCCCAATCCAGATGAGGTGGCGGGTTACAAATGGCTGACCGCGGCTGATATAAAGAAAGACATTACAGAGCAGCCAGACCAATACACAGAATGGTTCAAAATTATTTTTGATAAATATTACAATCGCATAGCATGAAAATTACCGCCTATCGTAAAGCGCATTTTAACGCAGCGCATCGATTGTACCGCCCTGACTGGAGCGATGATAAGAACGAGACTATATTCGGTAAATGCAACAACCCAAATTTTCACGGGCACAATTATGATCTTGAGGTAGGAGTGACGGGACTGGTCGATCCAGAGACTGGCTATCTAATTGATTTAAAGATTCTCAAGGATATTATCAAGGAAGAAGTTGAAGATCGCCTAGATCATAAAAATCTGAATCTGGAAGTGCCAGAATTTGAAACTCTAAATCCTACGGCAGAAAATATAGCTTACGTTATTTATCAAAGTATAAAAGCCAGACTTGATTCTAAATATGAGCTGGAGATAAAGTTGTATGAAACGCCTCGCAATTTTGTAGTCTATAAAGGTGAGTAGGGTATTTATATAAATTGACCACCAGACTGTTTTGCAATAATCGCAGAAAAGAAATCTGCTTAAGTAGTAAAGCGTGTCAAATATTTACTTCTCTCAATATAGAAAACCCCCGTGGTCAAAAATTATAGTATAGGCGAGATCGCAGTTATATAACAAGGTGGTTTATTTTTGCAGCTTAAATAAAGTTTATGGCAAGTATTAGAAATTTAAAACAGGACATTAATTACGTACTGGGAGATATTATAGAAGCTGCACTGATTCACCAGGCTGCTCATCCAGATCAGGATGGTAAAGCTGCAGACGAGATTGTGGACGATTCCATTAAAACTTTTGATGACTTAATGGCCAGGGTAAACAATCGCAAAGTTGATAACCGCAAGGCTCATTTAACGCAGGTACGCAAGGATCTAGAAACTGAAGGAAAAAAACTTATTGAACGAGTAAACGGTTTATAAACCATTTACTTCTTTAGATTCCTCAATCAATTCAGACAGCTGCTTTCCATAGCGGCTGGCCTGAATTTTTTTTGGCATTTTAACAAATGTGCTATCCAGTAGGATAGGATTTGCATCAAATGCCTCGCTTAATAGAATATAGGGTGCAACCTCATAATCTTTGTGCAACCTAGCAAAATTTACCGCATACAAAACACTTTTGCGTATGTGTTTGTTATAATCTGCGTCCAGCTTTTCCAGATCATCCATCTTGGCATCTTCTGCCCTGCTCAAAACCATACTCCTTTTAACCAGCTCAGTATATGCTTGATCCAGTCGCATCTTGTTTTTCTTGAAAATAGTCAGGATACTGTCGTTTTTTGAACCGCTTACGACGGCTGTTTTATCAAACTGATCCAGATCAGCATGTAAGGTCACCATACCAGGTTCAGCAAACAAAGAAATGCGATCATCATATTGAGTCCCGTCTTTTACGTCCAGATGAACATAAACTAGCTGTGGTTCATCCACCATCATTGAGAGAGAGAAATTGGGGTCTCCATCTACCTGAATACTGTCTAGTGTCACGAGTGTTGAATCTTCGACCTTTTGCAATAGAATGCGGCCTACCTTGAGCCCATCGATGGTGCCTGATAATGTCATCGTAGGTTCTTTTACATCTTGCTCACATGAGATGCTTATTAAGACCAATAGAAGTAGAGCGACTTTTTTCATAAGAAAAATTATGGGCTGCAAAGATGCTGATTTATGTAGTCTGGATAAATATTAATCCGTCTATTTTTAGGTCTTGTTGATAAAAGCTATCTACAGTACGGGCGGTTGAAATTAAACGTTTTAAAGATCAAACACAGTCTTAAGCAACTGCAATAAGGGTGGCTTTTTTTGGAAGTATTAAAGTACTCATACCGCTCCAGAAGCTATTTGCATAAGAATTGTGCAGGCTATGGCACCTATGGTACCTACCACATAACCAAAAACCGCCAGTAACACACCTACCGTGGTTAGTGAGGGATGAAACTCTGCCGCAACTACCGGTGCGCTTGCTGCACCACCTACGTTTGCCTGGCTCCCTACTGCCATAAAAAAATAGGGTGCTTTTATGAGTTTTGCCATTAGTATTAGTAGTCCGGCATGTACTGCCATCCACACTAGACCTATGACCATAAGCCCTGGATTATCAATAACTGATCTTAGATCCATTTTCATTCCTATAGTTGCGACCAGTATGTATATGAATACGCTCCCTAACTTACTCGCTCCTGTCCCTTCATACTTCTTAATTGGTGTATAGGAGAGGGCGATACCTATAATGGTTGCTATTGATATCAACCAGAAAAAATTGCTGGTTATAAAGCTCAGGTAAATGTTACTTGATATTTCCTCAAATGTAGATAGTGTAACCGCCAGATAGTCTGCAAGAAATCTTGCTAGACCTACAGCTCCAAAGGCTATCCCGCACATAATCATCATATCTTTTAGAGTGGCTTCTCTCTTTACGCTTGCAGAGTATGTTGAGACTGTTTCCTTAAGTCGTTCAATGGACGAACTATCAGCGCCAGTCCATCGATCAAACAATGAGGCTTTACCGATACCGAAAAGTATAATGGCCATCCATACGTTTGCCACCACTATATCTACCAGAACCATTCCACCATAAAGCTCCTGATTGAATTGGTACACTTCAAGCATAGCGGTTTGATTTGCACCGCCTCCTATCCAGCTCCCTGCAAGGGTTGACAGCCCACGCCACACGGCATTAAAACCCTCACCGCCCACAGTTTCTGGCGATATGGAGCCCACTAGTAGAACCGCAATGGGACCACCTATTACAATCCCTATAGATCCAGTCAAAAACATGATGAGTGCTTTGGGACCCAGATTGATGACAGCTTTAAGATTAATAGATAAAGTCATTAATACAAGCGCTGCGGGTAAAAGATATCGAGAAGCTACAAAATACAGGTTTGATTTTGCCGTACCTATAGTGCCGTCCTGCAATACAATGTTCCACTTATGCCCAGAAATAAGCCCGGTGCTGCTTAAAATACTGGGTAGCAAATAACAGATGAGCAGCGCAGGCACATATTTGTAAAAGCTAGCCCAAAACCCTTTTTTGAGTGAGGATGAGTAAAAAACTAGCGCAAGGCAAATCATCAATAACCCAAAAGCTACCGTATCGCTGGTAATAATGGGTGGCGCTATGAACTTATCGTCTTGAATCGATAGGGGAGTCATGTAGTGTAGCATGATTGCAAAATACAATAAACTACTGCTGTGGTGAGCGTTCTGTAATAGGCGTATGTTGTTATGATGAAGTAATCGAGAGCAGTCAGAGTATGAACTATATCATCATGGCAGGCGTCATCATGTTAAAACGCATGCATACAGAATTGTTTCAGATTACCGTTTAGTGGATTGCCGTGTACTTAAAAAGTGCCAGCTACTCTTTAAATTCAATGATTACTGGCTTACAAAGCTTATTACTGCCTCAATCAACTTCTCATGGATAGGAAACTCAGAATTTATATAGCTTTTTGAAGCTTCGATGTCATCCCGTCCTACTCTTTTAAAGATATGATTCATGTCGTCAATCAAGAGGTGTTCACTTTCAGGTTTGGCAACTAGAAGTTTTTCGGTTTGAGAAATATTTACTTGTCTGTTGCGCTTCCCGTTAATTAGTAAAACTGACCCATTATAATTTTGAAGTAACACGCCAGGATCATGAACCATCCAGGATTTCATAAACGGTTGCATTTCAGGGCTTATAATTGTGTAGAGATCTCGCTCTACAGTTAGGACGGGATCAGTTTGTGCTAGCACTTTATCAAAGGTTGCTCTAGCTACTTTATCCAGACCTGGTTGTTGTTCAGCGATTTGTCCCACAATTAATTTATCAAGCGTCTCGCCGGCACCAGCGATGGAAATGATACCTGTAACATTTTGATTTGCGATAAGAAGTGATACTAGTGAACCTTGCCCGTGACCTATTAAATAGAGGTGGGAAAAACGCTTGTCATTTTCAAACATTTTCAACACTAGACCAGCGTCTTCAACAAAATCGTTAAACAAAGTGCTATCACTCGCGATGCGTTGCTTTACCTGGGTATAGGTACGCTTATCGTACCTAAAAGTGGCTACTTCGTTTTTGACTAAGGAGTCAGAAAGCTGTTTATAGGCATAGTGTTTTGCCCTAGGATCATTCCCGTTACGATCGATAGGACCTTGATCGGGAATAAATATCAATAAAGGGAAGGTTTTTGTGTCTGTTTTGGGTAAGGTTAGTCCACCAGATACCAGGTCAGTAATTTTAATTTCCTTTGATAAGAACTGTCTTACACTCATCGCCTCCCGCGAGAAAGGATCCTGTGCATTGACTTTTAAAAAAGACAAAAATAGCAAGAACAAGATATAATTTGCTTTCATAAAATATTGATTATGAAATTGATAGTATGTGGCACGGTCTCAAATTACCGACTCGCCAGCCTAAATATAGTTAAGAAATAACTACCGCTTACTAATTTTATTGTGAGTAATGTGCCGTTGCCTAGAACATTTAAAGCGATCCATTTCTGGATCGCGCTGCGCTCTGTGTTTTGTGCTGCGACCTTGAACTCGCTCTCTCCACATCCTAAAGCTTTTAGGTTTCATCTCGTGACGCATGACCTTGATTACTTCCCCTTCACTTAAACCGAATTGTGCTTCTATAGCATCAAACGGTGTGCGATCTTCCCATCCCATCTCAATAATGCGATCAATGGCTCTGGTATCTAGATCTTCAAGTATTTCTTTTGCTTTACTCATGCTATAAAAGTCGGCATGGTGTTAAGAACTTACCCTTATTAAAACGTGAATATTTACTGGGAAAATAAGGAGGTCGTAAATCCTTCTAAAACTTATGCAGTAAGCGATGGTCTGTGATAAGCAACATAACGCTTAAAACGAAGCAAAAATTAAGATCTAGCCAGCAGCATAACCCCTGTCCACAAACCATGATTGCAATACCTGGTTAAATTCTTGGGGATGTTCCATCATGGCGGCATGTCCGCATTTATCAATCCAGAATAGATCACTATCAGGTAATTTTTCATGAAATTCAGTAGCGACTTCTGGTGGAGTCACGCTGTCCTGTTTGCCCCATATGATACACGTGGGTGTCGTCATGGCAGGCAAGTCTTTTTTCATGTTGTGACGTATCGCACTCTTTGCAATAGCCAGGGTTTTAAGAAGTTTGTTGCGATTGTTTGCCACCTGGAAAACCTCGTCCACAACCTCTTTTGTGGCAATAGCAGGATCATAGAAAACCTCTTCACTTTTCTTCTTTATGTAGTCATAGTCACCCTTGCGTGGATAGCTGTCGCCCATGGAATTCTCATACAATCCTGAGCTACCCGTTATGATTAGCGCCTTGATTTTTTCAGGAAACAACTTGGTCGTCACAAGGCCTATATGGCCTCCTAGTGAGTTGCCCAGCAAAATTACCTGCTCCCAACCCATATGGTCGATAAAGTCGTTTATATGCTTTGCAAAAGTCTTGATATTTGTTTTGAGCAGCGGTAGATCATAAAGCGGCAATGTAGGAACCACCACCTGAAATCCTTGTTTTGGAAAAAACTCGATAACCCCCTCAAAATTACTGAGACCACCCATCAATCCATGAAGCACGATTATGGGAGTACCGCTACCAGCGGTATGATACTCAAACTTTCCATCAGTAATAAGCTCGTATGACATTTTGGTGCTTCAATCGCAAATATACTTTATTTAACAACCTAGTTCACAAGATGTAGGAATTAACTATGCCTATTTACTATGTAGTGCATATGAATGATTACGCTTTCGCGAAAGCGTAACTGTTAACCACAACAGTAGGCTATCTAAACCATATCACATACACCCAGAACATGCTATTTGATAGCAGTTGGGACTAGTACCTCGCGGCAGGAGACTGGGCTGATAGTTGTTCACAAGTAGGCTATTTGTTCAGAAATGGCCTCATTTATCAACAATGTGGTAAAAAGTGGGAAAAAGTGGTTTAATAAATAATATATTTGAAACGTAAGCCACTTATTTCCAAATGACCAACTTCATAGGTACATACGACTGCAAGTCAGATGCCAAAGGCCGTTTCATGGTTCCCACGGGAATCAAGAAGCAGCTGCAGCCGGTTGCGCCAGGTGGATTTGTGATTAAAAGGGCGGTATTCCAGCCATGTTTAGAGCTCTACCCTATGGCAGAGTGGGAAAAACTTATGCAAAAGCTCAATGGACTCAACCGGTTCAACCGCAAGCACAACGATTTTATACGGCGTTTTACCGCCGGTGTCAAGACTGTTGAAATGGATGGTAACGGTAGGATCTTGATACCACGTGATTTGATTGCCGTAAGTGGCATAAAAAAGGAAATTACGGTTTCTAGTGCTATAAATATTATTGAAATCTGGGACAAGCAGAAGTACGAGCAGGCCATCGGTGACGCCTCAGACGACTTTGCAGATCTCGCTCAAGAAGTAATGGGAGATGACACCAGCAACCTCATACCATAATCCAGTATTGCTGCGGCAATCTGTTGATGGACTCGACATAGATCCTTCTGGGGTTTATGTGGACGTCACCTTTGGCGGGGGTGGACACTCAAGAGAGATCCTCTCGCGACTGGGTGATCAAGGGCGATTGTATGCCTTTGACCAGGATCTAGATGCCTTGCGCAATGATATAGATGACGATAGGTTTACGTTGATCAATGAAAACTTCGGTTATATGAAGCGTTTTTTGCGATTTCATGGAGTAAAAGAAGTAGATGGAATCCTGGCAGATCTAGGAGTGAGTTCCCATCAGTTTGATGAGGCCAGTCGTGGATTTTCTACCCGGTTTGATGCAAAACTAGACATGAGAATGAATCAGAACAGCTCGCTGGACGCCATTAAGGTCATCAACCATTATGAGGAAACAGACTTGATTAGAATTTTCAAGGAATACGGCGAGCTACGTAATGCCTACAAGCTGTCTCGCAGCATAGTTGAGGCGCGGTCCATCAAGCCCATCAAGACAATCGCCCGGTTAAAACAGGTTTGCGCACCGCTGGTACCTGCCAGGATCGAGCACAAGCTTATGGCACAGGTGTTCCAGGCGATACGTATAGAGGTAAACAACGAGATGCAGGTATTAAAGGACTTTCTGGTACAGAGCAGGGAGATTTTGAAACCAGGCGGTAGACTAAGCGTCATAAGCTACCATTCACTAGAAGACCGTCCGGTAAAGAGATTTATGAGAAATGGGTTATTTGATGGTGAGCCGGAACGTGATGTTTTTGGTAGGGTAGAGGTTCCGTTTAAAAAAATAGGCAAGCTGGTAGTTCCAGATGCCGAAGAGATCAAGTTAAACAATCGCGCCCGTAGTGCAAAACTTAGGGTCGCGGTAAGAACAGAGCAGGCTTAATGGCGCAAAAGGTATACGGTTTTTTACGGGGCAATTTCTTGACTAACGAGGATGCGTTTAAGAACTGGCGGTTCATCGCCTTTGTAACCTTTCTCGCCATGATCATGATCTACACTGGGCACTCTCTAGAGAAAAAAGTGCATTACATGGCGCAACTCAATGACTTGAGTAACGAGCTGCGCAGCGAGTACATGGACGGTCAGAAACAATTGATGTTCATGCAATGGGAATCAGAGGTTGAGAAAAACCTAGCGGGAACGGGTATCGCACCCGCGTCAAATCCACCGCGTAGAATACTGGTTTCAACCAGCGCAAAACAAGACAAATAGTAATAATGGCAACAAGCGACAAGAGCATACTTAATAGAACCTACGTGGTGGGCGGTGTCCTCACGCTAGTTGCACTATTAGTGATCGTCCAGATTGTCTACATACAATTTGTGGATGGCGATACCTATCGCGCCCGTGCAGACCAGCACATCTTTAAAAACGATACCATACCCGCAAATAGAGGGAACTTGTATGATGCAAATGGTCAGGTATTGGCAGCTAGCATCAGCAAATTTGACATACGCTTTGATGCATTGTCTTCCAGCAATCGGGACTTTAATGAGTTTGTGGAGCCTTTGAGTGTTGCGCTTTCGCGAAAGCTGAACCAACCTAAAAATTATTACCTGAACCGGCTACGCAAGGCTCGTAGCAATCGTAACCGTTACTTGCTCATTGCAAAGAATCTGGATTATGGGGATTACAAGGAAATCAAGTCATTTCCCTTATTAAATAAGGGTCCCTACCGCGGTGGTATCATCGTGGAAGAACGCGTTGTAAGAGAACATCCACTAGGTAAAATGGCCGAAAGGATCGTAGGTTATGACCGTGAGGGTAGTGCACCGGTAGGACTGGAAGGCGCCTTTGCTCCTTATTTAAGAGGTTCTAGTGGGGTGCGACTCAAACAAAAAATTGCCAAAAACAAATGGAAACCCATCAATAGCGCTAATGAAGTGGAGCCGCAAGATGGGCACGACGTGTATACCACCATTGATGTCAATATGCAGGATGTGGCTCACCACGCATTGCTTGAGCAGTTAGAATACTTTGAGGCAGATCATGGTACTGCCGTAGTTATGGAAGTTGCTACCGGGGAAATTAAAGCTCTCACAAATCTAGGTAGGGGCAAAAGCGGGAAGTACTATGAGAAACGCAACTATGCGGTCTGGGAGAGTCATGAGCCTGGTTCCACTTTTAAATTGATGAGCGTTGTGGCCGCTCTAGAAGATAAAGTGGTTGATACCAGTACCGTTTTTGATACACAAAACGGTAAGATTACCTACTACGGTAGTAATGTGCGTGATTCTAAATACGGCGGTTACGGTAAAATAAGCGTTGCCCGGGCTTTTGAACTTTCTTCTAATACCGCTCTGGTACAAATGGTTCACGACAATTACAAAGATCACCCCAGGGATTATGTGAACAGGCTTTACAGCATGAACCTCAACACTTCATTGCAACTGCCTATAACTGGGGAGGGTAAACCTCGCATTCCCCATCCTGATGATAAAAGCTGGAATGGCCTTTCATTGCCATGGATGGCCTACGGTTATGGTGTGCAGCTCACCCCGTTGCAAACACTCACATTCTACAATGCGATTGCAAATAATGGAATCATGGTCAAACCTAGATTGATACGTGAGGTGCGCTCAAAGGACCGCGTGGTTGAGAAATTTGACAAAGAAATTTTAAATCCGTCGATTTGCTCGCAGGAAACGGTGGATAAGGTCAAGGTAATGATGGAGAATGTGGTGAACCGTGGTACTGCCCGCAATCTGTACCACCCAGATTTCTCGATGGCTGGAAAAACGGGAACTTGTCAGACTGAATACTGGAAAGAGCCAGGAAATTATATCGCCTCTTTTGCGGGCTATTTCCCAGCAGATCAGCCTAAATACAGCTGTATTGTCGTAATTCATAAACCCAACACGTCTAAAGGTTATTATGGGAACATTGTCGCAGGACCAGTTTTCAAAAAAATAGCTCATAAAATCTACGCTTCAAGTCCCGCAACTCAGGAGGTAATCATTGATAGTTTAGGTCAAGACAAGCCTATTACCTCACAAGAATACTACGCACTAGCTCAAAGCACCTCAAATGAACTGCCAGACCTACGCGGTATGGAAGCTATGGATGCAGTTGCGCTGGTCGAGAATCTAGGAGCGGTGGTAGAACTAGAGGGTAATGGCAAGGTGATTTCCCAGAGTTTAAAGCCCGGCACCCGTATAGCAGCATCAGATCGCATAATTCTTAAGTTGATATGAAGAACTTAAAGGATTTACTGTATAAATCAGGCATTCAATCTGTTGTAGGTAGTACGGATAGGATGGTAAACGAGGTCCGTTTTGATTCTCGAGAAGTAGGAAAGCAAGATGTCTTTGTCGCAGTACGTGGTGATCAATCAGATGGTCACGATTTCATACCTGCCGCGATAAACAACGGGGCTATGGCAATTGTTGTAGAGGTGCTTCCCAGCGATCTAAAAGATGGAATTACCTATGTCCATGTTGTGGATGCTCATATTGCGCTGGCGCAAATGGCCGCAAACTTTTACGATCATCCCTCAAGATCTCTTAAGCTAGTAGGCGTGACGGGTACCAATGGAAAGACTACGGTAACCAGCTTACTGTATCAACTGTTTAGATCTTGTGGTTTTAAAAGTGGTTTGATTTCTACGGTAGAGATTCTAATCGATAGTAAAAAGATTCCCGCGACTCATACCACCCCAGACCCATTGACGATTAACCATACGCTATCCCAGATGCAAGCGGTTGGGGTGGATTATTGTTTTATGGAAGTAAGCAGTCATGGGATAGCGCAGCAACGCGTACATGGTCTACATTTTTCTGGCGGAATCTTCACTAATTTGAGCCATGATCATCTAGACTACCATAATTCTTTCAAGGAATACAGAAATGTAAAAAAACAGTTTTTTGATGGGTTGCCTAGAAATGCCTTTGCAATAACTAATAAAGACGATAAAAACGGCAGTTATATGTTGCAAAATACCAGAGCGAGATCTCTGGGATATGCACTTAAAACCGCCACAGACTACCACGGTAGGATTCTGGAAAATCAATTCGGTGGGTTGTTGTTAAAGATCAACGAGCAAGAAGTCTGGACCAGGATGATCGGCAAATTCAACGCATATAATATTACCGCTATCTATGGTTGTGCCGTTGAGCTGGGATTAGAACCTATTGAGGTATTACAGGCAATATCAAAGCTAGAAACAGTAAGTGGCCGGTTTCAGTATTTTACCACGGTACAAGAAAAAATTACGGCAATAGTTGATTATGCCCACACCCCAGATGCGCTCAAGAACGTACTTGAAACCATCAATGCTATACGTACCAGGAATGAACAATTGATAACCGTTGTAGGCTGCGGTGGGGATCGCGATCGAACTAAGAGACCTAAGATGGCTAGGATCGCAGCCATGTTAAGCGATAAGGTAGTGCTTACCAGCGACAATCCACGTAATGAAAATCCCAGGTCAATACTTGAGGAAATGGAAGCCGGCGTAGAGCCCGTTGATTTTAAAAAAGTTCTTACGGTGGTGGATCGCAAGCAGGGGATCAAAACTGCCACAATGCTGGCTGGAGAAAATGATATAATCCTTATTGCTGGCAAGGGTCATGAAAACTACCAAATCATTAAAGGTGAAAAACTGCATTTTGATGACCGTGAAGTGGTGATTGAATATTTAAAAAAACTCAACAAATAGGATGCTGTACTACCTCTTTAAATACCTTGAAGAACAGTTCCAGATCCCTGGTGCATCCCTGTTTGAATTCATCACGTTCAGGGCAGCTATTGCCTTTATGTTTTCCTTGCTATTTACCACCATCTATGGTAAAAAGATCATAGGTTTTATTCAACGCGCACAGGTAGGTGAGGACATACGCGATCTGGGACTTGAAGGTCAGGCACAAAAAGCTGGAACACCTACCATGGGTGGGATCATCATCATACTAGCCACATTGATTCCGGTTTTACTGTTGTCACAGTTGCATAATATATATGTCATCATGTTGATCATAACCACTATATGGATGGGTTTGATAGGTTTTGCAGATGATTACATTAAAGTTTTTAAGAAAGACAAAGCGGGCCTTGCGGGTAAATTCAAAGTCATAGGGCAGGTAGGTCTGGGCGCCATCATAGGATCTATTATGTTCTTTCACGATGCGGTCACCATTAAGGAAGAACTCGTTCATCCTGAAAATAGACAGGAGTTGATTACGCAGAACTCTCCATTGGAATTCGGCCCAGCCATTAAGTCCACTAAAACCACCATCCCTTTTGTAAAAGATAATGAGTTGGAATACTCCAAATTTTTGGAATGGATCAACCCGGATCTTGCCAGCTGGGCATGGCTCATCTTTATTCCTATTGTCATCATAATAGTTACGGCGGTGTCAAACGGTGCAAACCTTACTGATGGTGTTGACGGACTCGCGGCGGGTACAAGTGCCATTGTTGTCATCACACTAGCACTATTTGCTTGGATTTCTGGGAATATCGTATTCTCAGACTATCTAAATGTAATGTACATTCCCAATTCTGGCGAGATGGTGGTATTCATTACCGCATTTGCCGGGGCGCTGGTAGGGTTCCTATGGTATAATACCTATCCAGCTCAAGTCTTTATGGGAGATACTGGTAGCCTTACCATAGGTGGTATAATAGCCGTGCTGGCTATTGCAACCCGCAAGGAGTTATTGATTCCTATTCTATGCGGTGTTTTTTTAATTGAGAACGTATCTGTAATGATGCAGGTAAGCTGGTTTAAATACACCCGCAAGAAGTATGGAGAGGGTCGCAGGATCTTTTTGATGTCACCATTACACCATCACTATCAAAAAAAGGGAATCCACGAGAGTAAAATCGTCGTGAGGTTCTGGATCATCGGTATTCTACTTGCCATTGTAAGTATTGTAACACTCAAGGTACGATGAGCGCAGAAAAACTGAACATAGAAAAAAACCTGGTGGTACTAGGCGCTGGATTGAGTGGTACGGGCGCGGCGCTACTGGGCTTGAATAAAGGCTTTGATGTCTTTGTGAGCGATGGTGGTAAGGTGGATTCCGCTTTCGCGAAAGCGTTACAATCTCAAAACATCAAGTTTGAATCAGGATCTCATGATCTAGAGAAAATCCTGAAAGCAGATTTAATTGTAAAAAGCCCCGGAATTCCAGAAGATGCCGTCGTGATTTCAAAAGCAAAAGAAGCGGGGATCAACGTAATTTCTGAAATCGAGTTTGCCTCTCTTTACGATCCCGGTAAGATTATAGCCATAACTGGCAGCAATGGCAAGACCACCGTCACCAGTCTGGTGGGACACATCCTAGGAGAAGCCGGTCTGGACCTGACCATAGGTGGGAATATAGGTGAAAGCTTTGCCAGCCAGGTAGCAACTGGACGCGCAGACTATAGAGTGCTGGAGGTAAGCAGTTTCCAGCTGGACGGGATCAAATCCTTTAGGCCACACATTGCGATTCTATTAAATATTACCCCAGACCATCTAGACCGTTACGACAATGATTTTGAACAATATGCATCCAGTAAGATGCGCATTGCAATGAATCAAAAGTCCAGCGATTATTTAATCTACAATGCAGATGATGCAACCATCGCCACTCAGCTCAAAAAGGTAAACGTCCAGAGTCAGCTCGTCCCTTTTTCATTAAACAAAGTTTTAAATCAAGGCGCCTACCTTAAGGATGGTGCGATTCAAATTACTACACACAACACAACATACGATATGCCCACAGATTCTATTTCAATAAAAGGACAGCACAATACGGCAAACGCCATGGCGGCGTCAACTGCTGCAAAACTGCTCAAAATACGCAAGGAAACCATAAGACAGAGCCTTCAATCATTTCAAGGAGTGGAACACCGGCTGGAAAACGTGTTGAAGATTAACAAGGTTCAATACATCAACGATAGCAAAGCTACTAATGTCAATGCCACGTTTTATGCTTTGGACAGCATGGAACACCCTACCGTTTGGATTGTAGGAGGGGTTGATAAGGGTAATGATTACAGCGAGTTATATAGTCTGGTGAATCGCAAGGTAAAAGCCATTGTTTGCTTGGGAATTGATAATTCAAAAATTGTTGAGGCATTCGGTAACTGCGTGGATAAAATGGTAGAAACATCAAGCATGGAAGACGCAGTAAAGGTTGCCTACAAGCTGTCAGAGGGTGGAGACAATGTATTGCTCAGTCCAGCCTGTGCCAGTTTTGACCTATTTAAGAATTACGAGGATAGGGGACGCCAATTTAAAGATGCCGTAAGAAAATTATAATTGAAGTTAAGGGACTACATATCTGGCGATAGTTTTTTGTGGGCACTGGTAATCGTATTACTAGTATTCTCTTTCCTGCCTGTTTACAGCGCTAGTGCAAACCTGGCGTATCTACACCGGGGGACTGGGAATACTACAAAATTCTTAGTCAAGCACCTTGCACACGTGATCGTGGGAATCGGGTTGCTGTATGCCATCCATAAGATCCCCTATAACTATTTTAAGGGTTTGAGCATCTTGCTCTTGCCGGTGGTAGTAGTGTTGTTAGGTTATACGGCAGTCCAGGGAACCACTATGGGTGGGGCAAATGCCTCGCGATGGATTACGATCCCAGGCGTGGGCATCCAGTTTCAAACCAGCACTTTTGCCTTTGTCGTGCTTATGGTCTGGGTAGCAAAATACCTGTGTAGCATAAAGGACCGTACGGTAACCTTCAAACAGTCGCTATTACCTTTATGGTTACCTGTGGGACTGGTACTGGCGCTAGTATTACCGGCAAACTTTTCTACGACCGTACTCATCTTTTCCATGGTGTTACTGTTGTGTTTTGTAGGCGGCTACCCAAAGAAGTACTTACTCGCGATTATCGGTACGGGTGTGGTAGCGCTAGGATTGTTTGTTCTAACCGCAAAAGCATTTCCTGACTTATTTCCTAATCGCGTGGATACATGGATCTCCCGTGTCGCTACCTTCTCAGGCGAGGGTAATAATGATACAAATTATCAGGTTGACAAGGCAAAAACGGCTATTGCAAAGGGCTACGTTTTTGGCGAGGGCCCTGGTAAAAGTACTTCAAAACACTTTTTACCCCAGTCGTCTAGCGACTTCATCTATGCCATAATTATAGAGGAATTCGGTTTGATCGGGGGTGTGGTTCTTCTGTTGGTTTACCTACTATTTTTATTTAGGCTGGTAGTCATAGCTACAAAGGCCCAAGATATATTTGCAACCCTGCTGGTGGTGGGGGTGGGATTCCCCATAGTCTTTCAGGCACTCGTCAACATGAGTGTCGCAGTCAATTTGATTCCCGTAACGGGACAGACGCTACCATTCATAAGCAGCGGTGGGACCTCCATACTCATGAGCTGTATGGCGGCAGGAATTGTATTGAGCGCCAGCCGAAAGAATACCGCAGAAATCGAGCAACAAACAGTTGCCGTAGAAGATATGAACCCATTAGACGTATTGAGTGAAGCCCTATAACATCATCATATCAGGAGGTGGTACGGGTGGACATATCTATCCCGCGATTGCTATTGCAAATGAGTGTCGCAAGCGGTGGAATGACTGTAATATTCTCTTTGTGGGTGCTGCTGATAGAATGGAAATGCAAAAAGTTCCAGCCGCAGGATATCAAATAAAAGGATTATGGATCAGCGGATTGCAGCGTAACCTATCGCTCAAAAATCTGGCGTTTCCCTTGAAATTGATCAAGAGTCTGTTCGATGCTCGTAAAATCGTCAAACAATTTTCACCCGATGTAGCCATAGGTACGGGCGGGTATGCTAGTGGACCGTTACTTTTTGCGGCGAGTAGCAAACAAATACCTACGTTGATTCAGGAACAAAACAGTTATCCAGGAGTCACTAATAAATTACTTGGTAAAAAGGCAGACATCATTTGTGTGGCAAGTGAGGGCATGGACCAATTCTTCTCGAAAGCCAAAATCAGGTTTACCGGCAATCCCGTTAGGCAGGATATCCTTGCGGTAGACGAGCTTAGGGAAGAGTCGCTCAAATACTTTGATCTCGACCCTAAACGGAGGACCCTGCTCGTTCTAGGGGGTAGTCTAGGAGCAAAACGTATCAACGAATTAATCGATGAAGAACTTGAAAATCTATCAGCTGATGTTCAGGTCCTATGGCAATGTGGTAAATCCTATTACTCAAAATTTAAACAACTAGCAAGTGATGGAGTGCAGGTGCTGGAATATATTGAGAGGATGGACCTGGCCTATGCCGCTGCAGACTACATCATCTCAAGAGCAGGAGCAGGTTCAATTTCAGAACTTTGCATTGTAGGCAAACCCAGTATATTAATTCCCTCCCCGCATGTAGCTGAAAACCATCAGGTAAAAAATGCAGAGCGCATCGCCCAGCAGGACGCAGCACTCATGATAGAAGAGGACAATCTTGGCGCCCTGTTCCCTTCTGCTTGGCGCAAATTGCACGGTAACCATTCATTGCAGGATAGACTTGCCTTTAATATTAAAAACCTAGCCCTACCTAGGGCTACCACAGAAATTGTGGATCTCGTAGAAAAAGTAATTAAATGAAGGACCTGTCTCACATAACCCACTTTTACTTCCTAGGAATAGGTGGAATAGGTATGAGCGCCCTCGCAAGATATTTCCACTCGCTGGGTAAAACGGTCCATGGTTACGATCGCACGGGGTCTGTACTGACTGATCGACTGGTGGATGAAGGTATAGGACTACAATATGAAGATGAGTTTAACCATGTACGCGACGGTTTTAAAGATCATGAAACTTCACTTGTGGTTTATACTCCTGCGGTACCACATGATCTGGAATTGTTGTTACGCTTTCGCGAAAGCGGAATACCCACCATCAAGCGTGCACAACTCCTGGGGTTGCTATCCAGTAAAATGACCTGTCTGGCGGTTGCGGGTACGCATGGAAAGACAACCACTAGCGCCATACTAGCCCATTTGCTCTATAAATCTGGTGTAAAGATGACGGCCTTTCTAGGCGGTATTGTAGAAGAGTATCAGTCTAATTTCTTGCATACGGGAGATGAAGTCATGGTGGTCGAGGCAGACGAGTTCGATCGTTCCTTCCTGCATCTGAAACCTAATATTGCAGGAATCACCTCCATGGATGCAGACCATCTAGACATTTATGGAGATCCTGAAAGCTTTCAGGCAACTTTTCAAGAATTCTCTAGATTAGAAAGTATTGATCGCCTACTGGTACAGCAGGATCTCACGATACCAGGAATCAAGGTGGGTGTGGAAGGTGGCGCATACTGCGTGGAAAATGTGGTGATTGTAGACGGTAATTATCATTTTGACCTAAAGACCCCACGGGGAATAGTTAATGGATACTGTTTGAAGTTACCGGGTAGGCACAATTTGTTCAATGCAATTCTCGCATTGTCCATGGCAATAGAATATGGACTTCCAGCAGCAAGGTTAAAGGCAGCCTTACTTAGTTTCCAGGGTGTTCAACGTAGATTCTCCTACAGGTTGAATACTGATAAAAGGGTTCTTATAGATGATTATGCCCATCACCCCACAGAGATTGATGCAGTACATGCTGCGGTTAGGGAAATGTATCCAGACGATAAGATTACCGCAGTATTCCAGCCGCACCTATTTTCGAGAACAAGAGATTTTGCAGATGAATTTGCCGCGGCCCTAGCACAATTTGATGTACTGGGCCTACTGGCGATCTATCCAGCTCGAGAGGAACCTATAGATGGGGTGGATACAGCAATGTTATGCAACAAGATTAATATGCTTGAATCTAAACCTGAACAGACTGTCATCGTGGAAAAAGAAGATGTCCTTGAATTTGTAAAAGAGCTGGGAACACGGGTAGTACTTATGATAGGAGCTGGTGATATAGGTGTCGAGGTATTTAAACTCATAGAAGCGCTGGGAAGAGAATGAAACACTTAACAAACATACTCTTACTGCTCACCGCTATTTTACTGGTGTCTGGCTTATATGGATTTGCGGGTCATAGAGCTGCAAGACGTACGTTGACTAATTCTAAGGTCATCTTTACTGATTATGCTAATCCACTAATTTCTGAAGAGCAAGTAAAAGACCTTCTTAATCTTGAAGGTCAACAAGACGTACGGATAGATACTTTGGATCTACATTCAAGTGAAGCTAGAATTCTAGAGAATGAACTTATCAAACGGGCTGATGTATCAATAGACCTCGCTGGAAATCTTCTTACCACCATAGAGCAAAGAGTTCCCGTTGTGCGTATTATGGGTGCTAGCACAGGTTATATCGATCAAGACTATAGATTAATGCCCCTGTCAACCATTCATACGGCACACTTACCACTAGTAATGGGGTACAATAAGGAAAATCATGCACAAGTAATAAAGTTGCTTAGCTTTATTAAAGACGATAGCTATATGGCGGGAGAGCTCACTCAAATAATTATAGGAGAAGATTATAAGGTAGACCTACGCGTACGTACAGCGAGTTATGCAATCAAGTTAGGTGAAGTAGAAGACCTGGAAAATAAGTTTTTTAACTACAAGGCATTTCTTGCAAGTATTACAAACCAGCAAGAAATTGACGTAATAAGGACGATAGACTTAAGATTTAAAAGTCAAGTCATAACCAATAATAACTAGTAAGATGGAATTAACTGACTATGCCGTAGGCCTTGATATAGGAACAACTAAGATCGTTGCCATGATAGGAAGACGCAACGAGTATGGAAAACTTGAAATTTTGGGGGTAGGACGCTCAAAGAGCCTGGGAGTCCATCGCGGGGTGGTTAATAATATTACCCAAACTATTACCTCCATACAACAAGCGGTTTCCCAGGCCGAGGCTGTAAGTGGCATCAATGTGAAGGAAGTAACGGTAGGTATCGCAGGGCAGCACATACGCAGTCTACAACACAGCGATTATATTACCCGTGAGAATAGTGATGAGGTGATCGGACAAACGGATGTCAATAATCTGTGCAACCAGGTCTATAAACTAGTCATGCTTCCAGGTGAAGAGATCATACACGTGCTGCCACAAGAATATAAGATCGATGGCCAGTCTGAAATAAAGGAACCCATAGGAATGTATGGTGGTAGACTGGAGGCAAATTTCCACGTCGTGGTGGGACAGGTGACTTCCATACGCAATATCTATAGATGTGTCAAAAGCGCTGATCTAGATATCAATAGAATAACCCTGGAACCCCTCGCTAGCGCAGAAGCGGTCATAAGCCAGGAAGAAAAAGAGGCGGGTGTGGCATTGATCGATATAGGTGGCGGTACTACAGACCTCGCCATATTTAAGGATGGTATCATCAGGCATACAGCGGTTATACCCCAGGGAGGAAACATCATTACAGAGGATATCAAGGAAGGTTGTTCCATTATTGAAAAACAAGCAGAATTGCTGAAGGTCAAATTTGGTAGCGCATGGCCTGGTGAGAACAAGGAAAATGAGATTGTTTCGATACCTGGATTACGCGGTCGCGAGCCAAAAGAGATCACTCTTAAAAATCTGAGTAAAATTATTCACGCCAGGGTCATCGAGATCCTGGAAACCGTTTTTGTTGAAATTAAAAACTACGGTCATGATGAACCCAAAAAGCAGCTTATTGCCGGTGTAATCCTCACCGGTGGCGGTAGCCAGCTCAAACACATCAAGCAACTGGCAGAATATGTGATGGGAATGCCCACTAGAATAGGTTATCCTAACGAGCATCTTGCTGGCGACAGCGATACAGAAAGCACGAGCCCCATGTTTGCCACGGCGGTAGGTCTGGTAATGAAAGGACTTGAGTCAAATCACATGAAGAATAGCGACTCAGGCGATGCCGTTGAACCAGCTACTGATGCAACACAAGATGAACAGGAGAAGGATAAACCACAAACCACGGTAGACACTCCACCCGAGAGTAGCCAGGAAATCGATCAAGACCTGGAGGATCAACTGGAACAAGAAGAAAAATCCACAATCACCCAACCCACAAAAAAGAAGGGAATTTTTGATTCCTGGGCCTCAAAATTCAAGGATTTTCTCGATAACGCAGAATAACAG
>JBARYP010000042.1:0-6289 GCA_049647945.1 Nonlabens sp. | reverse complement strand
CCATTGAGCTTCAAAGCCTGGTTTATCACTTGCCAGAATGACGTAATCGTTAACACCTAAATTGTAGCTTGTTGCTGTAATTAGGTCATCATCTGCTTCTTCATCTTGAATTCTCCAATTTTGCAGGTCCACTATGGATGTACCATAGTTGTATAGCTCAACCCACTCATCACCAGGGTCAATGGCTTGCACATTATTAATGAACTCTGTAATAGCGACAGTCTCAACCAGCGTCAACGTAAAACTCTCCTCATCCCTACAGCCTGTCCCTGCGCTGTCGTAGATATAGAAGGTTTGGGGCCAACTGGGGAAGTCGGTAAAGTTGATTACAGTATTTGCGGCGTATGCAGTACCCGTACCTCCAGGACCCGTAAAATAGGATTCAGAACCTGAAAGATTTGAACCCGTAATACTAGGGAGGGTGTAATTGCCTGCGTGGTTTTGGTCAACAAGGGCATCGCTTGCGATGCCAGAGATATCTACATCAAAGCTACAGGTATCCGTGTTTCCTTGAAGATCAGTAACCAGAAAGGTGTTTGTTGTTGTGCCAACGGGAAATACACTACCCGCTGGTAGTCCAGCGGTTTGCTGGAAAGTACCATTTAATTCTAGAATGTAACGACGTAATGTAGTGCCAGGAACATCATTCCACTCACCATTACCATCTAGTGTAACAAAATCTTCCCCAACCCCAAAGTTGTCCGGCTGGCCCGAAGTCCAGTTAGTATAGGTAGTAGTGGAACTGCTGTGCCAGCCAAAGCTGTTCTCTACCAGCTCATCTGTAAAACCAATATAGACGCGTTCACCAGCTCCTGCAATGTTGTCTACCGCCGTACGTAAGAATGTATTAGTCCCAGAATCGTCCACGGTTGCTACAAAGCCACCCTGTGCAATAGCGTTTGTAAAGGCGTTTGAGGCGGTTAAAGTGGTATTACTTATAAAGTAAGTTTTATTATTGCGCTCCCCTATTCTTGTAAACCCTGCAATATCACCACCGGGAGGTATTGTAAAGATGCGCCCGCCAGTTGCGGCTACCGTAAAGGAAATGGGGTTGTTTAAACAGGTTTCAGTAATATCTGCTGGACAGGTAACCGATATAGGCGGGCTAATGGTTACCTGAAAACTGACCTCATCATTACAAGTATTATCTGTAGCATTCTCATCATATGCGTAGAGCGTGATGGGATAGGTAGCTCCCGCATCGTAATTAATGGTATCACCTTGTTGAAATTCTGTACCCATGCCGCCAGGCATGGACCAGTAGGACTGATTCCCGCTTAAGCCAGTTCCTGTGATAGTTGCAAGCATTACACTTCCTGATCCATTTAGGTTATTGACAGGATTTATGGAAGGGGTATCGACAAGCGTGAGCAGGAAACTTCCTTGATCTGTACACCCCGTTGTGCTGGAGTCGTATGTTATGCGACCACTAAAACCCCTAGCTGCGCCGATCAGGTTTGAAAATTCATCATTTGACCCCGTACCACTACTCACCGTAACGATTGTATTGCCAGCTACGGTGTCCTGATTAGTAGAAACACAAGTATAATTCATGGGTCTATTGCCTGCTACGGCATAGATATAGAAACCTGTGGTACTCCCAGCCGTTAGATCAAGATTTAGGTTGAGGTTTAGAGGCTCTGTCGTAGTATTACCTGTACCCGTGATACTGGTGGACGTAGTGAGAAGTGTCCACGCGCCCGCATTAGTCTCGCTTCCTACAAAGCTTCCAGGCTTAGTATAGATTTTAAAGGTACTCGTCTCATTTGCCCTTAAGTTCAGATCAAAGGATTGTAGCCTAATGTCGCTTGTCGTATTTATATCAAAGAATATCCCATCGTTAGAGCCCTGAAGATCATTTAGATTTGTGGCGACAGCGTTTGATTGCAATGCTTCATCATAGGCGTATAGAGTAACTGGATAGCTCATAAAATCAGCTGCCGTAAGTGTTCTTCCCTGAGCGTAAACCATCCCACCACCATTAGGTGCATCGTAATAACTTTGGGAGCCGCTTAAATTACTTCCCATAATGGTAGGCAGAACATATGAATCACACTCATTAACATCTGCGATGGAATTGATGGATGGGGATTGAGCAATGGTAAGCTGGACATTTTCTTCAACGACGCAGGTGTTTTCGAACCCAAAAATTACTGATCCTGGGAAGCCAGTAGAACCATTTGTTACGGTACCGAATTCTGAGTCGTTTGCTGCACCAGATGCTATATTTAAATTACTCCCAGCACTAAGGTTCTGTCCATGGATTATGGCAGAAGTTTGATCTACCTCATAGATATAAAATGCCATTGTAGATAAAGGTATTTGAGGTAAACCAAGATTAAGATTCAACGGTACAGGTGATGTACCTGAAACTGGTGCAATGTTACCGGTAGTGGTCAATAAGGTCCACGCACTTGGGTTAGTCTCGCTACCCACATAGCTGCCCGACTTTGAATATATTCTATAGGAACTGGAACTGCCCGCAGCAAGCCACAGGTCGAATGATTCGATTGTATATCTAGTTGAACTAAAAACATCAATGTCAAAGAACAAGCCGCTTGATCTACCATCAAAATATGTGTTATCAGTGTCCTGAGATCCTCTACTTATTCCTGTATTGCTATCGTAGACAAATAGATCAACAGGATAAGAAGGGAAATCTGCAAAATTAATCTGATCACCAGGTGCGTAGGAAGTACCATTACCACCTGTCTGGGTATAATAGGCCTGGCTGCCAGAAGTTGCGGACCCCGTAATGGCTGGGAGAATGATGTTCTCGCAACCCCTAAGCGGTGCCACGGCCATTAAATCAGGGTCGGCAGGTCCGGGATCAATCGTAAAGGTCACCGTAGATACACAACCACTAGCATCTGTTGAAGTTACTATATAGGTATTGGGAGGCAGATTAGTAACGGTATAGTTGGTACTAGTAGGAACAGTAACAATCCCCGGAACCGTAATGTTCCAGCTATACGTGTAAGGTGCAACACCACCATGTGTTCCGACAGTAACCGTACCATCATTTTGCCCTGCACAGGATTCGTCAATAGTGTTGTTCTGAAAAACCTGAGGAGAATTACCAGTATCTACTATAACCAGTTCGTCAACGCTGTTGTTTGCGGCATCTGTCACGGTTACGGTATAGCTACCCAGGGCAAGGTTGTTTAGGGTACTCGAGCCCGAAGTTGTTTCTGTAAAACCGGTATTCCATGTATAGGTATAAGGTGCCGTACCACCAGTAGCGGTGGCAGTTGCAGTTCCATTACCGTTACAACTACTATCCGTACTTGAAGTGGTAAGACTTAAAACGCTGTTTGTAATGGTTAGCTGGAAAGTCTCACTACCTGAACAGAGCCCTGGGGTGGTATAAGTAACGGTGTAATTACCCGCAGTAGTCGCAGATAGGTCAATCTCGCCAGTTGAAGCGTTGATGGACAATCCAGCTGGCAAACTGGTAAACGTCCCCCCATTAACACCTGTTACGGTAGGTGTGGGGTCAGGGTCTGCAGTTGCGTAGTTTGCAGATGCATAAGTAAAGGAAGCATCTTCTCTAGGGGTAACAGGAACGGTAACACTACCGCAAGAGCCTGGAGTAACACAACCACCCTCGCCTCTTACGTAGTAGGTGGTGCCAGGTGCAACGGGCGAGACGACCGTACTAGATCCTGACGTAGAACCCACCAGCGTCCCACTGCAGGAGCCTGAATAAACCCTCCATATGGTGGCATCGTTTAAGCTTCCTGACCAACTGAGCAACGCGCTATTGCCATCACAGATCGTACCTGGTGCAAAGCTTACGTTAGGTATGTCTGGATCATTACAAGATGTGACAGGACAGATGGAAACATCGATACTAGCACATTCATCCCCGCCATCTCCATCCAGGACCAAAAATACCTGCTGCCCAGCAGTTAGGTTTGTATTGAAAGTTGAGGTTGAGTTTGCTGCCAAGAAGCCACAACCTAAACTTGTATAGGGCCCACCGCAATTACCAGAAAGAACCCCTGCCTGTAGACCGTTGTTAAAAGGCGTGCAACTACCGATTACCGATGTGATATCGTGTGAACCGCTGGCAGTAGGTGTAAAACTATACCAAACCGTATTTTCTACCGACGTTGCGCAAATGTCGCTGGGTGCAAATGAATCATCAGTTGCAGTATTTACCGTGGAACCTACGTTACTTCCTGATTGCACCGTGCAGGCTGTCAAAACCGTAGCCGCTGCGCAGGTATCACTTTGCGCATATAAATTGGAAATAGCAAAACAAAGAAATACTACAGTCAAAAAATTACGCACGATCGTTCAAATTAGTCCTAAATACGAATTTAGATTATTTTAACTTAGAATGGAAAGTTGGCTTTATAATAGGGAAGTAATGGTTTATTTCTGGGAAGTAAATAAAATCTATCTCAACGTCTTGATGAGGGCTCAAATCTGCATGAGCAACGACAGAAGTAAATTTATGTAGTCCAGCGTATGGATCCTATTTCAACTAGTGCCGTAGTATGCTACTGGTAAATGAAACGCTTGGGTTTGAAACTATTACGCTTTCGCGAAAGCGTAAACATCATTCTCAAAATTTCCTGAAGCAAATCAATTAGATTGTAGTTGCAATATCCGGCCTGCTACATTTAAGTGACCGGGATCAATTTCCATTAAGCGACCATAATAATTCAAGGCACTTGCCTTATCACCCAACACTTCACTTGCATACCCTGCGCCAAAAAGGGCATCCTTATAATCTGGTTTGTATTGAATTGCCTTTTTATAATAACCCAAGGCTTTTTCATAATCAGAGAACTCGTTGAGCACCAGCGTGCCCATATTGTTCCAGGATTTATAATACCCTGGATAGATTTCTACAGAACGTTGATATAAATTGCTAGCCTGCTCGACAAGCTCATAGCGTGTCGCCATATTATCCTCATTTCTAATTTTTCTGAAAAGATGGTTTGCTAGCAAGGCCTGCAGCTTTGCAGAGTCTGGCGCTACCTGGGTGTCATGAGTCATGAGGGTTTCAAAATCGTACCAGTTTGAACTTCTTTTATTGACCTGATAGCCATTAAGGATTACAATACTTGCCAAGACTATGGCAAGACCCATACGTGCAGGTAGCTTACTGAAAAAACTCGTTTTAAACAAACCCACCAGCAAAACCCCAATGAATAAGGAAAAACCGAACGAGGGTAAAAAAGCAAACCTCTCCCCTATTATTCCCACAACCGGTTTGACCAGATTTGTAAACATGCTGATTGTGATAGAAAACCAGAGGATACCGAATACAAGAAAAGGTTTTTTCTTCCAGAATTTTAATACCACGGCAAGCAAGCAACATATGAAAAGTAGGATCACCCAAACCATAGTGTCAGTCCAGGTGGCGATTTCAAACTGGTTATAGCCATAATAACTTATCAATTTTTCTGGATACACCAGCAAGCGCAAGTATTCCCAGTACGTGGTGATGGCTACAGGTATTCTATCAACAAATGAATAGGTTTCCCTGTCAAATAACGGGTTCTCAAAAAATTTGATTTCGCGTACGCGCAAATTATCTGATACAGCATATTTTCTCGCCAGGCGCAGCGCTACATATACGGTGGTAAGTGAACCCGCCACGCCCCATACAAACCTCTTCCTTGCCGGTGTGAACAATGCCATCATAATAGGTATTACCGCCAGTAAAGGGAAGGACGATGGTTTTGAAAGGAAGGATGCTACCAGCAACAAAGCACCTAGGAGTGTATATTTAAGCGACTTTGAACGGCCGTATCTCACAAACTGAATACAGGTAAGAAGTGCAAAACAGAAGCACAGCAATTCATCCCGGCACTTTACATTATTGACCACCTCGCTATGGACTGGCAGTACTAAAAATACAAATGTCGACGTTATCGCCAGCAGTTGATGGTTGCCTTGCGGATCTAAGTGCAAAATGAACCTGTAAACCAAGAAACAACATAAGCTGTAGAGCAAAACATTTAATAAATGACTTACAAAAGGATTTGCGCCAAAGAACTCATACTCTATTGCGAAAGTGGTTAGGGTTACCGGTCTATAAGAATGACTCTCGTTTTTCTTGTTTATATAATTGGAGGTAAATATCTCTGGGATCGCTTCAATACCTTGATTTGAAAGTGGCTGATCTAACATCACATAATTATCGTCAATATTATATTGATTTGATAGCGTAGTACCGTAGAAGAGAAAGCATATTATCAGGATGCAGAAATACACGATACTATTTGACAAAAGTGATTTCCTGAAAAGGATCATGCGAGTAGCTTTGAAT
>JBARYP010000041.1:0-4493 GCA_049647945.1 Nonlabens sp. | reverse complement strand
GCACCACATGCTTCACTTTCTTGAAAACCACGACGAGCAGCGTATTGCCAGTACTGGTTTTGCAGGAAACGCCCCTAAGGGCATGCCCGCCATGGTGGTAAGTGCTACGATCAGCACGGCACCCACGATGATTTATTTTGGGCAGGAACTGGGCGAGGCAGCGACCGAGGATCTCGGCTTTGGCGATGCTACCAGGACCAGCATTTTTGACTACGGCAGCGTACCCAGCTATGTACGCTGGGTAAACGACAAGAAATTTGACGGCGGCCAGTCCACGCCAGAAGAGAAAGAGCTGCGCGACTTTTATAAGCGCCTGTTGAACTTCACCATCAACAGTCCTGCTTTGATGGGGGAATACCGCGATCTGCATGCCCATAACCGTGAGCACACGCAATACTATGGTGACGATGTGTTGAGTTTTGTACGCTATAGCGAAAGCGATAGACTTATCATCATTACAAACTTCAGCAACGAGCATCGCGGTTTTGATCTGCAGATTCCGACTGATATCGTACAAGAGATGAAGTTACAGGACGGTATGTATGCCATCAAAGATCAGCTGTATGACAACAAAACGGCCGATTTACAGATCAAGGACGGCAAAGGAACCGTGCGCATCGATCTGGATGGACTGGAATCTGTTATACTTAGGATTGAGGACTAGATTTTTTGTTATTGAGTACATGCGATAAGTCGTTCCCGCTACATTAATCCTTGTGCTAGTTCGAGCGGCAGTCGAGAACGGGTTATTAGTTGCAGGCTTTCGTCTTTCACTACAAAGGTCTCGACTCTCGCTCGACCGGGCACCGTGCTTGTAACGGTATTCACTATGCTTTTTTATGCTAGTTCGAGCGGCAGTCGAGAACGGGTTGTAGATGCAGGGTTCTGTCTTTCACTACAAAGGTCTCGACTCTCGCTCGACCAGACATTTGTCGTTATTTCAAACTTTGTATCTTGTCTGATGATCGACCAGGCATTTGAGTTTCTTTCGACTATTAAGGCTCGCCACTTGATCGACTAGGTATAAGGTTTCAAGGCCTTTGTATTTAAAAAAATAAGGCGGCTGACCATTAAGAGTAACTAGACTAAAACCTCGAGATCTTCAACTTTATTTTACGAAGCAGGTTCTCCTGCGGCTGGTGCATCAACAAACTGCGTGATCCAAACATCTTTCTTTTTCTTGAAAAATCGACTACCCACAAACCCTACCAGTCCGGTAGAAACTCCTACCAGGGCGTAAAAGATCCCAAAACTGTTTTTTATTCCTAGCAGGTAGGGTAATCGCGTAAACACCTCGGCGGCAAACGCACAATACAAACCTATAACGCTCCAGTACATCCAGGAAAGATGATGAATTATGGGAGTCTTGAACCATCGTGTATACAAGGGCAACATGCCCAGCAGTAAGGTAATCGTACTGTTAAATGCAAAGAAATGCAGTATACCCAATTTCCCATGAACTCGATAAATCATAAAAGCAGTAATACAAACCAATATCATAGCAGCTCCATAAATGCGACCTGTAACCCTGTGTCTGGCATTGCCTTTACGGGTTCCCAGTATCATTGATCCTGCAATCAATGCTATAATAGCGGCTATAAAGTGAATCCAGCCAGTAAAATCGTGTGGCATTTTTTATTTAAAAGTACCCACCACTATAGAATCTTGATTTTAAAAAATTACCCAACTGTAAAATAATGGGCGTGAACTGTTGTGACACATTAGGACTCTTTATTGCAATTGGGTCTTTTGTGTATTTTATTGAATGAGAATAATTACGCTTTCGCGAAAGCGGAATTCTAACTATCTTATAACCCTACTTAAACACATAAGAGCGACATGAGCATATTTGATAAAATCAAGGAAAAACTGAGCAACGAATTCATCGATATAGTTGAATGGCTGGACTATACAGATGACACCATCGCCCACAGATTTGAGCGCTACCAGAACGAAATCAAAAATGGCGCTAAACTCATCGTGAGAGAAGGTCAAACTGCCGTGTTTGTCAATGAGGGACAACTAGCCGATGTTTTTACCCCTGGCACTTATGACCTCACCACACAAAATCTGCCGATTCTAACCACATTGAAGGGCTGGAAGTATGGGTTCAATTCGCCCTTCAAAGCCGAAGTATATTTTGTCAATATCCATCTTTTTACAGATGAAAAATGGGGAACTAAAAATCCCATTACCTTGAGCGATGAGAGATTTGGCCTTGTGGAGATTAGAGCTTTTGGTACGTATGCTTTTAAGGTTGCAGATCCTGGTAAATTTATCGTGGATATCGTAGGCACCGACAACAATTTCACCAATTTTGAAATCAATGAACATCTTAAAAGCCTGATTGCCACGAGATTTACTGATACTGTGGGAGAGGCAAATCTGCCTATTGAATTATATGCCGCAAACACTTCAGAACTTTCTGAAACCTGTCAGCAGGTAATGCAACCAGAATTCATGAGCGTAGGTATTTCACTTGAGCGCTTTTACATTGAGAACGTCTCCATGCCCGAGGAGCTCAAAAAAGAAATATTTGAATACAGTCGTATTGACAAAATCGATCTAGATAAATTGACGCGTTTTAAGACCGCCAAGGCGATTGAAGCTGCTGCAAATAACGGAGGCGGGACTGCGGGTGCCGGGATGGGAATGGGAATGGGATTTGTCATGGCACAACAAATGGGTCAAATGATGAACCCACAAATGGGTGCCCGCCAAAACACACAACATACGCAACAACAGCAGCCCGCGGCAGTACCACCACCTATGCCACAAGCGGTTTCATACTTTTATGCCCTTAATGGGACACAGTCTGGCCCCGCTTCTTTTGAACAGTTGCGCAGCCTGTTTGCCAGTCGCACCATCAATAGGGATACGCTGGTATGGAAACAGGGCATGGACGGATGGAAAACCCTAAATGAAGTAGAGGAACTTAAATCATTTTTAGGAGGCAATACGCCACCCCCCTTACCTAACGCATAGGACATAGTTTAAAACTACTATAAAAGTCATAAACACGTCAGTAACGAGTCTAAAATTCATTGTACCATTCTCCTGCTACAAGTAATTTTAACGCTACGGTATTATTCAACAATCATTGTCACAAAAAGTGGATAAAAGCTCTACCACGCAAAATTCTGAACGCAAAAAGTCCTGCATCAATTGTGGTGCAGAGCTTACCTATGAACCGGGAACAGACCTGATTACCTGCGATTACTGTGGACATAAAGAAGTCATAGAATCACCGCAGCAACCATTTGAAGAACTGGAACTGAACAAGTATCTAAGTTCCATGGGTGGACAGACCCATGCGACTGAAATTACCATGCTTCATTGCGACAACTGTGGTGCAAACCAGCATATTGAGGAAAACCTCAAATCATTACATTGTGTGTATTGTGCGATGCCGCTTATTGTAGAGGATGTTTATACAGAAGAATGGATAGTACCAGGAGCTGTGGTTCCTTTTAAAATAACAAAGGAAAAAGCACATCAGATTTTTAAAAAATGGGTGAACAATCTATGGTGGGCACCTAACAATCTACAACGTGCGAGTTTAAGTCCAGAGAATACACGCGGCCTTTACCTACCGTACTGGACTTTTGACGCACAGCTTAAATCTATCTATAGGGGTGAACGAGGAGAGTATTATTACGTATCAAAAACCGTAGGAGCTGGCAAAAACAGGAGAAAGGTCAAAGAGCGCCGCACCAGGTGGCATGACGTTTCTGGACAGGTAGATGGTTTTGTTGACGATACGCTTATACGCGCCTCTCGTAAAACTGGTCTACGTATTCCCGCACAAATCACCCGATGGAGATTAGACGAATTAAAAGATTTTGATTCTAGATTCCTAGCAGGTTACACTACAGAGAAATATACTATTTCCCTTCAGGATGGTCACGCAAATGCTACGCAAGAAGCTCAGACCATAGCACAAAACTGGATAAGGCGTGATATAGGTGGGGATACGCAACGCATACACCATATGGAGGTTAAACTTACCGAAGAAACCTTCAAGCATATTTTGCTGCCTGTTTTCATAAGCTCCTATGATTTTAATGGCAAGGGTTACCACTTTTACATCAACGGGCAAACCGGGGTCATCCATGGAGATCGTCCCTATTCTTTTTGGAAAATTTTCCTGGCGATAATTTTTGGATTAGCAGTTATTGGTGTGATCACTTATATCGCTTCCATGAATTCCTAGTGGGATTTAAAATTCAGAACTTGATGGTACCACAACTTAGAAAACAAGTTACATCCAAGTCAAAAATAAAAATTAGCGATTGTACATACGGTAGTTAGGCCTGTAGGAGGAAACGTATAACTTGAGTTACGTATAGAATGAGATTAAAATTAATTAACATAGGTAAGTTATCTGACAAAACCATCTTCAATAATTACGTAGATTTTGACACTTACCCTACTGCAAATTGCAATGCCCGAATTGTAAAAACAAAATTACTCTAAGCTTAAGTGATTTAAGA
>JBARYP010000040.1:0-49600 GCA_049647945.1 Nonlabens sp. | reverse complement strand
ATTCTGATGTGGTCATGACTCTTAAATTGGGATTAAACCATAGCGATTTTGTGCTAAGTGAGTTATGCGCAATGCTTCTTAATCGCAATTTGCTCAAAATAAAATTTACTTCAAAACCCACTAGTGCCGCAAAAATTAAAAAGCGAATTGATAAGTTATGCGCCACCCATAGCCTGAATGAGAATGAGGCAGCGTATTTTGTATTTTCTGGCAGCGTGAGCAATACTGCTTATTCTATTGAAAAACCTATAAAGATTTGGAGTAAGAACAATAAGATCGTTGAGTTTACCAGGGTAGGTAATGAAGATAGTTTTAAAGCACTCAATAAAAAAAGCACCAAATTTTACTATTGCTATCCAAAGCTGTAAATAAGTTGAAGAGGATGTAAATCAACTGTGATTCAGTATAGGAGTTCATGAAATAATGATAGTCAGGAATTCAGCATTTTCTGCGATTTATCAGGGTGTTTGCGAGGGATGTGAATGTTAAATGAACCATTTAATAATTATTACATTTGCGAGAATGAAATTTTCACTACAACAAGTCGCTGATATCCTAGAGGGCACCGTGGTTGGAGACCCGTCCATTCAAGTCGACAAGCTTTCTAAAATTGAGGAGGGCACTATGGGAAGTTTGAGTTTTCTTTCAAATAGCAAATACACACCATTCATATATTCTACCCAAGCAAGCGCCGTTATCGTCGATGAAAGTTTTGTTGCAGAAAAGAAAGTTACTACAGCGCTGATCAAAGTAAGCGATGCTCGCGCGGCCTTTACAAAATTGCTAGAGTTCTATCAATTGGCCAAACTGAATAAAATTGGAGTGGAAAACCCCAGTTATTCACATAAAAATTTGATTCACGGCGACGGTCTTTATCTTGGGGCTTTCTCCTACGTATCCGCTGGTGTAGTGCTAGGTGAGAATGTAAAGATTTATCCTCAAGTATTCATTGGTGAAAATGTTTCCATAGGTAACAACGTTCATATTTTTTCAGGTGTCAAAATCATGTCAGACACAGTCATAGGTGACGATGTCATGATCAATCCTGGTAGTGTAATAGGCGCAGATGGTTTCGGTTATTTACCCAATGAAGACGGTAGTTATTCAAAAATTCCGCAAACTGGTAATGTTATTATCGAGGATGATGTCAATATAGGAGCACTAACCACTATAGACCGCGCGACACTAGGAAGTACCGTCATCAAAAAGGGAGCAAAGCTGGACAATCAAATTCAGATTGCTCATAATGTCGAGATAGGCAATAATACTGTTATCGCTGCTCAAACAGGTATAGCAGGTAGCACCAAAGTAGGGCAAAATTGCCGTATAGGTGGACAAGTAGGAATCGCGGGACATCTTGCCATAGGCAACCAGGTAGGCATTCAAGCGCAAAGCGGCGTGGGCAAGAACCTAAGGGAAAAATCATATGTTCAAGGTTCTCCGGCATTTGACTATGCAACCTACAATCGCTCCTGGGTCCACGTCAAAAATTTAAGTAACATAGAAAAACGTATAACCAAACTAGAAAAAAAGACTCAGGAATGATTATTCAAGAGCATAAACAAACCACAATAGAAAAAGAAGTTTCTTTGAGTGGGGTAGGACTACATACGGGAAAAGAGGTGACTCTGGTATTCAAGCCAGCCCCCGCAGATCATGGTTATGCTTTCCAGCGAGTGGATCTGGAGGGTGCACCAGTAATAGAGGCTCTTGCACAGTATGTGACCGATACAAAAAGGGGTACTACTCTTAACAAGCGAGGAGTCGAGATCAATACTACAGAACATGTTTTGGCGGCTTTGGTAGGTTTGCAAATAGATAATTGCCTAATTGAGATCGATAGTAGTGAACCACCTATTATGGACGGTTCTTCTAGATTTTTTGTCGAGGCAATTAATTCTGCTGGTAAAGTGGAACTAGAAGCATTCAGGAAAGAGTTTGTGATAAGTGAAATTACATCTTTCAAGGATGAGGAGACGGGTAGTGAAATTATGATCATGCCCGCAGACGAGTACAAGGTTACCACCATGGTCGATTTTGGAACCAAGGTTTTGGGAACGCAAAATGCAAACCTGGAGAACCTAGAGGACTTTAAAACTGAGATTGCAAACTGTAGGACTTTTAGTTTTCTGCATGAGATTGAAATGTTGTTACAGCATGGGTTGATCCAGGGTGGGGATCTTAATAATGCGATTGTTTATGTCGATAAAGAGCTCTCTCCAGAAACCATGGAGAACCTCAAGAAAGCCTTCAATAAGGAACACGTCAATATCAAACCTAACGGCATTCTAGATAACCTTACCTTGCATTATCCTAATGAGGCTGCAAGGCACAAATTATTAGATGTAGTAGGGGATCTCGCCTTAATAGGATATCGCTTACGCGGAAAAGTAATTGCCACCAAACCAGGTCATTTTGTAAACACGCAGTTTGCAAAGAAGATGGCAAAACAAATTAAGCAAAATATCAGGGAAAATGTTCCTGTAGTCAATATTTGCAAGACGCCACTTATGGACATTAATCAGATTATGGATGTCCTGCCGCACCGTCCACCATTTTTGCTGGTAGATAAAATCTTTGAGCTTACTGACACTTCGGTTACAGGTCTTAAGAATGTCACCATGAATGAGCCATTCTTCGTAGGACATTTTCCTGGACAACCAGTCATGCCAGGTGTTTTGATTGTGGAGGCCATGGCACAAACAGGTGGTATTCTAGTTTTGAGTACTGTGGAAAATCCACGAGACTACCTTACCTTTTTCATGAAAATGGACAATGTAAAGTTCAAAAGAAAAGTATTGCCAGGTGATACCTTGATTTTTAAAGCAGACTTGATCACCCCTATAAGACGGGGAATTGCACATATGCAGGCATACGCCTATGCAAATGGCCAGTTGTGTGCCGAGGCCGAATTAATGGCACAAATCTCAAAAGTTAAATAGATGAATCAGCCACTAGCCTACGTCCATCCAGGGGCCAAGATTGCCAAAAATGTGGTCATAGAACCATTCACTACCATACATAACGATGTGGTAATCGGTGACGGGTCGTGGATAGGGAGCAACGTGACGATCATGGAAGGCGCCCGTATAGGTAAGAATGTCAGTATTTTTCCCGGTGCTGTAATTAGTGCCGTACCACAAGATAAAAAATTTGAAGACGAGGACACCACGGTGGTCATCGGTGACAATACTACTATCAGGGAATGTGTAACCATCAATCGCGGGACTAGTGATCGCATGAAAACGGTAATCGGCAAGAACTGCTGGATCATGGCTTATTGTCATATTGCCCATGACTGTATCATAGGTGACAACTGTATTTTTTCCAATAATAGCACCCTAGCTGGACATATTGATGTAGGTGATTATGTGGTGCTGGCAGGAATGGCCGCTGTGCAGCAGTTTTGCCAGATTGGGAAGCATGCATTTGTAACTGGTGGATCTTTGGTGCGTAAGGATGTACCACCATTTGTAAAGGCGGGTAGAGAACCTTTAAGCTATGTAGGTATAAACTCTGTAGGTTTGAGACGTCGGGGTTTTGAACTGGAGAAGATTAGGGAAATACAAGACATTTACCGCATTTTATACCAAAAGAACTACAACAACAGCCAGGCAGTAGATATTATCGAGGCAGAAATGAGCGCCACAACAGAGCGTGATGAAATTATTGAATTTATTAAAAACTCTAAACGTGGAATCATGAGAGGATACGTGAGTAGCAACTAGAACTATGGCAAGTACAAGTGATATTAGAAAAGGATTGTGCATACGTTACAATCATGACATATTTAAAATTACTGAATTCTTACACGTGAAGCCGGGTAAAGGCCCCGCATTTGTAAGAACTAAGCTCAAATCCGTGACTACGGGAAAGGTGATAGACAATACCTTTTCTGCTGGACATAAAATTGAAGAAATACGGGTGGAGACCCATTCATTCCAGTACCTCTATAATGATGGAGAGGCATACCACTTCATGAATACAGAAACCTATGAGCAAATTCAATTACCAGAAACATCACTAGACGCTCCAGGCCTATTAAAGGAGGGAGAGGTAGTAAAAGTACAGATCAATACTGAGGATGATTCCCCATTATCAGTTGATATGCCGCAATACGTAGTGCTGGAAGTTACTGCAACAGAGCCAGGAGTAAAAGGTAACACGGCTACTAATGCCACAAAACCCGCCACCGTAGAAACTGGAGCGCGAGTTAATGTACCGTTGTTTATCAACGAGGGTGATATCATACGTATTGATACTGAAAAAGGAGCCTATCAAGAAAGAATGAAAAAATAGTGGATTTTCCCCGTACATATAAGCTGGAGGAAATCGCAGAAATTCTGGACTGTAAGTATGTGGGTAATCCAGATTTTGCCGTGCAGGGCATGAATGAAATTCACGTCGTCAAATCTGGAGATATAGTTTTTGTAGATCATCCCAAATACTACGAGAAGGCGTTGAACAGCGCGGCCACCGTTGTACTAATTAATAAAGAGGTCGACTGTCCAGAAGGTAAGGCACTACTTGTATCTCAGGATCCTTTTACCGATTTTAATAAGTTGACGCAATATTTTGTTCCCTTTTCCTCTTTCGCGAAAGCAGAATTACCCAAAATCCACAATACCGCCCACGTGCATCCTAGCGCCGTAATAGGTAACAGCGTACAAATAGGTGCAAACACTATTGTGCACGCAAATGTAGTCGTAGGTGATCGTTGTATCTTGGGCGATAATGTAATCGTTAACTCAGGAACGGTTATAGGAGGCGATGCTTTCTACTACAAGAAACGGGATACGGGTTATGATAAATTATTAAGCGGTGGTCGTGTGGTCATTGAAAACAAGGTCGAGATAGGAACCTTATGTTCTATAGACCGTGGAGTAACTGGCGATACTACTATAGGTGAAGGTAGTAAGCTGGATAACCAGGTGCAAATAGGTCACGATACGATTTTAGGTAAAAGAGTTTTGATTGCTAGCCAGACGGGCGTCGCGGGATGCGTTGTTATTGAGGATGATGTGACTATTTGGGGCCAGGTGGGAATTACCAGCGGTATCACGATAGGAAGTCGTGCCGTAATATCTGCCAAGGCAGGAGTAAGCAAAAGTCTAGAAGGAGGAAAGAGCTACTTTGGAATTCCAGCAGACGATTTTAGATCTAAGTATAAAGAAATTGCATCTATTAGGAAAATTCCTGAAATTATGGAAACCTTGAAAAAGTTTAAAATATAAATTGTTTTCAAAACATTGTAAAACAGTTGGCTAGCCTTAGAATCTTAATTAATTTTAGCAAAAAATAAAAGAATGTCGAAGTCGGCAAAAAAAGTGGTCAAAAATTTTTTGGAATCAGACGTTTTTGTTAATCCAGATTCCTTTAGTGATTATTTTTCTAAAAATTTAGTAATTAACTGGCACGCAAGTTCTGGTTTTAAACAATTTGACTATAACGAGTACGAGCGTCTATGTCAATCCACGGCATCGAGCTATCGCAGTATGCGTACTGATGTAACGCACATCTTCAGCAGTAAAAGTGAGGTGGCAGCCCGTTTTACGGTATATGTAAAAACCATAGAGAATCCTAGTGAAGAAATACCTGTAGGGTACTTTGTTTCCATTTTTAAAGTAGAGGACGAGAAGATTTGTGAAATTCACCAGAGCAGTCATCCACAACAATAATTAAATTTACACGAGTTAAAAATTTTTAAATGAGCGTATTAGTAAATAAAGATTCAAAAATTATAGTTCAAGGTTTTACCGGTAGTGAAGGAACTTTTCATGCCGGTCAAATGATTGATTATGGTACAAATGTCGTAGGTGGTGTCACGCCTGGTAAAGGCGGTCAGGAACACCTGGGTAAGCCTGTCTATAATACGGTTCAAGAGGCAGTAGAAAAAGCCGGGGCAGATGTCACCATAATTTTTGTACCGCCAGCTTTTGCCGCAGACGCAATCAAAGAAGCTGCCGACGCTGGCATCAAAGTCATCATAACTATTACAGAAGGTATACCCGTTGCTGATATGGTTAAGGCCGCAGACTATATTGCAGATAAAGATTGTAGATTGATAGGTCCCAACTGTCCCGGAGTAATCACTCCAGATGAAGCCAAAGTGGGAATAATGCCTGGATTTGTTTTTAAGAAAGGAAAAGTGGGAATAGTATCAAAATCTGGTACTCTCACCTATGAGGCTTCTGACCAGGTGGTAAAACAAGGATTTGGAATTTCTACGGCTATAGGCATCGGTGGGGATCCCATCATAGGCACCACAACTAAAGAAGCGGTTGAGCTTTTTATGAATGATCCTGAGACTGAGGCGGTTGTAATGATAGGTGAGATAGGCGGTCAGCTAGAAGCTGATGCTGCAAAATGGATCAAAGAAACAGGCAACAAGAAACCAGTTATAGGTTTCATTGCTGGTGAAACTGCTCCAGCCGGTCGTACCATGGGTCACGCAGGCGCAATTGTAGGCGGTAGTGAGGATACTGCTCAAGCTAAAAAAGCAATCATGAAGGACTGTGGAATACACGTAGTTGATTCTCCAGCAGAGATAGGCAAGAAAGTTGCCGAGGTTTTAGGGAAATAAATAAATTTAATACTATGGGTAATTTCACATTTGATAGTGCTACGGCACAAAGTATTAAGAGACACTACCAGGAGGAGTATTCAAAAACCCTCAATAAGCTTCACGAACTTAAGTCTGTTCTAGAACAAATGTCTGGTGTTGATCCAGGTGACGAGGGAGCGCTAGTCAGTAATGAGCTTACCGTCAGTAGTGATAGTCCACAAGCTGATTCACCCAAAAAGGAAGCCAAAGAGAACAAGCCAAAGCGTAGCTATACCAAGAAAAGGGGTAGAAAATCAATCTGGGGCAAGTTCATTAAGAGTAGGCTTAAAGCAACCCAAACGCCTCTGTCTTATGATGATATGACTTATCATGCCATCGCTATCAAAAACCTCGAGCCCGCAGATTTTGACAAGACCAGACAAAAAATTGTTGCTGCTGCTTTTGCTTTGAGAAATAAACAAGACGTTATCGATACTTACGCCATAAAAGGTTCCCGTACTAAATATATGGGCTATAAAGCCTGGTTTGAAAGAGAGGGATTGCTTAAAGAAGAGTATCGTAATAAAATTAAAGCATAATGAAATTACTGGAAGGTAAAAATGTTATCATAACCGGTGCCAGTAGGGGTATAGGAAATGGAATTGCTCAGGTTTTTGCAGATCATGGGGCAAACATCGCGTTTACCTACGCCAGTTCTGAAAAGCCCGCGCTAGAGCTAGAGGAAAAACTAAAAAGTGCCGGGGTCCACGCCAAAGCTTACAAAAGCAATGCAGCAAATTTTCAGGAATCCCATGATTTGATAGCAGACATTCTTAAAGATTTTGATTCTATTGACGTATTGATCAACAACGCTGGTATTACTAAGGATAATCTTCTTATGCGCATCAGCGAGGAAGACTTTGATCAAGTTATAGAGGTTAACTTAAAGTCGGTTTTCAATATGACCAAAGCGGTGCAACGCACCATGTTGAAGCAACGTCGCGGCAGTATTATCAATATGAGTAGTGTTGTGGGAGTTAAAGGTAATGCAGGGCAAACTAACTATGCGGCTAGTAAAGCAGGAATAATAGGGTTTTCCAAATCTGTAGCATTAGAATTGGGTTCTAGAAATATACGATGTAATTCCATTGCTCCAGGATTTATTGAAACAGAAATGACCGATAAACTCAACGAGGATACCGTTGCCAGCTGGAGGAACGCTATACCTCTCAAAAGAGGAGGAACTCCACAGGACGTTGCAAATGCTTGTGTTTTTCTAGCTAGCGATCTCTCAAGCTACATTACCGGTCAAACGCTGCACGTGGACGGCGGTATGCTTACCTAAGAGAATTTTATGGACGTACTATGGGTAATTCTAGCTGCGATAGCGGCGGCAGCTATAGCCCTATTCCAGTACGGTTATCTATTGAGTAGCAAGAAAGACAAGCGCAATCCCTGGTTTGCCTTGATCAGGTTCCTGACTGTTCTAGTGATCTTTATCTTATTGATCAACCCTCGGTTTGAGCATACTACTTATACGACAGAAAAACCAAGTCTCGTTATAGCGGTTGATAATTCCCAATCCATGGAATTTTTGGAAACCGAATCAAATCTGCGGCAGGATCTTGAGTTGATTTTTGATAATCAAGCTCTTAATGAGCAATTTGAGGTATTTAAATACGCCTTTGGAGATCAACTCGAGCCTTATGATTCCATAAGCAATAGTAGGAGTTATAGTAATCAGGCGGCTGCTCTTAATAGTATTGAGGAATTGTACTCAAAATCAAATACCGCGGTGGTCCTGCTTACTGACGGTATTCAAAACAAAGGCCGCTCTTATACCTACCAGCAGTTATCTGAGAATCTGACGGTTTATCCCATAATATATGGTGACACCACACGATATGACGATGTAAGCATCTCGCAGCTCAATGTCAACAAATATTCTTTTTTAAACAATGAGTTCCCGGTAGAGGTATTTGTAAACTACAGCGGTACCAGCAGGATTGCCAGCGAGGTGACCCTATATAATTCTGGTCGCAGGATAAGCAGTAAAACCATCAACCTGTCAGATCAGAATCGCTCAGAAAGGGTTGAGTTTATGGTTAAAAGCTCAAAATTGGGACTGCAAAAGTATACGGTTCAGGTCGCTCAATTAGAGAACGAACGCAATACAGTTAACAATACCCGCAATTTTCTGATAGAGGTGATTGATCAACAAACTAACGTTCTGTTGATTGCCAGCGCACCTCATCCAGATCTAGGTGCTTTAAGAAAAGCGGTTGAGTCAAACGAGCAGCGTAAGGTAAGTATCAAATATTATCAGGATGCAGGTATTTCTTATGACCAGTACGATGTGGTAATATTTTACGGCATCAATTCCGCTTTCGCGAAAGCGTACCAACTATCAACTGCGGCAAACCTGAATTACTGGATCATTACCGGTAGCAATCCAGATCTCAAATATTTGAATCAGGTTCAGACTGAATTTGTTATCGAGACTAATAGGCAAACTGACGAGGTTCAATCCATCGTTAATGACCTGTACTCAAATTTTAATCTTGATGAAATTGATTTTCAAGACTATCCTCCCCTGCAATCCCCTTTCGGTGACGTGAGTGGTACCGGTAATACACAAGTCTTGCTCTCCAAAAGCATAAACGGTATTCAGACCACAAAACCGCTATGGTTTACTTATGAAGAATCTTCAAGACGTGCGGCGGTAACGCTAGGGAATGGTCTGTGGCGCTGGAGAGCACAAAACTATTTAAACAACAGGGATTTTAAGGAATTTGATCAACTGGTGGGAAGTCAGATCCAGTACTTGTCAAATAATAAAAAACGCGATCGACTCACGACTAATTATGAGCGTTCCTATTTTCAGAATCAAGAGATAAGCATTCAAGCTGCTTATCTAGATAAGAACTACGAGTTTGATAGTAAGGCAGTTCTTGACATCAATTTGAAATCAGCCGGTGGTGAGTTGCTCACTAGACCCATGATCCTATCGGGAAATACGTATACCGTAAGCCTGGACGGTCTACCTGCGGGTCTATATGATTTCACGGTAGCCGTCAAGGGTTCAAGCCTTAAGGAACGTGGTAGTTTTGAGGTATTGGAATTTAATCTGGAACAGCAAATAAGTACTGCAAACTTTAAGGATTTTAAAAGCGTTACCAGGGATGGTGAGGTTTACTTTGCAGGAGCGACTGAAGAGTTAATCAACAACCTGCTGGAAAGCAAAAGATTCCTTCCCATAGAGCGGGCGACAATTGAAATGTCCAGTCTTATAGATTTTAAGTATCTATTGATGTTGTTGTTGTTTTTGCTAGGTCTAGAGTGGTTTTTGAGAAAATATAATGGTTTAATTTAAAGTTATGGAAAGAGTACCCAAAGGTGTCATATTCACAGCTATCGCGCTGCTGGCTATCGTAATAATTATTTTTAAGAGTTCTGTAGTAATAGAAGCAGGACAGGCTGGGGTTTTATTTAAACCCTTCAGCGATGGTGTTGATACAGAGAACACTTATAGCGAGGGATTTCATATCATCGCTCCATGGAATGATATGATCATTTTTCCAGTAAGGCAATTATCAACTAGTGAAAAGATGAGGGTTTTATCTGTAAATGGTCTAGAAGTTACTGTCGATGCGACGGTATGGTACCAGCCAGAGTATGAGCGTTTACCCTTTTTATATCAAGAAAAAGGTATTCTTTATGAAGAAAATATCCTACAACCTGCGATAAGTGCGGCTGCCCGTAGTGTAGTGGGTCGCTATACGCCAGAACAGCTTTATTCAAGCAAGCGTGACGTGATTCAAACTGAAATTCTTGAAGAAGCTCGCAAGGAGCTGGAAAGCCAGTACGTTCAAGTCAATCGGGTATTAGTAAAAGATGTTACCCTACCTACAAAAATCAAGGAGGCTATTGAACGCAAACTAAGACAAGAGCAAGAAGCACTAGAATACGAGTTCCGTCTTACAAAAGCTTCAAAAGAAGCGGAAAGACAAAAAATCGATGCAGAGGGTAAAGCAGTTGCAAACCGCATCTTGAGTGCATCACTTACTGATAAGATCCTGACAGAAAAGGGCATAGAGGCGACCTTACAACTAGCTCAAAGTCCTAATGCCAAGGTAGTGGTAGTAGGTGGTGGTGAGAGTGGGGGTTTACCCATTATCCTAGGCAATCAATAATCAAGCATAATAGATATTAAGAAGGACCGCGAGAGTGGTCCTTTTTTTATGTCTTGATTCTAGTATCAGCAATACTATCAATCAACCATTCCCCGTCCCTGCGCACTAGTATAAAGACATTAGTTCCTGAATGCAGCAACCGCTCATTTACGTAAAACTCGTAAGGTGTGGATACCGTCGCAATAAATGTTGCAACCTGTACCTGGTAGTTTAGAACACGCTCTTCAAAATTGGTTTGAGAGGGTATAGCTGCGATTCCTATTAGAAATTCTTCAATCGTACTGCTTGACCTGGTCATCTTATTATTGGTTACCGTAAAACTATGGAGCACGGGTTGCTGGTTGAAGTGCTTTCTCAACTGCAATGTGTCTCGAGCATGAAAGGCTTTGAAAAATGTTTGAATTGCAGACTGCGGTGTAGGCGTTGTTTGCGCTTTCGCGAAAGCGAAACTACCGAAACAGCATACCAGTAATAAATAATTGCAAATCGCGGTATTCATAATAATCAAAAACTTAAAAATAGCTAGAAATCCCTATTTTTACTAGTTAATCCACAGCTATGTCAGTCGCGCAAAAGCAATACAAACGCATTACGGTGAAATCTCTTGTTGAGATGAAATCCAATGGTGAGAAAATTTCCATGCTTACCGCATACGATTATACTATGGCAAAAATTATTGATAGCGCAGGTATCGATATTTTACTAGTGGGTGATAGTGCCAGTAACGTAATGGCGGGACATGAAACCACGCTACCCATAACCCTAGACCAGATGATCTATCACGCCAGTAGTGTAGTGCGAGGGGTCTCACGAGCGCTAGTGGTGGTGGACCTACCATTCGGTAGTTATCAAAGCGATCCTAAGGAAGCCCTGCGCAGCGCCATAAGGATTATGAAGGAGAGCGGTGGACATAGCGTAAAACTTGAAGGTGGTAGCGAGGTAAAGGATTCCATAAAAAGGATTTTGAACGCGGGGATCCCGGTAATGGGTCATCTAGGATTGACCCCCCAGTCGATCTATAAATTTGGTACTTATACGGTAAGAGCAAAAGAGGAAGCCGAGGCCGAGAAACTTCTAGAAGACGCCTTATCGCTTGAACGCATGGGTTGCTTTGCCCTGGTTCTTGAAAAAGTACCTGCAGCTCTTGCTACCCAGGTCGCCGCGGCACTTACCATTCCTGTTATAGGTATAGGTGCCGGCGGCGGTGTCGATGGGCAGGTTCTGGTCTCGCATGACATGTTCGGCATGACGCATGAATTTAATCCACGTTTCTTAAGACGCTACCTAAATTTATACGACGAGATGGGTAAAGCCGTTAGTCAGTATGTAAAGGACGTAAAGAATGCTGACTTCCCCAGTAACAAAGAACAGTACTAACTCGATCGTACTTTTATTGAACAATAAGCCACTACAAAAAACCACATTAAAACAACAACCATAAATGGGTACATTCATTATTGAAGGAGGTCATCAATTAAGCGGTGAGATTCAACCACAGGGAGCTAAGAATGAAGCCCTACAAATCCTATGCGCCGTTCTACTTACGAGTGAGCCAGTAGTAATTGATAACGTTCCTGACATTATTGACGTCAATAAACTTATTGCCTTGCTCAACAATCTGGGCGTCAAAGTCACAAAAAATAGCCCGTCATCCTATACTTTTCAAGCTGATAGCGTCAACCTAGATTTTCTACAGTCTGAGGATTATAAAATTCAAGGTCGGGGGCTGCGCGGTTCCATTATGCTGGTAGGTCCTTTGTTGGCACGATTTGGTAAAGGTTACATACCTAGACCCGGTGGTGATAAAATAGGCAGGCGCAGGTTAGATACTCATTTTGAGGGATTCATAAAACTGGGGGCCACCTTTAGATACAATAGAGAGGAATACTTCTATGGTGTAGAAGCAGATCAATTGACGGGAGCTTACATGCTTCTTGATGAGGCATCTGTAACGGGAACGGCAAACATTGTAATGGCTGCTGTACTTGCACAAGGAACTACTACTATCTATAATGCCGCTTGTGAACCTTACCTGCAACAATTGTGTAATATGCTGGTGCGCATGGGGGCAAAAATAAGCGGGATAGGATCTAATCTATTAGTGATAGAAGGGGTAGAGGAACTGGGTGGCACGACTCACACCATCCTGCCAGATATGATTGAGATAGGCAGCTGGATAGGTCTGGCTGCAATGACCAAAAGTGAACTCACCATCAAGAATGTGTCCTTTGAACATCTAGGTGTTATACCAGCAACTTTCAGGAAATTAGGGATAACCATAGAACGTAGAGGTGATGATATCTATATCCCAGAACACAAGGACGGTTATGAAATCCAGAATTACATTGACGGTTCCATACTTACCATTGCAGATGCACCGTGGCCTGGTTTTACTCCAGACCTGTTGAGTATCGTACTAGTCGTGGCCACCCAGGCACGCGGTAGCGTGCTGGTACATCAAAAAATGTTTGAAAGCCGCTTGTTCTTCACGGATAAGTTGATCGATATGGGGGCAAAAATAATTTTGTGCGATCCCCATAGAGCTAGTGTCATAGGTCATGATTTTAAATCCAGTCTCAAGGCTACCACCATGACCAGTCCAGATATACGAGCTGGTATTTCACTACTCATCGCAGCATTGAGTGCCAAAGGAACCAGTTCAATCCACAATATTGAACAAATAGACCGTGGTTACCAAAATATCGATACTCGATTGAGACGCATAGGTGCAAAAATTACTAGGGTAGGTCAGGAAGACTAGCGAGGTAGAAAATTGGCTTAGAGTAGATTAACATATATCGGTTCATTTTAGGCGTGACTTTTGCTAATTTTGGAGCATGTACGGTTACAGATTGTTCTACGGGTTTTTATTGCTGGCAAGTTTTGCCTTGGCGCAGGAATTACCTGAGTCTGGCAGTAGGCGTATTGAACCCGTAAAAAAGGAATCTAATTCTAATACGGGATCAATTCTTTTCCCAAAGAGCAACACACCCTCCACGGTTTATAAAAGACCAAATTCAAAGCCGGTACTCAATATGAGACGGGAAACTGATTTGTCAGATCCAGGTATTAAATTTAAAAATCAAAAGTTTAAGCAAGATCGTGCAATGGCTCCGGGCTTTGTAAGCGATACTTTTCTAGGGGAGCTCAGAACAGGCGAGAATATCTTGAGGCTAGTATGTCGCGATCATCAGTATGTAGATGGCGATCTAGTTAGGATCTGGGTAGATGATAAGGTGGTGGTGGAAAAAATTTACCTGCGCAGTGCTTTTCAAGGCGTTAATATTCCGCTAGCACAGGGCTTCAATAAAGTTGAGGTCGAGGCACTTAACCAGGGTAGTAGTGGCCCCAACACGGCACACTTCAAGGTAATGGACCTGAAAGGCAATGTTGTACAGGACCGGGTATGGAATTTAAGCGCAGGAGTAAAGGCGTTACTAGTAATTATTAAAGAGTAACGAGTCATCCAATTCTATCACCACTTTTTCATCCATCATTCCCATATCAAGCTGACCTATTTTCACCCTCACTAATCGCAGTACGGGCAATCCTACCGCAGCGCACATTTTACGCACCTGGCGGAATTTACCTTCAGTAATCGTTATGGAAATCCATGAAGTGGGACCATGCCTATCGTCTCGTATGCGCTGCTGGGTAGATCTTAATGTAGGTTGTTTGATAAGTTCAACCGCACAAGGTTTTGTAGTATAAGCTTTTGAATTGACTGTTATGGTAACGCAGCTTTTCAATTTTTCTAGATGTGATTCCTCAACAATACCGTCAAGTTGTACGTTATAGGTTTTTTCCCACAACGCCGATTTATTGATTTGATTGCTCAGCTTACCGTTAGTGGTAATAATAATCAAACCCTCACTATTTTCATCCAGTCGTCCTACTGCCATTGAATTTGCAGGAAAGTCATGCAGTTCTCCTAGAAATCTTTTACGTTTTTGCTTGTGGTCGTTAGTAATAAACTGGCTCACCATCTTATAGGGTTTGTAAACTAGAAAATGGCGATGCATAAATATCATTTCAGTAACGCTTTTGCGAAAGCGTAATTCCCATCATTGACTCGTAAAAGGATAATAATTAAAATGTTTTACTGGGGATTGCGAGCAATAAGTTAGAAATATAAATAAAATTGCAAAGTAAACGGATTGCGCTAGTCCTTTAATCTGCCATCTAATAGCTGCAAAATACTGATGGCGGCTTCACTAATTTTAGTGCCAGGGCCAAAAACCGCGGCGACCCCTTTATCAAAGAGAAATTGATAATCCTTGCGCGGTATTACACCGCCTACAATGATCATGATGTCGTCCCTGCCATATTTTTTGAGTTCTTCCATAACCTGGGGAACCAGGGTTTTGTGGCCGGCTGCCAGTGAGGAGATTCCTAGTACGTGGACATCATTCTCTACTGCTTGCTTTGCAGCCTCAGCTGGGGTTTGAAAAAGCGGGCCTATGTCCACATCAAATCCCACATCGGCATATCCGGTGGCGACTACCTTTGCCCCACGGTCATGGCCATCCTGACCCATTTTTGCAATCATGATGCGGGGGCGCCTACCTTCATTTGCGGCAAATCGATCTGCCAGCTCCTGAGCCTGGCCAAAGGATGCATCATCCATAATTTCTTTTTTGTAAACTCCCTGTACACTCTTGATCCGCGCGCGATAGCGACCATATTCATTTTCCAGCGCATCAGAGATTTCGCCTAATGTCGCACGCTCTCTAGCCGCGATAATAGCAAGTTCCAGTAGGTTTCCTTTCTTGGTCCTTGCGCATTCTTCTAGCTTTCCTAGCGCTGCGGTGACCCTATTGTTATCCCGCTCTTCCTTGATTTTTGTAAGTCTCGTGATCTGCTCTTCTCGTACTGCGGCGTTATCCACCTCTAGCGTGTCAATGGAGTCTTCATCGGGACTGGGATATTTGTTGACACCTACAATAGTATCCATTCCAGAATCTATGCGAGCTTGTTTTTTTGCGGCCGCTTCTTCAATACGCATTTTTGGGATCCCAGCTTCAATGGCTTTGGTCATGCCGCCTAGTTCCTCTACCTCTTCTATAAGCTCCCAGGCTTTGTGGGCAATTTGATCGGTTAAGGATTCCACGTAATAGGATCCTGCCCAGGGATCAACGGTTTTTGTGATGCCGGTTTCTTCTTGCAAGAAGAGTTGGGTGTTCCTCGCAATGCGTGCGCTAAAATCCGTAGGTAAGGCAATAGCTTCATCCAGCGCGTTAGTGTGCAGGCTTTGTGTACCACCAAAAGCCGCAGCGGCTGCCTCAATAGTGGTGCGAGCGACATTGTTAAACGGATCTTGCTCAGTAAGTGACCATCCACTAGTCTGGCAATGGGTGCGCAAGGCTAGCGATTTGGGATTCTTGGGTTTAAACTGCTTGATCAATTTTGCCCATAACATTCTGGCGGCGCGCATTTTTGCGATTTCCATGAAATGATTCATTCCTATGGCCCAGAAGAATGACAACCGTGGGGCAAAGGTGTCAATATCCATGCCTGCAGCCAGGCCTTTACGCACATATTCCAGTCCGTCTGCCAGGGTGTACGCCAGTTCTATGTCACTAGTTGCTCCTGCTTCATACATATGATATCCTGATATGGAAATCGAGTTGAATTTGGGCATGTGTTTACTGGTGTACTCAAAGATGTCAGAGATGATCTGCATACTGGGTTGTGGCGGGTAGATGTACGTATTCCGTACCATGAATTCCTTTAAGATATCATTTTGTATGGTACCGCTCAAGTATTCCTGATCTACTCCTTGTTCCATCGCTGCCACGATGTAAAACGCCATGATGGGTAACACGGCTCCATTCATGGTCATGGAAACCGACATCTTATCCAGCGGGATGCTGTCAAAAAGTATTTTCATGTCTTCAACAGAGTCGATGGCTACACCAGCCTTTCCCACGTCTCCTACCACACGTTCATGATCGCTATCGTAACCACGATGCGTAGCAAGGTCAAAAGCTACGGACAGCCCCTTTTGACCGGCAGCAAGATTGCGGCGGTAAAAAGCATTACTCTCTGTAGCACTCGAGAACCCGGCGTATTGTCGTACCGTCCAGGGCCTGCGCACATACATGGTAGAATACGGTCCCCGCAGGTAGGGCGCCATACCTGCTACAAAGTCCAGATGCTCAAGATCATCAAGATCTACTGGTGAGTATGTTTTTTTGAGAACTATTCCCTCTGCGGTGTTGTAGGTTGAGGTACTGGGATGATTGACACTACTAGCCTCAAAATTAAAATCTGGCGCTATCTCGCTTACGTCCTTTCTATTTCTTTTCATTTTCCTAGCGCTTTGCGATGCTTTCTTTTTCCAGTTCTTCTGCCAGTCGTTTTTCCACAATGGGCGTTACTAATGTCTTCCTGGGTTCAATTTTTACAAAAGGCAGGATCTCATATTCTTTTTGCAGCGATATGCCTGCATCGAGAAATTTGTTTACCCCCACCAGAATGCGGTCGCCGTGCTTGAATGCGGCTTCTTCACGAGATGCACTTTCCTTAATCTTACGCTGTATGGTCCCGGCGTGTAGCGAGGCGATAAGCCCACCAGCTTTCTCTAGTTCCTTAAATATTGAAAGGGATTTCTGGACTAGTTCTCTAGTTAGCGTCTCGATAAAATATGCACCGCTTGCAGGATTGTTGACCCTGTCTAGATAAGCCTCGTCTTTTAAAATCAGTAATTGATTGCGTGCGATGCGATCGCCAAATTCATTTTCTTTATTAAAAAATGCATCATAAGGTAAGTTAAGGATCGTATCTGCACCGCCTAATACTGCGCTCATACACTCTGTGGTTGTGCGTAGCATATTGACGTTATAATCCATGATGGATTTGTTGCGTTTACTGGGACTAGCGGTTATGTAGGTGTCGAGATTGATGCCGTATAGCTTCCCTACTGAACGGGTAATGATGCGGTAGGCACGGTATTTTGCGATCTCGGTGAAATAATCTGGGCCTATGACTGTGTCTAGATTAATTCTTTTTTCCGCTTTCGCGAAAGCGGATAACCCATCACCATCATTTAAAACATTTAGGTACTCGTTGAGATGCGCCGCGTAATAGGCAAGTTCCTGAACTACTGTGGCACCCGCTTGCTGGTAGGTACTCGTGTTAATTGTGATATTAGAAAAGTACCCAGAATAGTCGGCAATTAGGTTTTTCCAATTATCTAGGTCATTTTTTTGCGATGTGAACCAGTTCCCCTCGCTCGCAAGTTTGTGAATGGGATCCACGTGCAAGTAAGCATTGGGTAACAAGCGATGGATTTGTCCATTATAATCGTTGTTTAAGAACTGGGGGTGAATCTGTACGCCGTTTTTTGGCAGGTCTTTCAATAGGGTCGCAAGATCGACCTGGTCATGAGGTATAACGATAACAACCCCTTGTGCGCCGCGACGTAGAACATCGTGTATCTTCTTATTTGCGGCTGCAGCATTACCGCCGTAGATTTTTTGGGAGATATACCAGTCACCAGTTGCGGTACCTCGCGAGGGAATATGGCAGGCATCGCTGCTGTCTGAATGGTAGATGGGCTTGATGTTGATACCTGAGGCAGTTGTGGTCACCAGGGTGTCATTATAGTCTGCACCTTTAAGATCCATCTGGATCTTTTGTTTCCATTGAGCCTCGCTTACAGCATCAAATTCTTCAAATAACTTCATTTACTTTTCAGTTTTGAGAGAGTCTTTGCGCTCGATTATATAGACTTTTTCGCCTTCCCTCTTCATGTGATAACGTTCCCTTGCATAGCGCTCTAACCCTTCTACAGACTCTAGCTGACTTATCTTGAGGCTGTCCCGCAATATGCCATCTTTATAGAATCTTACATTTTCTTCCTGCTCTGCAATTTGCTCGTCAAGTGCGCGGTGTGAGGTCAACCATGCATTGCCATCTAGAAATAAAATCCAGACCAGGAAAAATACGGTAATGAGTAGGTACTTATTGGTAAGGATCCTAAACCACAGGTTTTGTTTGAGCTCTTTCCACTTCATGATCTAAAGGTAGCGATTAGGACAGCTTTTGATCGATTATGGACCTTAAAATCTTAACTCCCACCGTATTGAATCGGTTAGTGGGAATGATGACATCTGCATAGGCTTTTGTAGGTTCTATAAATTGCTGGTGCATGGGTTTAAGAGTAGTCTGGTAACGGTCCAGCACTTCATCGATATCCCTGCCACGGTCAGTAATGTCTCGTTTCAATCTGCGTATGAGGCGCTCATCACTATCGCAATCTATATACACCTTTATATCAAAAAGATTCCTGATGCGCGGCATGGTCAGGATAAGGATCCCCTCGACTATAATTACTTTACTGGGAACGGTGGCGACTGTTGTCCCAGTACGGTTGTGCTCGACAAAAGAATACACGGGCTGGTCTATCGTCTTCCCTTCCTTGAGTTGCAGTAGGTGTTGTTCCAGTAAATCAAAATCAATGGATTCTGGATGGTCAAAGTTGATTTCCACCCGCTGGTCATAGGTAAGGTCACTTGTGTCCTTATAATATGAATCCTGGGAGATGACAGTAACCTCGTGATCCGGGAATTCATGAGCCACCTGTTCCACTACGGTGGTCTTGCCACTACCCGTTCCACCGGCGATCCCTATTATGAGCATGTATCTAGAGTTTTTGTAGTTAAATTGAAGTTTGCCAGCTTATAAATCATAGGTGGTTGTTGTGCTAATATATCTATGCCCCTTTGTAACCAAATTTCTTGAGTTGTCGATCATTACTACGCCAGTTTTTGTTCACCTTGACATACAGCTCGATATGAACCTGCTTGCCAAAAAACTTTTCTAGATCCTTCCTGGCCTCAGTTCCCACCCTTTTGAGCGCTGTACCTTTATGTCCTATGATAATGCCTTTTTGAGTTTCCCGCTCAACCATGATGATAGATCGTATTCTGATGATGTTCTCGTCCTCAAAAAACTCTTCGGTATCGATTTCCACGGCATACGGTATCTCTTTTTTGTAATGCATCAGGATCTTCTCCCTGATTGCCTCATTGACAAAGAATCTTTCTGGCTTGTCCGTAAGCGCATCCTTTGGATAGAACGCTGGCGATTCTGGTAGGGTATCTACAATATGGGTAAGTAATTCTGGCACGCCAAAGTTCTCTAAGGCACTAATGGCAAAGATTTGTGCTTCTGGCAATCGTTGTTTCCAGTGCGCCATGGCCTCCTCCAGTTGTTGCTCATCTCCTTTATCGATCTTGTTGATTAGGACAATGACGGGTACCGTGGCATAGGTGAGCCTTTTTTCAAAGGCCTCATTCTTAAGTTCCTTCTCTCCCAGCTCCACCATATATAGGATACAGTCTGCGTCTTCAAACGCGTTTTTCACAAACTCCATCATGCTTTCCTGCAGCTTATAGGCAGGTTTGATTATCCCAGGGGTGTCACTTAGTACGAGCTGGAAATTATCGCCGTTGACGATACCCAGTATGCGGTGCCTGGTGGTTTGTGCCTTGGAGGTAATAATGGACAGGCGCTCACCTACCAGCGCATTCATCAGGGTACTTTTGCCTACATTAGGATTTCCTACGATATTGACAAATCCAGCTTTGTGTTTCATGTGTTGTGATGTTACCCGATTGTTGAGGGAAATTACGCTTTCGCGAAAGCGTACTGCAAAAATACCCATTCAAACTTGCAATGCACTTTTTTATCGACCGTTAAAACTTGTTAAGCACTTAAGTTACTTTTAGAGCAAATCTTAAATTGCCGCGCATGATACAGGAACAACAAAATACGGCCGGAAATAATGGATCTGGCTTTGATACCGGGGACACGGTAGGGATGATCACAGGGCAACTGGAGCAATGGTACGAGTCACTTATCAAGCATCTACCCAATATGGCAGTAGCAATCGTAGTAATTGTTCTTGCCATCATTATTTCCCGATTTGTGAGCAACGGTATTCAAAAGCTGCTACACAATCGGGTCCAGCAAACATCAGTAAGACGTCTCATAGGTAAGGCTGCTGCCATCATCGTAATTATAGGTGGTATATTCATTGCTCTCAATGTACTGGAACTTGATGAAACCGTGCAGGCAATCATTGCTGGTGCTGGTGTCTCTGGACTGGTAATAGGTCTTGCGCTACAGGGAACTCTTTCAAATGTCTTGAGCGGTATTCACCTAAGCTTCCGTAAACTGGTGCGCGTGGGAGACTGGATACAGACTAACGGATATGAAGGAGAGGTCATGAACATTGACCTTAACAAATTTGTTCTCAAGGAGGCGGACAATAATCTGGTCATCATTCCCAACAAATTGATTATTGAGAACCCTATGAAGAACTTTGGGCTTACTTCTACCATGAGGGTCATCATCAATTGTGGCGTGGGTTATGAAAGTGATCTAGAACAGGTACAGCGAGTCGCAAAACAGGCGATCGTGGACAATTTTGACAAGGTGGATCACGTGGATCAGGTAGAGTTCTACTATCGCGAATTCGGCGATAGTAGTATTAACTTTTTGCTCAGATTTTATTATGACGTTGAGAATGGTTTGCAAAAACTGGTGAACACCAGCAAGGCGATTATAGTAATAAAACAGGCATTTGATCGCGAGGGAATCAACATACCATTTCCTATCAGGACCTTACAGTTTGATAATCAGTTGAACGTTAACAAGGCAGCAAGCACGAGTGCTGAAGAATAATCAAGATTTCGATTTGCCATAATAGAATGAGTTATGGTACAGTAGCTACTCTAGTTTACTGTCAGTCAAGTTGCTTATTGTAAAGCTGGTAGAGTCTCATAATCAGGATGACCTCATAGACAAATGAAAAGCATGGTAATATGAGCATTCCTATGACGGAGCATGCCAGTACACCGGCAATAATAGAAAATACGCCGGCAATCTGTGAGTTGGTTCCTATGGCATTTTTTGCACTATAAAGTCCCGCACCCAGTACAATCAAAGCACTTCCAAAAACAACAGATACTAGGATGGTGAACAGTATTGCGATGGGAGAGGTAAGATTACCAGCGGGTGCGGAAAGAAAGAGCATGCTGAATATTCCCGACATCACATAAATCACAATATAAAAGATTACGCCACCTGCAAGAAGTTTGTTGCCGTAAATAGTTCCTAGATGCTGGATACTCTGGTAGAAGGCAATCGCAAATAACATGTCAACTATCACCAACACATTAGTAATAGTTTCCAGCGGCATATCTCCATCATATAAACTCGAGTAAACCGATAAAACCATAAGTATACTAGTACTCACAAGAACTAGTATTCCCGTAATTATTCCCAGGCCTAAGCGAGATTTACTGAGACCTACCGGCAATGCACTTTGATTTTGTTCAATGTGTTTTGAAGCAGGCTCGCTGGTTTCCGTACTAGTATCAGTAGCGCTATCTTGATTGATATCAAGTGATGCGCCCAGTGCGGTCAGGATATTTTTTATAGTGTAACTGCGTGGATTTACTTCTCCAGCTTCAATGCGCTGGATAGTGCGTACGTTGATGTTGCACAGCTCTACAAGTTCTTCTTGTGTAAGGCCTTTTTCCTTACGCAATTCTGCAATGGTTTTTCCTAGTTCTGGCTGTCTCATGTTTGTGAATTTTGAGACAATGTTAGTTGGATAAACCATTTTTTACCTAAAATTTGCGCTGACTTTGACCCGACATTTGCACGGCAATTGCCCGTAGATACCGTAAAACAAGAAAATCAGTTTAAGTTGACACGCGTTGAATGCATCAATTCCAGTTTCCATTGATGTTCCTCTTTTATAGCTACAACACTTTCTAACCATTGCAGCTTGCGTGCCGTGGTGTCTCTTTTAATAGTAGCATAATTGTGATAGGCCAGCCAGATTTTGTCGCCAGCGATGGAATATTTGATTCTTTCAAAACTATTGATGCGCTTCATCCCTGCAGATGATGCTCTTGCTCTAACCGCCCAGTCTTTAATACGGTTGTTATCCCATACCTCACCGTGCTCAAGCAAAAGAAAATCATTAGTGTGGTATTTTTCAACCGCGGTCGTGTCCATCGCTCCCCATACCTCGTCAAAGATATTTTGCACCAGCTCTTCTACCAGTTGCACGTCTTTTTCCCCTAGCTCTAGGGAGGTTGCGGCAGACGGTGATTTAATAGGCGAGTTGCAACTGGTAATCCAGAATGCCGCCGTGATGAATAAATATTTCATAGCTAGACCAGATCAGTTCCTCGATAGACTAGTCTACGCCATTCTGGATGACGCTTTATGTAGGAGGCGACAAAAGGACATAAGGGCACCAGCACTAGATCCTCGCTTTCAATATGTTCCAGAACCGCCAGTACCATCTTGCTGCCTATTCCCTTTCCTTCCAGTCCAGATGGCACCTCGGTATGAGTAAGATAGATGTTCCCCTTGGCTTTTATATATTCTATATAGGCAATTTGGTCCTCTACAGGCAATTCAAATCGCTTACGTTCCTTGTTATCCTTGATCATAAAGCTGTTTGTGATTTGAGCTAAAGTTAAACAAAAGTCCGATCGCCAGCAGCCTTGCGTAGTACTCAGTTATAAAAGCGTGGGTAGTGCCTCTAATCGACCATTAAAGGTGTCTTTTCTAACGATGCGATATAGGGAGGAATTAGATCGGTAATTTCTTATACGGTTAGACAACTCGGGTAATGCTTTAAGTAGATAGTTCACAAACTCGGTATCATTGCTTGACCGATTAGCCGCTTTCCTTAAGATGGTCAAATACTCTCGTCTTGAAAGTCGTATCTCATTGAGATTCGATCTAAAAATCACTAACTCATTTTTCCTTTTGGATTCACGTAGTGCTTCCCGGATATTAAAGTCTGCCATCTCTAAAAGGTTTTCATTTAGTGACCTAAAATCGTCTCTGTCTACTTCTTCATAGAGTCCCGAATTGATGTAGATTTCTTCCAAAGAATCTTCATAAACCTGAGAATAGGCAGTATTTACCAGCAATAGGATTAGTGTTATGGTTGATAATGCATTTTTCATGACTAGTATTTTGTGATTATTTTATGGTACAAATTTCGGAATATAGGAGGTCTAGAATGTTGTTTATATTCCTTGATCATTTGTATATTATTCCCTATTTATTATGGAACGATGGTTTGAGGATTACGCTTTCGCGAAAGCGTGAACTATCAAAACAAAAGAGACCACCATGCTTTTTTTAAAGAAGGGATTATTGAGCGTACTAATTATCTTTACGGATTATGGAAATTCCCGTTTCTAACGACCAACTGCATTACGATGAGCTGCCCGCCGTGGAAATGGCTACGCTCAAAAAACATCCTAAACGATTTTTAAATAAGAAATTGATAGCCAGCCTAGTTTCTTTTGTACCGCTGCTCATAGGAGTGGTCATACTTTTCCTGCTGGTAGAAATCATGTGGATCAATTATGCTGCGTTGTCTTTGACCATTATTATATTTTTATGGTCGTTGCTGGTTTCCTATAAGGGATATTTCTTACGTGGTTATGTACTGCGAGAACAAGACATCACATATCGTAAGGGCTGGATTTTCCAGCACCAGATTACCGTACCCTTTAATCGCATACAGCATACTGAAATTAATCACGGTCCTATAGATCGGTTGTTCCGCTTAAAAGAGCTAGATATTTATACCGCAGGTGGATCTACTAGTGATTTAAGAATTTCTGGACTGGATCCAGACGAGGCAGAAAGACTCAAGGAGTTTATTGCAAATCAGGTAGCGCAGTATGCTTGATTTTTCAAAACCCCAGCGGCAAAGTGTACGCAGTATTTTTATATACGTCCTTAAAGGCGTAAAGGGTATTTTATTTTACCTTTTATACCTAGCTTATAGCAGTAAATCAGACTCGCAATATGGCCGCTGGATCAGTCTGGGGCTTACCGTGATAATAGGTATGAGTTCATTGATCTCGCCCATATTTCAATACCTCTATTTCAAGTTTCATATTGAGGATGATGAACTAATTATACAAAAGGGTTTCCTCAACAAAGAGCGCAAGGCCATCCCCATACAGCGCATACAATCTGTAAATATCAATCAAAATATTGTACAGCGGGCCTTGCAAATTGTCTCGTTAGAAGTTGAAACGGCAGGATCGAGCACCAAAGAATTACATATCCCCGGGTTGAACCGCAAGGTGGCAGACGGTTTGAAGACTGCTCTCAATCAAGCTAGGGAAGGACTGCAGGTAGAACAAGACACGAATCTTACAAACATAGGTGTTCAACCAGGTAACCTAGAAGAAGCAGTTTTATTACCAGAATCCTCAAAACAAGATGCTCAATCCACAGAGCCCGTGATGCAGCTGGATTTAGTAGACCTACTCAAAGTGGGACTCACACAAAACCATCTAAAGAGCGGGGTACTGGCAATATCACTAGTGCTGGGACTTTATTACCAGTTCCGGGATCCCATACAGGAATTGACTGGTGGAGTACTTGATGATTACTCGTGGAAAAGTACCGTTGCCGGTACTACGGTAAAGTTATTTCTTATGGGACTTGTGGCCTTTAGTTTTATGTCTGTAGCGGTAAGCCTATTACTTGCGATCAATAAATACTGGGGGTTTCAAATCACGAGTAAAAAAGAGTATCTGGAAGTCACCATGGGATTGCTCAACAAAAAGGAAATTAAGATACCACTACAAAAGATACAGGTTCTAGAATATCATTCTAACCCCTTGCGTAGATGGTTGGGTTTTAAAACCGCACAAATTTTCCAGGCACAAAGTGGTGATACAAAGCTGCCAGGTGTATCAGTTCCTGCCTGCGATGCCGCAATGCAGGAACGATTATACCAGATTATCTTCAAAACCAGCATTCCCAAAGCCGAAGACCATTTGAAGGCAAATCCAGTCTCCCACGCCCGGCTCAACTTCTACATATGTGCCATTCCGGCATTTCTCGTGATTGCAATTCTTGTGTACCTTGAGCATTACTTCCATGCTATTCCGGTATTGCTTTTATTGGCATTCAGCATCATTCTAGCCTATAAATACGGCAAGAACTGTAGCGTGGCGACAACCTCGGGTTTTATGGTGTTACAAAAGGGATGGCTTTTTACCACTCAAATCTATGTTCCTGATTATAAAATGCAGGCGGTTGAAAACTGGCGCAGCATATTTCTTAAACGCAGGAAAGAGCTTCATCTTAAATTCCATACCGCATCTGGTGCGCGGGGCATTAAATATACTGACGAGCAAGCTGCGCGAGATCTATACAACCGCGTCAACAATAAGATTATCGTTGATCAACGCGCATGGATGTAGTAGTAAAATCTCTCTAAACTAATCAGGTTGATAATCATAAAAACAAAGCTGCCTAGATCCTACAATGGTATGACGCTATGGCCTTTTCTCTTTGTAGCTTACAGCCAGAAGGTGAGCAACAAACGGTTTTTAAATCACGAGAATATCCATGCTCGACAGCAACAAGAACTGGCACTTGTTTTTTTCTATATCTGGTATGGGATAGAATACCTCATTTACCGATCGCGATACAATCACCATCTTGCTTATCGCAACATCGTTTTTGAGCGAGAGGCGTATCACAATGAAGATGATTTGCAGTATTTGAGTAGAAGAAAGTTTCTCGCTTTTTTAAGGTACTACCGCAAAGAGTATCGTTATGGATAACTTATTTGATCCTGATTGCTCTATAGTCCAGCACTTTAAAAGCTATTCTCAAGAACAGGTAGAAATTTTTATCAAACGGGAAGATCTACTACATCCACAAGTGTCAGGCAATAAATTGCGCAAACTCAAGTACAATTTTGCTCACGCAAGAGAGAATAATTATGCTACCATCCTTACCTATGGCGGTGCCTATAGCAACCACATAGCGGCAACTGCAGCTGCGGGAAACCTGTTGGGTTTTAAGACCATAGGTGTGATACGTGGAGAAGAGCTGGGAGTAGATCTGGAAAAAACGCTATTACATAATATTACATTGAGACTAGCTACTGCCTACGGAATGAATTTGAAATTTGTGAGCAGGAATCTTTATCGTCGTAAGAATGAATCAAGTTTTAGGGATAGACTTATTTGTGAATATGGTCGTTTTTATGAGCTTCCAGAGGGCGGAACTAACGGTCTTGCAGTAAAGGGTTGTGCAGAAATATTGGAGCGAGATGAAAAAAGCGACTACGATGTTTTTGCCGTTGCAGCGGGGACTGGCGGTACCGCCGCTGGTGTGCTTCAATCAGTTACGAGCCACAAAAAGGTCATCGTATGTGGAGCGTTAAAAGGAAAATTTCTAAAAGCTGAGATCGAACAACTCGCAGCAGGCAAGCCGTTTGATTTTTTTGATGATTCAGAATTTGGCGGTTATGCAAAATCGCGTGATGAACTTATTGGATTCATGAATTTAAGCTTTCGCGAAAGCGGAATCCCCCTCGAGCCCATTTACACGGGAAAGCTCCTGTTTAAGCTTGACAAGTTGATCCGGGCAGGGTATTTCAAGCCCAAAACTCGTATTTTAGCCATTCATACTGGCGGCATGCAATCCATAAGCAGCTACAACCAGATACTGAATAAAAAAGGAAGATTACAACTGAATTACCTTCATGAGATTTCTTAAAGCCATTGCCATCTTTATAGTCATGTTCACCATGGTTTCCTGCGGTAGTAAGCGCAAGGCAACCAGCACAAAAAAACCCTCAAGAAAGGTGGAAGTGGTCAAGAAACCAGAGGTGGTCAAGGATACTGATGAGAAAGTCACGGTAATAACAAAACCTAGATCAAAGGATCGCGTAGTCAATTATATTGATGACTTTAAAGCAGCGGCCATCAAGGAAATGAAACTATACAAGATTCCTGCAAGTATCACGCTGGCCCAGGGTATCCTAGAAAGCGGCTCTGGGGTGGGTAGACTGGCGGTAGAGGCAAACAACCATTTTGGCATCAAGTGTCATAAAGGCTGGAAAGGAGGACGCATCTATCATGACGATGACGAGGACCAGGAGTGTTTTAGAAAATACAAGGATCCGGATTATTCCTATCGCGATCATTCCCTGTTCCTGACCCAGCGCAAGCGGTACAGTAAACTTTTTGACCTAGATCCAGATGATTATAAAGGGTGGGCTAGAGGGTTGCGCAAGGCCGGTTATGCAACTGATAAAAAGTACCCACAGAAACTCATAAGCCTAATTGAGCGCTACGATTTGCATCAATATGATGAAATAGCCCTGGGAGGTGAGTTGACAAACGACACAAAGTCCAGCGCTAGCGAGGCCCGCATGACTCATCTCGTTGTAGCAGGAGATACCTTATACTCACTAAGCAAGAAATATGGTCTCAAAGTAGAAGAGATCATGCAGCTCAACAACCTGACCGACACAGCCCTATCTGTAGGTCAAACTCTCAAACTGAAATAGATGTCCTTTATTTATAAGCGCAGTAGCGCGCTTTTTCAAGAAGCCAAAAAGGTGATACCTGGTGGTGTGAATTCGCCAGTTAGAGCATTCAATGCCGTGGGAGGTGATCCCATTTTTGTAGATCATGCCAGTGGTGCCTACATCCACGATGTAGATGGTAACCAGATCATTGACTACATCGCCTCATGGGGGCCCATGATATTGGGACATGCGTTTGAGCCCGTGGTAAACGCGGTTGTAGCTTCCGCAAAGAAGGGTACTTCCTATGGCATGCCTACCCAGCTAGAAACGCAGATTGCGTCGCTGGCGGTTAACATGTGTCCCAACATAGACCAGATAAGGATGGTCAATTCTGGTACTGAGGCCTGCATGAGCGCTATAAGACTGGCACGAGGATTTACGGGCCGCGACAAGATTATAAAGTTTGCAGGTTGTTACCATGGTCACAGCGACTCTTTTCTCATACAGGCGGGGAGCGGTGCAATCACCTTTGGTAGCCCTAACAGTCCTGGAGTGACCAGAGGAACAGCGCAGGATACCCTCCTTGCAGACTATAACAACCTGAATCAGGTAGCCGATTTATTCAAGGCAAATGCTGGTGAGATAGCCTGTGTTATTATAGAACCCATCGCGGGAAACATGGGTTGTATCGTCCCCCAAGATGGATTTTTGGAAGGACTTAGACAGTTGTGTGACAACCACGGCGCATTACTCGTTTTTGACGAGGTTATGACAGGCTTTAGGTTGGCCGGTGGCGGTGCACAACAAACGACAGGCGTTACCGCAGATATTGTTACCTATGGAAAGGTAATAGGGGGTGGGCTACCGGTGGGAGCATTTGCGGCACGTAAGGAAATCATGGATTTTCTGGCACCTACGGGACCGGTATATCAAGCGGGAACCTTAAGTGGCAATCCCCTAGCAATGAGCGCTGGTATTACCATGCTCCAATATCTGAAAGATCATCCAGAAGTGTATACGAGCCTAGCAAACAAAACCGAACATCTTCACAACGGGATATCGAAAGTCTTGACAGAAAAAGGCATCGGCTTCCAGATCAATAGATATGGAAGTATGATGTCTGTTCATTTTACGCAAAAAGAAGTAATCGATTTTAAAAGTGCGGCAACTGGTAATAATGAGTGGTTTAAAAAGTTCTTTCATGGGCTGTTGAAGCGAGGCGTGTATTTACCACCTAGTGCATTTGAAAGCTATTTCCTAAATGATGCCTTAAGTTATGAAGACCTAGATCATACCATCGCCGCCTGTCACGAGGTAGTGGGGGAATGGTAATCCTTTAATAGCATGAGTACCAGATAGGAAAATTGCAAGCACCGGCGATCAAATGATCTTAACTGTGAAATGTAAACATTGTAAACTGTAATAGTGTAGCTAGGTGAATGCGACAATTCATAAAAAAACCGCTCGATAGAGCGGTTTGATCATCTTTTAATACACAATTAGTGATCTCTTTTTTTCATCCTTGATCGACGTTTTTTACCTTTTTGTGCCATCATCTTTTCCCATCGTTCGTACTGATCTGAATTGAGAATTTTTTTCATTGTGCGCTTGACAGCAATCTTTTGTTCAAGCATTGCCACCGTGTGTTTTTCTCGCTGGTCATCAGTCATTTTGCGACGTTCTTCCCGATCTAGTCTATTAGCCTGCATAAACGTTTGCTGCTCTTTAAGTAGCGCTAGAACCTTACTTTCTTGCTGGTTATCTAGATCTAGACTTAAGGTCAATTTTTTTGCCATTAATTCTGGATTGGGGACTTTTCTTTTCTCGTCTCCAGGTTGTGCGGTTGCCAGTAAGCTTAAAGCGAAAGCGGCAATCATCAGTACATTTTTCATAATTAAACATTTATAGTTATGACTGTCAATTTAGTACATGGTTTAATACCATAACAAAAAAGCTCCTGTTCAAAGTAGCAGAAGCCTATTAAATTATGGTTCGAGATAAGGATGTGCATGCGTGAAGGATCGTAGAGGAAATCCCGCAGCCCTTCCTGATGGTAATCAGGAAGGGCGAGGAATTGTATCGTAGAGCCTGACCCTTGTGGTCACGCCCATAGTATCGCCACGAACTCTTTTAATAACCGTAGCTTTTTACTTTTTCTTGAGTTCTTCTAGTTCTTTTTGAAGCTTGATGATCTCTTTTTGCTGCTCAATGGTGTGTAGGTATAGTTCCTCAATCTTTTCTAGGCTTTTTACTACAAGCTCTGAAATATTGACGTTCATTCCATCCTGGGCTACCTCTTTATGAGACTTGATCCCTGGTAGGTGGTGATTTTCCTTGATAAAACGCTCTACTTCGTTAAGACTCTTGAACTTGTAATTTTTATCTAGATCAGAAACACCGTTGAAGTAAGTTTCAAATACATAATCTGGGTAGGTGGCAGTAGCAGATATGAAGCTATCTGCCTTTACATTCCCACCCGTTGCGTCAATACGCTCTGTAGGTGCGGCAACACCAAAACCAAAAAGATTTGTACTCAAATCACCGTAAATGCTATTACCTATATTGAGCTGGTCACTTACATTGCTAGCTACAGTTGGGTCTGTTCCTACAATTGAAAGGTCTCCTATGAAAATATTGTTAGATCCGTTCTCTATATTCAGGCCGGCACTTCTACCTACCAAGATATTACTGTCACCAGTACGTAGTTGATTTCCAGCAAATGTCCCCAGCGTGACATTATTAATACCCGCAGTCAAAACTTGAAGCGTATTCCCCCCTACTGAAGTGTTGTTGATTCCATCTGACAACGCGGTATTTGAGAAAACTCCTATCGCTATATTACGGCCATCATTATTAGACGCAACGCCTACCAGAGAGGCTAAGGTTTGAAGTCCTATTCCTATGTTTTGTTGACTTTGTGCAGACTGTAGCGTATTGGGACCGATGGCAACGTTTGCCAGGCCGTTTGAATTTAAGAGTGACTGATTTCCCAGGGCTACATTTAAAAATCCTGTTTGAGAATTTTCCATTGCTCCTGCACCTACGGCCGTATTTCCAAAACTATCAGTCATTTGGCGCAGGGCAGATACCCCAATTCCCGTATTAAAGTCTCCACTTATGTTTGCGCTTAAGGTTCCCACCCCTACTGCGGTATTGCCATTTGAGTCAGTAGTGTTTTCCAGCGCTGCATTACCTATGGCAACGTTGTTAACAGCAGTTGTGCCGTTTCTCATTGAATTGAGTCCTACAGCGACGTTTCCACCACCATCTGTTAAGTTATTAAGTGCTTCATTACCTAGGGCAATGTTGTCAAAGCTGCCCGCCGTTGCATTAGCCAGTGCGTTTACTCCTATTCCTATTTGTCGTGTGGTCTGTGCATTGCGCATGGCTTCAAATCCTATGGCAATATTTTCATTACCACTAGTGTTTTGCTCCATAGCTCTGATTCCTACTGCCACGTTCACAAAACCATTGTTCATTTGGGACATGGAGTTCTGGCCTATGGCGATATTTTCACTACCCGTGGTATTGTTCAACAGGCTGTTTTGACCCAGGGCGATGCTTCTATCTCCAGTAGTGTTTGCTACTAGTGCACCGCCACCTATAGCGAGATTGTTGATACCCGTGGTGTTAGCCAGCAAGGTGGCGCTACCTATACCTATATTCTCGTTACCGGTTGTATTTTGCTGGAGCGATAATAGTCCTATTGCCACATTTTTGATTCCAGTAGTATTGTTGCGCAACGCGTCTTGACCTACTGCAATATTTTCAAAACCTGTAGTATTCCCCAATAAGGCATCACCACCTATGGCGACATTCCTATCTCCACTCACGTTCCCAGATAGAGCGCCACCACCCATAGCAACATTGTTATTACCCGTTTGATTGCTGGCCATACTTCCAGAACCTAATGATACGTTGTCAGAACCCGTTGTGTTGGTAATGAGAGCAGCAATACCCATCGCAACGTTTCTAGAACCTGTCGTGGTATTCAACAATACGTTGGTTCCCATTGCTACATTATTATCTGCGGTGGTCGCGTTTGACAGTACGTTTTGTCCTAAGGCGATATTGTCAAAAGCACTACCGGCATTTTGCATAGCATTGATTCCCATTGCTATGTTACGCTCTGGATTTGATCCATTAAGAAGTGCATTTTCTCCTAATGCAACGTTGTTAGAGCCATTATTAGTCTGGGCCATGCTGCCTATACCTAGAGCTACGTTTGCACTACCTCCCTGGTTATTTTGCATACTATTAGTTCCTAGGGCAACATTGTCTGCACCGTCTATGTTCTGGTTGAGGACTGAAACCCCCAATCCCACGTTATTGAATCCCGTAGTATTACTTACCATCGCATTGTTTCCCATAGCAATGTTGTTGCTACCTGTTGTATTTTGTGTAAGTGCTACTTGCCCCAGACCTATATTTTGTTCCCCAGTAGTATTTTGAACGAGAACGTTATCACCGATTGCGATGTTAAAATCTGCCGTGGTATTAGCTAGATTGTTATTACCTATGGCAACGTTTGACGCTCCAGTATTGTTGGTATTTGAATTAAGACCCAGGCCTATGTTACTGGTCTCAAACTTGGCCACGATTTGGTTATTTCTTCTAATGATTACATCCTGATCGTTAGTCGATCCTAAGAAATCTGTATTCTCATCGATGTTATTGCCTTCCAGTAGCCATCCATCGTTCATGGGTTGGTTAGTCTGACCGGCGACGGTGGCGTATTTGGCATAGGGTACACTTAACAGTTGTGATGACCCAGTTATGGCGGTACCGCCGGCTGGAGTAGAGGTCGATGTCACAAAATGCGCCGCGGTAGACCAGTCTATGTTCTGGAAATTACCACTAGTGACTGTCCCGTTACCTATTATGATAGATATAAGACCCACATTTGAAGTGGTCGTATTGTGTGTCTCTTGATAAATGACCGTACCGCTAGTGGACTGTTCCCTGATGGATATATCAACAGCAACGTTAGTGTTCTGTATGGGGTCACCCATGGAATTCCTCAATAAGGACTGGTAGCTGAATCCCTCGTTATTTTGTGCCATTGCGGTACCTCCCAAGATTAGGAGCAATACGCAACAAAGAGTAGTTAAATTAAAATTTTTCATTGGTTCTTATTTTTTTAAAAATTTGATGGTTTGATTGAATCCAGTAGTGTTGTATATGGAAATCATATAGAGACCCGCACTCAGATTATGGACTTCCATAGAAGCTTCATTTGATAGAATTTTCCCACTTTTGAGTTGTTGTCCCTTAGCGTTCATCAATACGTAATTGTATTCATCATTCCAGACTGCAAACCGCAGTTTAAAATGGGTCGTAGCGGGATTAGGATACAATGTGATTTTATTGTCCTCGACGCCTGGAGCTTCTATGCTCAAGACTTCAAACCTGAGGGGTTGTTGCACACCTTCTATAGCTATAATATCTGTAGATGAATTCTGGCGGTAGAATACCTGACCGATAGACGCACTTATGACTACATCCTGTACTGCATCCTCTACTTCAATAGCTCCTGAATTGATTGATTCCTGTGCAAAAACGCTCGAACTTACCGCGATAAAAATGAGGTAGAGGGGCCACTTTAAATATCTAGTTTTCATAATGAGTTAGTTATGAAGTGAAACTAGAAAGTTATTAGAGCCAAAAAAATACCCTATAAAGGGTATTTCTTAGATCTAGAGGGAACCCCAACAACATTGAACTTAAGTTCTAATGCGTAGGGCGTTTTGTACGAAACATTTTAAATAAGAAGAAAGTTCTTCTATAAATCCTGTGGAACTTATTGTATCATCACAATACCTATCAAACTATATAAGCTCTACAAATAACCCATCCTCAGCTTTAGTGACCTTGGCAACTTTTTTACCGGTGAGGCCCTTGATGGCTTTGTCCCATTTTTTGTTGCTGAGTCCAGCTGCAGACTTCAGGGAATCCAGCGTAGTTTTACCAGTCTTTTCCAGTAGCTGATATACTGATTTTTCATCGTCATTGAGTTCAACCGACAGCGTATTCTCTGGTTTCATTTGTGGGAAGAAAAGCACTTCCTGGATGGATGGATTGTCCGTGAGATACATGATAAGACGATCCATACCTATACCCAATCCAGATGTGGGAGGCATTCCATATTCAAGCGCTCTCAGGAAATCCTGATCGATGAACATAGCCTCGTCGTCGCCGCGATCTGCCAGTTTTAATTGCGCTTCAAATCGTTCTCGCTGGTCTATCGGGTCGTTGAGCTCACTATAGGCATTTGCGATTTCCTTGCCACACACCATTAGTTCAAAACGTTCCGTAAGCTCGGGATTATCCCGGTGTACCTTACACAGGGGCGACATTTCCTTGGGATAATCAGTAATAAAGGTGGGTTGGATATAATTTCCCTCACACTTTTCCCCAAATATCTCGTCTATCAGCTTACCTTTTCCCATCGTGGCATCGACTTCTATTTGTTCCGCTTTCGCGAAAGCGTAAATCTCCTTCTCGCTCTTGCCCTCAATATCAAAGCCAGTAAAATCGATAATCGACTGTCGCATGGTCACCCGTGGATACGGCGCCTTCCACTCGATTTCATGCTCGCCAAAAGTACTGACGGTACTACCATTGACGCTGGTGGCACAGTACTCCAGCAGCTGCTCAGTAAAGTCCATCATCCAGTTGTAGTCCTTGTATGCCACATAGATCTCCATCGCCGTAAATTCTGGATTATGGGTGCGGTCCATACCCTCGTTACGGAAATTCTTGCTGAATTCATAAACACCGTCAAACCCGCCCACAATTAACCTCTTGAGGTATAACTCATTTGCGATACGCATATACAGCGGTATATCAAGCGAGTTGTGGTGCGTGATGAATGGACGTGCCGCCGCACCGCCGGGAATGGGTTGTAGAATAGGAGTTTCCACCTCAAAATACTCGCGTTCATTGAAAAATGAGCGCATTGCATTAAATAATTTGGTACGCTTTACAAATACCTCTTTTACCTGTGGATTGACCACTAGGTCTGCATAGCGCTGGCGGTAGCGGGTCTCCGGGTCATTGAATTCATCATAGGTATTTCCTTGAGCATCAGTTTTAGGTAGTGGGAGTGGACGCAGCGCTTTGCTCAACAATTTAAAGTCCTGCACCATTACGGTAATCTCGCCTACCTGAGTTTTAAAAAGCGTTCCCTCTATTCCTATAAAATCGCCTAGATCCAGCAGCTTTTTAAAAACATCATTATAAGCCGTCTTGTCGTCACCGGTACAGATTTCATCCCGATTAAAATATACCTGAATGCGACCAGCGGCGTCCTGAATCTCTGCAAAACTAGCTTTGCCCTGAACCTTTTTGCGCATCAAGCGGCCGGCAACGACTACTTCTTTACCCTCGATGTAGCCTGCTTTAATTTCCTGGGAGTTACTATCAACCGGATAGGATGCAGCAGGATAGGGATCGATGCCCATTTCTCGCAGTTTGACCAATTTATCACGGCGTACGATTTCCTGTTCTGAAAGTTGCATGAAAGCAGATTTTAAGACGGCAAAGATACTTTGTGTACTAGTTATAACATCTCAAAGTTTACGAGGAGTGTCGCAATTTATCAATGGTTTACTAGGACTTCTTAATGGCTGTTTTAAAATACTCCATTACACGCACGAGCAACATTAAGCCCAGAATGATCATTACGGTTGCCCTATCACTACACCAACTGCTGTAAACAATGTATAATAATAAGAGCCACATAACCGCTGGGACCACTACTCGAGCTATAAATAGGAAGCGCTTGTTTGAGACAATTTTTTCTTTGAAAACCTTGCTAAGCCTATCCTTCAACAATTTAGATAGTACCCAGATTAAAATCACAGCGCTACCTACAATAGCTAGAATACCATGGATGACCACAGAAGAATTGTTAGTGAAATCGGTATTAGTCTGTAATTGTAGAAACTTCCAGATGAGGATCAAGAAACAAACGGGGAGTAGATATTTGCTCCATATTTTCAGTATAAATTCTTTTCTACTGTATGTATATGGAATCTTGCTCATTAATGGATACGTAATTTACTAAATAAGTATAGATTAAAAGCTATAAAAACTAACGGCCTGGGTAACGAAGGAGCTTAACACGATCAAAACAAATATGTTTAAATGAAAAAAGGTCTTCATTTCTGAAGACCTCTTGTGGGCGCTGAGGGATTCGAACCCCCGACCCCTTGGGTGTAAACCAAGTGCTCTGAACCAACTGAGCTAAGCGCCCGTTTTATTAAATCAGCAACGGGAGGCTGATGTAATTACTCGTTGAAGTTTGAACCTCGTTAAGCGGCTGCAAATATAGTATTGTTTTTTATTCCTGCAACAAAAATTCTAGTGTGTGCACAAATTTTATTGCCCTTTCAATTTGGCGACTTTCATGCGTTCATCCTGCAGCTGCCTACCCAGTCGTTGTTCTTTCTCAATAGACTTTTGGCGTAGTTCGTCCAGCTCCTTTTCGGTCGCATTCAGCCTGCGTTCTGCATCTGTGGCGGTATGGTTACTGTTTTTGAATTTAATTCCCAGTACAATCAAGATTACGGCCAGTAAACCTATAAGACTCCAGACGATGGTGTTATACAAACCTTTATCTATTTCCATACCCATAAAATCGAGAGTTGACTTTGCCTTGATAGCGGTTTCAAGTTTACTGCTGGTTTGTTCTAGATTACCGTTTATATTTTCAATTTCTAGATCGCGACGCTCAATGACAGATTCTAAACCGGTAATGGAATCCTCTAGTGTGGCAATGACGCCGGTGGTGTTCTTTTGTAACTGCTGCAGGCTAGAGCGCTTGACGATCTTATAAGCCTTGTAATTATTGGAATTTTTGTAGATCGTGTCAAATTGCGCATCAATACTCTGCGCAGTTGCAAAAGCAGTAAAAAGCAACGCTATAAATAATTTCATTCCTCAAATAATTTGCTAGTGGTAGCCATTGTTTCTTGAACGCAACATGGCTCGATAGATTATATAGTTATCACAAAATTAAGGAACTCCCGCTTTCGCGAAAGCGTATTAACCTAAAAACCCCACGGCATTACCATGGGGTTCTCATAAAATAAGGTGTTTTAATCGTTCATCGTTGCAAGAAACTCTGCATTGTTGCGGGTTTGCTTGATGCGCTGTGACATAAATTCCATTGCCTCAACCGGATTCATATCTGCCAGGTATTTTCTCATGATCCATAGACGTTGCACACTCTCCTTATCCAGAAGGAGATCATCGCGACGGGTAGAGGAGGAGGTAAGATCGATTGCAGGGAAGATCCTTCTGTTAGAAATATTTCTATCCAGTTGCAGTTCCATGTTACCAGTACCCTTAAATTCCTCAAAGATCACCTCGTCCATTTTTGAACCAGTCTCAGTAAGTGCCGTGGCAATAATGGTAAGCGATCCACCACCCTCAATATTACGTGCCGCGCCAAAAAACCTTTTAGGCTTATGAAGTGCATTAGCATCCACACCACCAGAAAGTACCTTACCACTTGCGGGTTGAACGGTGTTATATGCTCTTGCCAGCCTAGTAATAGAATCCAGTAGTATGACCACGTCGTGTCCACACTCTACCATTCTTTTGGCTTTGTCGAGTACGATATTAGCCACCTTTACGTGATCATGGGCTTCCTTATCAAATGTTGAGGCAATTACCTCACCATCCACATTGCGTTGCATGTCAGTCACCTCTTCTGGGCGCTCGTCGATCAATAGGATGAGCTGGTACACCTCTGGATGATTTGCCGCAATGGCGTTTGCGATGTCCTTGAGCAACATGGTTTTACCCGTTTTGGGCTGGGCAACGATCATGCCTCGCTGTCCTTTCCCTATGGGAGCAAAAAGATCCATGACTCGAGTGGAAACAGAAGCCCTACGCTCTGCCAGGTTGAATTTTTCCTCAGGAAATAGTGGGGTTAGGTGTTCAAAAGAAACCCGATCGCGTACTACTTTGGGATCTAGGCCGTTAATTTGCGAGATCTTGATTAGGGGAAAGTATTTTTCTCCTTCTTTGGGTGGACGCACCATTCCCAAAACCGTATCCCCAGTTTTTAAACCAAATAACCGGACCTGAGACTGTGATACATAAATATCATCTGGACTCGCGAGGTAATTGTAGTCACTGCTGCGCAGGAAACCGTATCCATCTGGCATCATGTCCAGTACGCCCTCACTTTCTATGATCCCATCAAATTCAAAATCTGGGTCACGGTAGCGGTTGCGATTGTCCTTGTTGCCTTTGGGGACGTTGTTCTGGTTGTTATTGTTATTGCGCTGGTTCTTATTGCGCTGGTTGTTCCTATTGTCAGTCCTGTCGTTGCTGGAACGATGGTCTGGTTTATCATTGCTGCGCTCCTTGCGGTCATTGCTGCGTGGATCTCGTCTCTCCTTGCCGTTAGCTTCGTTTGATGCTTTGGCAGTGGTGTCGTTTTTATTACCAGTAGCTTTATCTGTCTTTTCAGACTCGGTACCGCGGTTGTCATTGTTATTTGACACTCTCGGTTTGCGTTCTCTAGTTTCTTTGGCCTTGGGAGTAGTTGCGGTTTCCTCATCAGCTGCCTCCTTACTCTTTACGGCGGGTTCGTTTTTAGCAACCTTCTCGGCGGCAGGAGTATCTACTGGTTTAGCTTTTGGTTTAGGGCCGCGTTTTTTTGGTGCCGTATCAATTTCAGCTTTATTAGTCCCGTCATCTTCGACTTCCAGTTGCTTAACGGCTTCTGGATTTGCGGCCTGTAGATCCAGGATCTTATAGACCAGGTCCAGCTTTCTAAGTTGTTTGAATTTAGGTACGTTGAGACCTTTGGCGATTTCCTGGAGTTCAGGCAGTTTTTTTGATTTTAAATCAGCTATTTGAAACATGTATATAAACGGAATATTGTCAAGAGAAAGGACGACTGCACGATGGGCGTCATCAAGAATTTATGGTAGCCACCCCAGTAAGAGCGAGTTAGCTTTTTGTTGTTGCAATTATACATTAAAATTTAAATACCGCTTATCCTTTTAACTTCTTATGTCATATTTTTGCCCAGCTACGTAAGCAATACGCCATGATACAGCGCATACAGACTATTTTCCTATTTCTAGCCGCGGCATGTTCCGGTGGGCTTATCTTTTTGGTAAGCCTGTTTGTGGATGGCGAGGGTAACGAGGTTGTTGCCATGGACGAGGGGACTTATTTTGGAGTGTTTGTTACCAGCGCGGTACTCGCTCTTTTTGCTGTTTTTTTATATAACAATCGTAAATTACAGACGGTTATCAACCGTCTCAATATCATATTAAACTTTATTCTACTGGGAGTTTTCGTTTATCGAGCCCTAATGGTGTCTGGAGCAACGGCGGTTGCAGAGAAAGGCATTGGGATGTTCATTCCTATTCTTACTATCGTTTTACTGGTCCTAGCAAACAGGGCTATTAGAAAGGATGAGATGCTCGTAAAATCTGTGGATCGATTGCGATAACATTTGTTTCTGGTATAATTAGTTGAAATCCCGCGAGGCGCCACCTTGCGGGATTTTTGTTTTCTGAGCTGTTTTTAAAAAAGTGGTGAGGTAATCAAGTTATGTGAGTAGGGAATTGCTTAGTTATGGGCGTATCCCGCCTTTAAGAAGGCGGGTCGGGCGCTACGTTGCAATCTTTTTACATCGTTCCTCATAAAAAGGATTTCCACTACGATCCCTTACGCGGGCTGCGCTCATGATGCTATCAAGCTTTTTAAAAGTCAAGCGTTCTATAACCCAGGATTGTTGTGGTGTTAGTTAACTATAACAGTTCTTTTATAGAGCAAATCAATCATTCACCGTTATATTCCCATCCCATAATTAAGTATTCTAACGTGAAGTCAATGTTTCCACATATGAATTGTTTAACGCCATAAGAGCTACTAGCGATCTTTTTCAATGACCTCTAGATCGCTTATTTTGCCAGCATTGATCTCAAACCGCAGCATGGTGCGCTTTTTATGAAAGCCATGTTTACCTATGGCTCCTGGATTAAGGTGTAGGCAGTCAATTTTTTTGTCGTTGACCACTTTTAAAATATGACTATGACCGCAAATGAATAAATCTGGCGGATTGTTGTAAATCTCTTCTCTTATCCTGGGATTATACCTGCCGGGATAGCCACCTATGTGAGTGATCCATACCTCCATACCCTCGCAGTAAAAGCGACAATGCAATGGATAGACATTCCTGATCTCGCTACTATCGATGTTTCCATACACCGCTCGCAGGGGCTTCAATTTTGCAATACTGTCAGTAACCTGCATCGTTCCTATATCGCCAGCGTGCCACACCTCATCTGCCAGCCGTACGTATTTCAGGATAAAATCGTCTATGTGACCGTGCGTGTCTGAGAGCAGTAAAATCTTCATAGTTCAAATGTAGTCTGAGACCTATGACGGCATGCATGATTCCGGATTTTATTTATTAGTTACAAAAAGTGGTTTATACCAGGTGTACCTTTACCACATGCTAGATAGACAGCGCTATTTCATAGAACTTGCCTATGACGGTAGTCAATATCACGGGTGGCAACGGCAGCCTAATGCCATTACCGTGCAGCAAGTGGTAGAGGAAAGCCTGTCAAAAATTACGAGAACGGCGGTTACTATAACAGGTGCCGGCCGTACCGACACAGGAGTTCACGCTCGCCAGATGTTTGCACATTTTGACATCGCCAGTAATCCTTTACCAGAGAATCTGGTGTATAAAATGAATCGACTGCTGCCTAGAAATATAAGTATTTTCAGAATATTTGCAGTACACGATAAAGCCCACACGCGATTTGACGCCATTGCACGCAGTTATGAATACCATTTCCACTTGAGGCCAGATCCCTTTTACAACAAATCTAGCTACATACTGCATCGCATCCCCGATTTCATACTAATGCAAAAGGCAGCTCTCAAACTTCTGGGTTCTATGGATTTCAAATGTTTTTCAAGATCGCAAACTCAGGTGAAGACCTATATCTGCGATGTGAGCGAGGCGCGTTTTGAAGTCAGCGATCTTCACGTGATTTTTCATATTACCGCAAATAGATTCCTGCGCAACATGGTGCGGGCAGTTGTGGGAACCTTGTTGCAGGTAGGATACGGCACTATAGCTATAGATGATATAGACAGGATTATCGCCAGTAGGGACAGGAATCAAGCAGGTTCCAGCGCCGCAGCACAAGGTCTTTATCTCAGTAGAATAGTATATCCCGTGGGATTAGTCAGCTAGTACGGCTGGGTGTTTTATGATGAAGGCCGTAGACATAAACGCTGTCGAGATTGCCGCTTGAAGTCCGTAGTGTTTTTTGTAACCTATGTACAATAGGTTATGGATGGTGGGTGGCTATCAATTGCCAATTACCTTATCTTCGGCACTTAAATAAACCAATCAAAATGAAATATCTAACGTTACTTTTATTGTCGATAGTCTTAATTTCCTGTCAAGAGAACCCCGCAGAAAGCCAAGCCCACAAGGATCTTGTAGCTGCGCATGAAGAGATGGAGGAATCCCACGAGATGTTGATAAACGAGCACGACTCCATGACCGATAATCATGAGAAAATGATCGCTGCACATGAAATGATTGAGAATGACGATGTTCACATCGATATGGAGAAAAAGCACCACAGCCTGCTATCAAGACATCAGGACTTGATAGACGCCCATACTGAACTTCTTAAAAAACACGAGAAACTGGAAGCTGAACACTCAAAAGGAGCGATCAGTATGGAAGATATGATGGTAGAACATGAAGATATGGAAAAGGAGCACATGAAAATGCAGAAAGAACATGATGCCATAGCAGCGGAACATGAAAGAATAGTGCAAGAGGATGAGAGAATGAAAATGGAGGACAAGCAGAAGTCTGAAGAAGCTGCCTAACACTCACACTTTAATAACATTTTTAAAGAGCCCCGTTAGAGGGCTCTTTTTTATTGGATCTGTGTTGCAGTCAATTTGAGAATAGATGCAGGCTTTTATTTAGAGCAATTCTATTACATGACTTACAATAAAAAATTCTTTAAATAGAATCAGGGCGTTACACCTTCAACCAATTACCATACTGATGTCATAATTACCCTATAGCAGGGTTTAATGATGCATTAAGAAGGTTGAGTTACCTGAAGATAAGATTTCTGGCGTCCCATTGCTGTGTATATACTTCACCTGGTTTGCCGCATATGCAGAAAAAACTTTGGTTTATATAAAGCAAAACCAAAACGAAAACCATAAGAAGCATTTTGTGTAGACTCACCTTCATGATCGGTTTTTATTTATGACCATGTAGGAACAGAGTGCATTTTTTTTGAGATAAAACGTTGATGCAATACTATTATTTGAAGAAGAGGATATGCTGCTCGCGTCTATTGAAATCTTGCTATGAGATTAGAAAATGTGAGAATAAAATGTTGAGCCCGCTCAGTTTATTCCCAGCATTTATAATTAATTGTGAACTCGGCGTAAATCTAGATCCTGAGCGAACTCAAAGTTGTAAATACAATCCCACTACCGTCGGGCCTCAGTTATTAGTACTTTTAATAAAATTCAAGTACTACTTGATAGTATAACATCAAAAATCCCGATAACGCTGTGCGTTTCAGGATTGTGTGTATCGTAATTGCTAAGGGACAGAGTTCGAACTTTGCGAAGAATGATATATCTGTAATTAAAACTTTGTTGAAGGGAATACCTGCGCTGCGCTTCGCAGATCCCTAAAAGCCCCGCCTTGAAAATAGAAAAACCGAAAACAAAATTTGAGTAAACTCAATTTCGTTTCCGGATTTTCTACTTATTCGTGACCGCGACAGGATTATAGATCCTGTAGAGCTCCGTTCTGAGAATCCTCCAAACAAAAAAACGCTAAGCTCGCTTGAGCGTTTTTTCTTATTGAAGTATTCATTCGTGAACTCAACGGGACAGAGTTCGAACTTTTTGAAGGAAGATATTAGCTTAATTCTCTCAAAATCAATGATTATGAATAATGCTTCCTCGCAAAGATTTAATCCCACTTCATCTTCTGTAATCTAACAGCATTTAAAATAGCAAGCAAGGCAACACCAACATCTGCAAAAACAGCTTCCCACATTGTGGCAAGACCACCAGCTCCCAAAATGAGGACTATGATTTTAACTCCAAAGGCTAATACAATATTTTGCCAAACAATACTTCTGGTAGAACGACCTATTTTTATGGAACGTGCAATCTTTGAAGGTTGGTCATTTTGAATGATAACATCTGCAGTTTCTATAGCAACGTCACTTCCTAGACCACCCATTGCCATACCAACATCACTTGCTGCCAAAACTGGTGCATCGTTGATACCATCTCCTATAAAAGCGACTTTTGTATCCGGTTGTGCTTTAAGCTTTTCTACTTCGTTAAGCTTATCTTCTGGCAACAAACCACCTTTTGCCCAATCAATGCCTAATTCTTTAGCAACCTGTTGGGTAATTGAATCCTTATCGCCAGAGAGCATTATAATTTTTGAAATTCCAGATTCCCTGATCTGTTTAATCGCTTGATGGGCATCTTCCTTCAGTTCATCGGCAATGGTAACATAGCCAGCAAATTTGCCATCGATACCCACCATCACGATGGACTCAATAATGCTATCGGTTTCAGCAGGAACATCTATGCTATTTGAAGTCATCAATGCTTTATTTCCTACCAAAACGGTTTTCCCATTTACACTTCCTTTTAATCCCTTACCAGCAATTTCAGATACTGCTGTAGCTTCATAGCCGGCACCTTCTGCCTTGTATTCCAGAATTGCTTTTGCAATAGGATGTGTGGATTGTTCTTCCATCGCCATCAGGTACTGCATAAATTCAGCTTCCGCAAAAGTGGATTTATTTACCACTTCCTTAATCTTAAAAACACCTTTGGTCACCGTTCCCGTCTTATCCATTACCACGGTATTCACCTTAGTCATTGCATCCAAAAATGATGCGCCTTTAAACAGGATTCCGTTGCGAGATGCAGCACCCAATCCACCAAAATATCCTAGCGGAATGGATATTACCAAAGCACAAGGACAAGAGATAACTAGAAAGATTAAAGCTCGATATAGCCAGTCTCTGAACACATAATCATCTACAACGAAATACGGTAAAGAGGTCAGACCTATGGCTAAGAAAACTACAATAGGCGTGTAAACACGAGCAAATTTTCTAATAAACAACTCGGTTTTAGATTTACGAGCGGTGGCATTCTGCACCATATCTAGAATACGTGCGATAGAGCTGTCCTTGAACTCCTTAGTAGTTTCTACCTCAATAACTCCATCAAGATTGATGCTTCCTGCAAATACAGATGCTCCTTTCTGGACGGTATCCGGTTTACTTTCTCCGGTAAGAGCAGCGGTATTGAAAGAACCTTTATCTGAAAGTAATATTCCATCAAGAGGCACTTTTTCTCCTACGCGTACTTGAATTTTTTCGCCTATCTCAACCGTCTCAGGATTAACCGAAATGAAGTCGCCATTTCGATATACTAACGCCTCATTAGGTCGCACATCTAATAAAGCCTTGATATTTCCTTTTGCTCGGTTAACCGCTGCTTGTTGAAATAATTCGCCCACGGCATAAAACAACATTACAGCTACACCTTCTGGGTATTCTCCTATGGCAAATGCGCCCAAAGTTGCAATGGACATTAAAAAGAACTCCGTAAAGAAATCTCCATTCTTAATACTGTTCCAACCTTCTTTTATTACAGGGAAGCCAACAGGGATATAAGCTACGGTGTACCATACGATTCTTACCCATCCTTTAAAGAAGGGAAAAGTGTCAAAATAATCAACTGCAATACCTATTATAAGCATTACAAAACTGAAAATCGCCGGTAGATAAGTTTTCAAATTAGACACTTCGTCTGGACTACTGTGATTGTGTCCATCATCGTGACTGTGCTCGCCCTTATGTTCTTTAGGGTCTATGTCCCGTAAATTTATTTTTTTCTTTTTCATTGACTATTGAATAAGTTAATTATGTCATTTGGTATAGGCATACGTTTTAATGGTGGCACATTTGAACCTCCTGTATTTCCTAGTGGAACGTGATTAATAAACGACTTCCAACCACCAACAACTAATCTGATTATTTGACCAAATACTTCTTTAGTATTCTTTTGCATAAACCCAAATTTCAACATTAACCAATGTGAATAGGTATGCTCAATTGGATACGATTGACCTATAATATGACTCCTTTCTAAATGATACCAAGCAATTGCAAATTGTTCCATTTTCAAATTATTGCGGTACAACTCTAATTCTTTACTATATGCCTGTCTTAGATGTCTTGGTATTTTAATATTGAACCTCATATCCATTGATTTTGAATAAAAGTAGTTTAATAACTAGTGCAACAGAAGTGCATTTATTGACCACTACATTTATCACATATTCCTTTTACGACCAGATTCACATTTTCTGAAACAAACCCATCAGGCACTTTTATTTGAGGGATTTTATGTTCCGTAAGACACACCGTTTCATTGCAATTATTACAATGAAAATGCAAGTGTAAATCTTGGTCAATCTCACAGTTACAGCCACTTTCGCATAGCGCATATTTTGAAATGCCAGTACCATCATCTATTTGATGAACAATTTTCTTTTCTTCAAAGGTTTTGAGTGTACGATATAATGTGGTGCGTTCCGCTTTCGCGAAAGCGGACTCAATATCTGTTAGTGCTACTGCAATTTCCTTTTCTGCCAAATATTTATAAATCAAAATGCGCATCGCTGTAGGACGTACTTGATGATTTTCTAATGTTTTTTCTATTTCGGTCATTGTTATTTCAGATTGTTTTTGATTTTTTTTGCCTTCGATAAAGCTTCCCATCCTTCTTTTGCTGCGTATGGAACAATCAGCAGCGCAGCAACTGGGTCTGCCCACCACCAGCCTAACCAATTCACAAGTAGTAATCCTAATAAAACTACTACCGTTTGATAAAGGCAAATAAATGTATCCTTTGCATCAGCTTTTAGAGCTGGACTGTCCAATTTGTTACCATATTTCCTTTTATAATAAATCAAAATGGGATTTACGATTAAGGATATTACTAATATCACAACCCCAATAGTTGACCAAGAAGCCGTTTCTTGACTTATTAATTTAGATATGGAATCATAGGATATAAAGGCACAGATAAGCGCAAAGGATATAGCAATGACATAAAGCGTTATCATTTTTCGCTTTTCTACACGTTTCTCATCTATTCCTTTGATTTCGCCGTGTAACCGCCAGCCCAATGTTCCAGCACTTATTACCTCTATGGTACTGTCAAGTCCCCAGCCAATTAAGGCAGAGCTGTTTGCGGTAAATCCTGCAATAAGTGACACGACCACTTCAATGATGTCATAGATGACGTTCCATATTTGAAGTGTGCGTGCTTCTTTTAAATTTTGTTGTCTTGTAGCTTCCATAAATTTAGTGTTCGTGTTCTGTTTCTCCTTTTTTCATTTCTGCCATTAGGTAGTAGGCGTTATTAAATGCAAAAGGTGTGTTTAGACTTGGGGTTTCAAAAAAACGTATCGCTATCCAGTCACCATCTTTTTCGCCAGTTTTAACCTCTATTGGTGTAAAACTCCACGCTTCACCTTCCCTTTGCGCTGTAAATACATACGTCTTTCCTGCTTCTGTAACTACGGCACTTTCTGGTAGTGCTATAGTCTGCTGGTTGTCAACTTCAATTTTACCTTTAATGTACATTCCAGGTATAAGACCGCCTTCTTTGTTCTCAATTTCAGCGTGAACGTGCACTGCTTTGGGATCTTGTTCAAAGGTCTGGCTGACCGAATAAATTTCGGCTTGCAGTTCTTTTCCTGGACGCGATTGAATACTGAAGCGCACTTTTTGTCCTTTTATTACTTTATCTACATCTTTTTCAAAAACCATTAAATCTGCGTGTACGTGGTCTGTATCTACTATTTCCATCAGATTGGTCTGTGGCTCTACATACTGCCCAGTTTTTATAAATACCTTTTCTACAACACCTGCAATGGGACTGCGTAATGCCACACGCTGGTAAATCGTACCATCGCGCACGCCACTTGCATTGATGTTGTACTGTTGCAATTGCGCTTCAAGGCCTTTTACCATTGCCGTAGATGCCTGATAGTCTGCGGTGGCTTTTTGATAATTCATACCAGATGCCACGCCAGCTTCATAAAGTCTTTTTTGACGTTCAGATTCTTGTTTTAAAAAAAGACTGTTGCTGTAGGCATTTAGGTAATCACTCTGTATCTGAATAATACTGGGATGTGAGAGGTATGCAACCGCCTGGTTTTTTTTAACCTCGTCGCCTTCAATTACTTCTATTGAAGCCACATTTGCTCCCGCGAGCGTGGTAATATTAGCTTCGTTTTGTGGTGGCACTTCAAGCGTTCCGTTTGCTTCTACATAACCGCTCATATTGCGCTGTGCAAGAGTGTCAATTTCCATTTGTAAGGCTACAAACTGTTCTTGCGTAAGCATTACTTCTCGAGCCTCGCCTTCGGTATGGTTTTCTCCATCAGTTTCACCTTCAGAATGGTTTTTTTCTGTTTCAGAATGGGTGGCTTCATCGTGGCCATCTTCAGTTTTTGAGTCGCCACAACTGGTCAATAATAATGCTAGTAGCATTGTTGTAACAGGTATATATTTTATCGTTTTCATCTTTTTAGTTTTGGAAATATTGTAGTTCAAACAAGGCTATTAAATAATTATCGAGTGCGTCCAGCGCATCCATTTCAGTCTGGATGGCATCCCTGATTATTTGTGTGAATGCCGCATAGTCCAGCGCTCCTTCTTTATATGCCAGCAACGCGCCCTTTCGCTGGTCTATGGCAAGCGGCAGCGCTTCAGTTTTATAGAAAAACCAAGTGTCCCGCCATCGCACATAATTTTGCATCGCTTGTGTATATTCAGATTGTAACTCACGCTGTTTATAGGCTGCATTGGTTTCTGCAATCTGTGCATCCAGTTTTGCAGCTTTTGCACGGCTGCGGTCTGGGCCAGAAAACAGCGGAACGGTAATACCCGCTTGATAGGTGTAGAAACCGCTATCGCCATTTACTCGTTGCAGACCACCTTGCAGATTGAACTTGGGCAATAGATTTGCCCTTGCTGCATCATAGTTTGCCTGTGCTTCATCAATACGCTTTCGCGAAAGCGATAATTCGGGATGATCATTCAATATTTCAACTGTCTCTGAAATCGAAATTTCATCAGCTTCCAATTCATCAGTAACGGTGTACATCGTATCTGGTGTCAACCATAGGTTGAGTTTTTGAAGAGCGATGAAATAGTCTGTTTCTGCCTGTTGAAATTTATTATTGACCCGCAAAGCTTGATTGCGCGCAGCATCATATTCCAGTCTTGAAATGGCTTCCACTTCATAATTGAGTTCTACAGACCGTGCAAACTGATTGTAAATACTGTCCAATTCTCGGTACAAGAAGAACTTCTTTTTTGCCTGAAAACCTTCTGACCAGGCTTTTTTAACTTCCCGTTCTACCCGGATTTTAGAAAGGTCAAATGCCGTTTGTGCCAACTCGATCCGTTGTTGTTGCAAACGTTCTTTGGCACCTATTCCCAGTAGATCAATATTCTGCTGTCCGATGCCTATCAAGGTATAAATGCCTTGACCATTGGCTACTTCCTCACCACCAGTAAATACCTGTGTATTTCCGAAATCATAAGCATTGCCTGTGAGTGCATTCTGTCTTTCAATTTCGAGTTGGCTCGTCTTAAGTACAGGGTAATTCTCTTTGGCAATTTCAACCGCTCGTGATAGTGTGATGGGTATGATACTGTCCTGAACAATACTATCCTGCAAAGGTGCTTGTGATTGTTTCTCTTTTTCTTCGACTGCTCTCTGGGCAGATGCCGAAGCGGTGCCACCTAACATAAAACCAACTATCAAAATAGTAGTCAATGCTTGCGGATTAAAAGAACCAATTTTGTTCTGATCTTTGCGCTCACGTCTCTTTTCTATAAATGTATAAAGTACGGGAAGAACGATCAATGTAAGCAGCGTTGCCGTAAGCATACCACCTATAACCACCGTCGCAAGTGGCTGTTGTACCTCTGCACCAGCCGATGTGGAAAATGCCATTGGTAAAAAGCCAAAAATATCTGTGGTGGCCGTGAGCATAATAGGGCGAATACGTTCTTTAGTCCCTTGAAATATTCTATCCTTTATACTTGTAACGCCTTCTTCTTTAAGAGAATTAAATCGGTTAATAAGTACCAAACCGTTAAGAACTGCGACACCAAATAGTACAATAAATCCTACACCTGCCGAGATACTAAATGGCATACCGCGCAGCCATAAAGCAAATACACCACCTATGGCTGCCAAGGGAATCGCGATGTAAATCATTAAAGATTGTGAAAAGGATTTTAACGCAAAGTATAGCAGTATTAAGATTAAAAACAGGGCGATGGGCACAACGATTATCAAACGATCCTTTGCGCTTTGTAGGTTTTCAAACTCTCCACCATAGGTAATATAATA